>VBAI01000076.1 GCA_005882295.1 Candidatus Segetimicrobium genomatis | reverse complement strand
GGTGTGCTATCCGACGCCGATGTCGACGCGGCGCTCCGCGACGTCAGGCTGGCCCTCCTGGAAGCCGACGTGAACGTCAAGGTCGCCAAGGCGTTTGCCGACCGGGTGCGCGACGCGGCGGTCGGACAGCAGCTGCTGACACATCTGGCGCCTGGCCAGCAGGTGGTCAAGCTTGTCCATCAGGAACTCGTGCGGTTGCTCGGCGGCACAGTCCGGGCGCTCCGTCTCACCGATCAGCCGCCGACGGTGATCCTGCTGGTCGGGTTGCACGGAGCCGGGAAAACGACGACGGCAGGCAAGCTGGCCATGCGCCTCGTGAAGGGCGGGCGGCGCCCGCTGCTGGTCGCGACGGACCTGCGCCGGCCCGCGGCCGTCGCGCAGCTCGCCGCCGTCGGCCAGCAGACCGGCGTTCCTGTGTTTTCCCGTCCAGGTGCCACCGATCCCGTGGCGGTCGCTACGGCGGCCCTCGCAGAGGCGAAACGGCATGGCCATGATGTGGTCATCATCGACTCGGCCGGCCGGCAGCACATTGACGACGAGCTGATGGCCGAGCTCGTCACGATGCGGGACGCGACCGCGCCCCATCAGGTGCTGCTGGTCGTGGACGCGATGACCGGGCAGGACGCGGTAAACATCGCGCAACGCTTTCACGACCTGGTGGGGATCGACGGTCTCATCGTCACTAAACTGGATGGCGACGCCCGCGGCGGGGCGGTGCTCTCCATTGTAGAAGTGACCGGCCGGCCAGTGCTGTTTGCGGGTGTCGGGGAGACGCTGGATGGTCTGGAGCCGTTCCATCCTGACCGGATCGCGTCGCGGATCCTTGGGATGGGCGATGTCTTGACCCTGATCGAAAGGGCGCAGGACGCGATGGACGCGCAGACTGCGGCCGACCTGGAGCGGAAACTGCGGCGGGCGGAGTTCACCTTCGACGACTTCCGCGTCCAGCTGCGTCAGGTGCGCAGCATGGGCCCGCTGGATTCCCTGCTGGAGATGCTCCCCGGGGCGATGCGGCCGAAAGGTGCTGTGGCGGGGATGGATGAGCGGGCCCTGCGACGGGTGGAGGCGATGATCGACTCGATGACACCGGAAGAGCGTACCCACCCGCATCTGATCGACGGGAGCCGGCGCCGCCGCATTGCCAGGGGGAGCGGCACCACGATTCAAGAGGTGAACAGGTTGCTGCGGCAGTTCGACGACGCCCGCACGCTGATGAAGCAGATGAGTGGGCTGGGGAAAAAGGGGAAGTTACAGTTTCCCCTGCCGTGATTGTGATTAGTGATTCGTGATTCGGCACAGCCGATCCACGGTAGTTGCGAATCACTAATCACGAATCACTAATCACACATACAGGGAGGCATCATCGATGGTGAAGATCCGTTTGATGCGCATCGGGGGCAAGCACGTGCCCTTCTACCGGCTGGTGGTCGCAGATTCGCGAGCGCCGCGGACGGGCCGGTACATCGAGTCCATCGGGTACTATAACCCCACGACCGAGCCGTCCACGATCAAGGTTGACGAGGCGAAGGCGCAGGCGTGGCTCCGGAAGGGCGCCCGTCCGAGCAACGCGGCCCGTGTGCTGCTGGAAAAAACCGGCGTCCTCCAGCACGGCGGGCCGACCCCTCGGGGCTAGACCCTCGACGCGAGAGGAGCGCTCGCCATGCGCGGTCTGGTGGAGTTCATCGCCAAGGCGCTGGTGGATCACCCCGAGGCCGTCCGCGTGCGCCAGGTCGAAGGCGAGCGGTCCATCGTCATCGAGGTGACGGTCGCGCCCGATGATGTCGGCAAGATCATCGGCAAGCAGGGGCGGATCGTCAACGCCCTGCGTACGGTGGTCAAGGCCGCGGCGGTGCGGACGGGAAAGCGCGTGACCGTCGAGATACTACAGTGATTCGTGATTTGTGATTCGTGATTCGGTACTGGAGTAGGACAGCCACGTTGGAAGGGCGGTTGCGAATCACGAGTCACGAATCACTAATCACGCGGTGGAGGTTGGCATGGGCATCAACATCAGCCGGCCGGTGGTGATCAAGGCCATCGTCACGGAAAGCTTTAAGCGGTTGTACATCCAGGATCTGGAAGAGGCGATCAAACGCGTGAACGCGATTGAAGTACAGCTGGACAGCCAGATCCGTCGGGCCGAGCTGGAGCGGACGGTGACCCCCCAGGCGCGCGCCATCCGCCAGCAACTGGAGCTGGAGCGGGCTCGCCAGGAAGCTACCCGGGCGGAGTTGGAGATGCGGCTGCGCGAGGCCCAGCAACTGGAGCTCAACTCCGAGTTCGCGCAGGGGACCGTGGAGAGCCTGGTCGAGGTCAAGGTCGGGGACAACCTCTTCACCAAACTCAGTCGCGCCGAGATCATCGTCAAAGACGGCATCATCATGGAGATCCGAGAGGAGTAGGTCGCGCCGACGATGGCCGCCCTCCCGGCGTACGTAGTGGTCGGCCGCATCGCCAGGCCGCACGGCATCCGCGGGGAACTGCGGCTTGTCCCTGACACCGATTTCCCTGAGCGGCTGGCACGTCTGGGAGAGGCCGTGTTGCTGAAAGACGGCCGGCCGACGCCGGTGCGGGTCGCCTCGGTACGGGCGCACGGCAACGCCATGCTGATCAAGCTCGCTGGCATCGACTCGGTGGCCAGCGCCGAGCAATGGCGCGGCGCGGACCTGGCCGTGCCACGGGGGGAGGCGGCCGCGTTGCCGCAGGGCCGGCACTATGTCTTTGAGATCGTTGGCCTGCGGGTGATCACTGAGGGGGGCCAGGAGGTGGGCACGGTCAGGGAAATTCTGCGGACCGGCAGCAACGATGTGTACGTCGTGCAGGGCCCTGCACCATCCGGTGCAGGGCAGCGCGCAGGCCGGGAGTACCTGGTCCCCGCGATCAGCTCTGTAGTGCTGTCCATCGAACCGGCCGCCGGGCGCATGGTGATCCGGCCACTGGCCGGCCTGCTGGACTGAAGCGCGATGCGCGTCGACATCGTCACGATCTTTCCGGAGGCGTTTGCGCCGTTAGACCTCAGCATTCTCGGTCGGGCCCGGGAGCGAGGATTGCTGGAGATCGTGGTGTGGGATCTGCGTGAGTTCACCACGGACCGCCACCGGCAGGTCGACGATTCCCCTTATGGCGGCGGGGCCGGCATGGTGATGAAGCCAGAGCCGTTCTTGGCCGCCGTGGACGCCATCCGGGCCGCGGCCCCTGCGACGTCTCCCCGGATCATTCTTACGTCTCCGCAGGGGGAGCGTCTGACCCACGCCCTGGCGCGGCGGCTGGCCGGCGAGGCCCACTTGGTGATCCTCTGCGGGCACTACGAGGGAATCGACGAGCGCGTGGGCGAAGGGCTGGCGGCCGAAGAGATCTCCATCGGGGATTATGTGCTGACCGGCGGCGAGCTCCCGGCGATGGTGATCGTTGATGCTGTCGCCCGCTTCATTCCCGGCGTGGTCGGTGACGCGCAGTCTGTAGAGGCGGATTCATTCGCCGAGGGGTTGCTGGACTACCCCCAGTACACGCGGCCGGCGGAGTTTCGCGGCATGAAGGTGCCCGAGGTGCTGCTGTCCGGCGACCACGAGACCATCCGGCGGTGGCGGCGCGCGCAGCGGTTGCACCGCACCCTGGTGCGGCGCCCCGACCTGCTGCGCGTGGAAGGGCTCAGCGCTGAAGACCGGCGGCTGCTTCAAGAGTTCGGGCTCGACATTGAGCCCTAACTACCGGGAACACGGGATCGCGGGAACACGGGAACGCGACATGATAGCAAAGTGCGTCGTTCCGTCGTTCCCGCGTTCCCCCGTTCCCGCGTTCCCGCGTAGTGTGCTATAATTCAGCGCCGTGAGTTTCCCGTGATGAGCGCTGGAGGATGACGACGATGGACAGGCTGGCGGCCGTGGAGCAGGATCAACTCAAGACTGCGACGCCGGGGTTTACGCCCGGCGATACAGTGCGGGTGCACCTGAAGGTGACCGAAGGCGGCCGCGAACGCATTCAGGCGTTCGAAGGGGTCGTCACCGCCCGGAAGGGCGGCGGTGTGCGGGAGACGTTCACCGTCCGGCGCATCAGCCACGGCGTGGGCGTGGAACGCATATTTCCCGTGCACTCCCCGCGCATCGAGCGCGTCGAGGTGACGCGCAAAGGCAAGGTGCGCCAGGCCAAGCTGTACTACCTGCGCCGCAAGGTCGGCCGGGAAGCCAAGATCAAGGAGAACCGGTAACCCCGCCCGCTCGCTGATCCACGATGCAGCTGCAGTTTCTGGAGCGTTTTCCGCTGAGTATTCCCAGCCTGATCTTGATCCTGGCGGGGGGGCTCATTGTCGCCAGGGTCGCCGTGAAGCGCGTCTATGCGATCCCGCCGGCCTGGCGCTCCTCTGTCGTCGAAACGCTGGACGCCAGCATCTTCGCGGCGCTGCTGAGCCTGTTGATCATTACCTTCGTCGTGCAGGCGTTTTTCATTCCCTCCGGCTCGATGGAACCCACGCTGCAGATTGGTGACCGGATTCTGGTCAGCAAGTTTACGTATCGCATGGGCGGGATCCGCCGCGGGGACGTCATCGTCTTCCACTACCCGCTGAATCCCGGCAAAGATTTCGTGAAACGCGTCGTGGCGCTCGAGGGTGAAACGGTCGAGCTGCGGGATGGCGTGGTGCTGATCAACAACTCGCCTATCGCCGAACTGTACCCGACCGCCTTGGTCGGTGGAGACCGGTGCACCAGCAACTACGGGCCCCAGCTGGTACCCGCGGGCCAGCTCTTCGTGCTGGGCGACAATCGTTGCAACAGCGAGGATAGCCGCTTCTTCGGTTTCGTCCCGCACGAGAACGTGGTCGGCAAGGCGCTGGTGATCTACTGGCCGCCGCAACGCCTCGGGTTGGTGCACTAGAGCCCCCACGCCGGCTTCGCCGGCTCGGGGCGGAGCGCGGGAATCCTGCCGCCCCTGGACGAATATTCGTCCGGGATGAGACCAGCGTTCAATCTCCGCGCGCTCTCCGTGGCTGAATTGACCAAGCGTGTGGTTGGGATGCGGGAGGTGGACCCGCGTCTGCTGCGAGCGCTGGGGCGTGACCCGCGTCAGGGCGTCCGACGCCTTGCGGCGCGCCTCAGAGCCAGCGAGGCTCGGGCGGCGGGTGAAGCGGCGCGGCTAGAGGGGCTCTTTGCGGTCGAGCGCGAGCACCAGGCGCACGGATTTGCCGTAATCGCGGGAGTGGATGAGGTTGGGGTCGCGCCGCTGGCGGGACCGGTCGTGGCCGCCGCGGTGGTCCTGCCGGCCGGGATCTCGTTGCCCCACCTCGACGACTCAAAACGCCTGACCCCTGAGCAGCGCGATGCGCTCTACCCGCAAATCACCGCCTGTGCGGCGGCGTCCATCGGCATGGCGACGGTGGAGGAGATCGACCGGCTGAACATCCTGCAGGCGACACGCCTCGCCCACCGGCGGGCCATTCTCGGGTTGTCGGTCCGGCCTCACCTGGTGCTGATCGACGGTCGTTTCGCCGCCGACGTGCCCGTCCCCCAACTGGTGATCGTGGACGGAGATGCCACCTGCGCGTCCATCGCTGCCGCGTCGGTGGTGGCCAAGGTCACCCGGGACCGGATGATGGCTGTGCTCGGCCGGGAGTTTCCGCAGTATGGATTTGGCCGGCACAAAGGCTACGGAACGAAACAGCACCTGGAGGCCATCCGGCGCTACGGCGTCACACCCATGCACCGGCGGTCGTTTTTCTCAGTGCGGGCGTACCAGGAATCGCTTGCGCTCATGACCCCGTAACCAGAACTCGCACCAGCCCGCCCATCGGCGTGAATCGCATAGTGTATCCACCGAAGGGGAGATAGGTCTCCTTGTGGTTCGACAGGGCCGCGTTGAAGGCGATCATACCTTTCTGTGCGCCGACGACGGAGCCCACGGCGTCCTGCAAGAAGAAACTCACCTGAAAGGCGCGGCGCGGATCCATCGGCACGTACATCAGTTGTTGCTCAATCAGCCCGCCGCGTGCCACCACGTCAACAGTGATGACCTCATCATCGGAGACATACCGGTAGATCTGCCGGCCCGCGGCGTCTGCGGTCTGGCTTGAGGGTGTCAGCTGCAGCTGCTGCATGAGCGCCCCGGTACTGAACCCAGAGAGCGGATCGCCAACCCGGGCAACTGCTGTCCCAGCCAGGAGCACGAGGAAGGCAACCGCACAGCAGATCGGACGCATGCGCATCACCTGCCCACTCCTTACCACCCCTGTCTTGAGGCAAGACCTTCCGGGCACCCCCATCCGGTTGGGATTCCGATCTACTTTGTGATGACTGACACTGCAGGGGCCGGTGGAGGGCCGCTGCGCTCCGAGTCGGCTCGCCGGCTCACCCCAGAAATTCGCCAGAGCAAATTTCCGGGGACCCCGAGGCCGAGCGTAACGCTCGCGCTCGCTGCTCCGGGCCCCCTGTACAACTCCGCTGGACTACGCTCCGTGTACAGGGCCCGACCCTGCGCGACGCGGCGCTCGCTAACGGCGGCGACGGCTCGCCTCCAGTCGCTCCGCGGCTCCTCCACCGGCCCCTGTCCGAATCGGGTCAACTGCCGTCTGATCCCGAGCCGTCACCGACAGAGGCTTTGTCTGAAATCTGCAACTACAAAGTCTGGCATGCAACCCAGAATGACCCGGTTGGGCTAGGGCAACTTTGCCTGAATCGCCGTACAACTTAGGTGTGGTTAGTCGAAGGCAACTCGGCGCAATCGGCGAAGAGGCCGCCGTTCGCGCGTTGCGGCGGCGCGGGTAGACCTGGTGGCCGAAGACCGGGGCACTCTTGTCTTTTTGGAGGTGAAGACCCGGTCCACATCCGACTACGGTAGTCCGTTCGAGGCCATTTCCCTGTTCAAACAGCAGCGCCTGCAGCGGCTCGCTGTCTACTACCTGTCCACGCGCCGGCTTATGGATCGGCCCTGCCGGTTTGATGCTGTCTCAGTCTGCGTTGACTCGGCCGGACGTATCCAGGCCGTTGAACTGTTGGTGGATGCGTTTGAGGCGGAACCTCGTTGACCCCGAATGACTCAGTTGGGCTAGTGCGCCCCGCCCCCCCTCCCGTTAGAATGCGGCCGGGGAGGATGCCGTGTGCTGGCTAAAGTCCGGTCTGCCGCAGTGCAGGGTCTGGACGCGTACCCCATCGACGTGGAGGTCGACGTCGGGGGCGGGTTGCCGGCGTTTGCCATTGTTGGCCTGCCCGACACTGCCGTGCAAGAGGCGAAGGAACGCGTGCGGGCCGCCATCCGGAATTCGAACTACGAGGTCCCCGCCCGCAAGATCACCGTGAACCTGGCGCCCGCTGACGTGCGCAAAGAGGGGCCGGCGTTCGACCTGCCCATGGCGGTAGGCATTCTGGCGGCGACCGAGCAGATCCGCGCTCGGCTGGATGGGACGGTGTTGCTGGGCGAACTCTCGCTCGACGGCGGCGTGCGGCCGGTGACGGGCGTACTGTCCATCGCGCTGGCCGCGCGGGCTCTGGGCTTGCGCGGGCTGATCGTCCCGCGCGACAACGCGGCCGAGGCTGCGCTGGTGGGGGAACTCGACATCTACCCGGCAGCTTCGCTGGGCGAAGTGCTCCGCCACCTGGAAGGCGAGGCGGTGCTGTCGCCGGTGCGCGTGGTGCCAGAATCCACCGACGCTCCCGAGTTGGATGTGGACTTCAGCGAGGTCAAGGGCCAGGAGCAGGCGCGGCGCGCGATGGAGATCGCCGCCGCGGGCGGTCACAACATCCTCATGGTCGGACCGCCCGGGGCCGGCAAGACGATGCTGGCCCGCCGGTTGCCGACGATCTTGCCGCCGCTGTCGTGGGCCGAGGCCATCGATGTAACCAGGATCGCTAGTGTGGCCGGGACGCTGCCACCGGGCTCGAGCGTGATCCGTGCACGCCCGTTTCGCAGCCCGCATCACACCACCAGCGCCGCGGCGATGACCGGCGGCGGCCCCCTGCCGCGGCCCGGCGAGGTGAGCCTGGCGCACCACGGCGTGCTGTTCCTTGATGAGCTGCCGGAATTTCATCGCGACGTGCTGGAGGTGCTCCGCCAGCCGCTGGAGGACGGTGTCGTCACCGTGGCGCGCGTGCAGTCCACAGCGACCTTCCCCGCGCGCTTCATGCTGGTGGCGGCGATGAATCCCTGCCCGTGCGGCCACTTTGGTGACACCGGCCGGGAATGCCTCTGCTCCCCGGCGCAGGTGGCGCGCTACCTCACCCGCGTCTCGGGTCCATTGCTAGACCGCATCGATCTGCACATCGAGGTGCCGCGCGTCACCACGGCGGATCTCACCGGCGGATCACCCGCCGAGCACTCCACGGAGATCCGCGCCCGGGTGATGCGCGCCCGCGAGGTGCAGCGCGAGCGGTTCGAAGGCGTGATCGTCTGCAACGCCGCGATGTCGCCGAAGCAGACCCGGCGCTTCTGCCGGCCGGACGACGACGGACGCGCGTTCCTGCGCGCCGCGATCGAGCGATTGAGCCTCTCCGCGCGTGCACACGATCGCGCTCTGCGACTGGCGCGGACGATCGCAGACCTGGACGGATCCGCGGCGATCACCGCCACGCAACTGGCGGAGGCCGTGCAGTACCGCGCGTTCGATCGTCCCCTGCGCCTGCTGGGATGATGGGACCGTCACGCGCTGTTCGCTTGACACCCTGTGGTAAGGTAGAGGGTAGGTTTGCGGCCGGAACACATCCGTGATGCGATTGCCATCATCACGATCGATGACGCCGCGTATCCGGCGCGCTTGCGTGCGATCTTCGATCCGCCGTCACCGTTGTATGTGCGCGGTGAGTTGCGTCCCGCCGACGAATCCGCAGTGGCGATTGTCGGAGCGCGGCGGGCGACTGAGTACGGCAAGGCCGTGGCGGAACACCTGGCGGGGGAGCTGGTCAGGCACGGCATGACCGTCGTCAGCGGCATGGCGCGGGGGATCGACGCCGCCGCGCATCGAGGGGCGCTGGCGGCCGGGGGGCGCACGATCGCGGTGTTGGGGTGCGGCCCCGATGTGGTCTATCCGCCCGAGCACTCGGGTCTGATGAGAGAGATCATCGGGCAGGGGGCTGTGATGTCAGAGTTTGCGGCGGGCACCGAGCCGCGACCGGGTCAGTTTCCCCGGCGCAACCGCATCATCAGTGGGCTGTCGCTGGGTGTGGTGGTCGTGGAAGGGCGGCTGGACAGTGGCGCGTTGATTACCGCCGATGCGGCGCTGGAGCAGGGGCGTGAAGTCTTCGCCGTACCCGGCCGGATCACCGATCCGACGGCCGGCGCTCCGCACCGGTTGGTGCAGCAGGGGGCGAAACTGGTCTGCAGCGTGGGCGACATTCTTGAGGAGTTGCAATTACCCGCGCTGGCGCGGCCCGCGCCGGAGGGGCCGCCGTTGGAAGGGATCGAGGCGCTGGTCCTGGCGCAGATGGATGTTACACCGCAGCATGTCGACCAGCTGGCGCAGCGGTGCGGGCGTCCGGTCGCCGTGGTGAGCGCGGCGTTGACGGCGTTGGAGTGCAAAGGGCGTGTGGCCGCGTGCCCTGGGGCTAGATATAGCAGGCGAGATGTCACAACGATGATGGACCGATGAACAAACCGAGAGCCGGAAAGGAACAAGCACGGGCCGCTGGTGCCGCGGCCCGGCCAGCCATCCCCGCCCCACAGGCGCCCTCCTCCGAGATCGCGCCGCCGCGCAAGCGCGCGCGGCCGGCCTCCGGCGACGGCAAGGTGACGCGCGCCGGGCGGGCGCGGGCGCTCGTGGTGGTGGAATCCCCGACCAAGGCGCGAACGCTGAAGAAGTTTCTGGACCGCCGCTACGACGTGGTAGCCTCGATGGGCCACGTCAAGGACCTCCCGCGCAGCCGGCTCGGAGTGGACGTGGCCAATGGCTTTGCGCCGCGCTACATCGTGATCAAGGGCAAGGCCCCGATCCTCAAAGAGTTGAAAGAGGCCGCCAAGCAAGCCAGCTCTGTCTACATGGCGACCGATCCGGACCGGGAAGGCGAGGCCATCTCCTGGCATCTCTCCGACGCGCTCCGGGCGGTCAACCCGGCCATCAAACGCATCGAGTTCCACGAGATCACCAAGGAGGCCGTGCAGCATGCGCTGGCGCGCCCCCGCGACATCGATCTCAACCTCGTCAATGCCCAGCAGGCCCGCCGCATTCTGGACCGGCTGGTCGGCTACAAGCTCAGCCCGCTGTTGTGGCGGAAGGTGAGGGGCGGGCTGTCGGCGGGGCGTGTGCAGTCGGTGGCCGTTCGCCTGGTCGTGGATCGCGAAAAAGAGATCGAGGCCTTCGTTCCGCAGGAATACTGGAGCATTCCGGCCCAACTGCGGAAAGCCCGGCAGCCCTTCATCGCCCGCCTGGTTGGCCGGGACGGCGTCCGCTATGGGGCGCCGACTGACGAGGGAGCCACCGTCATCCGCACGCGCGACCAGGCGGATGCGATCGTGGCGTCGCTGCGGGGCGTCCCGTTTACCGTGGGCGAGGTGCGGCGTAAAGACCAGTTCCGGCATCCTTCGCCGCCGTTCACGACCAGCACGCTGCAGCAAGAGGCGAACCACCGCCTGGGGTATTCTGCGGCGCGCACCATGAATGTGGCGCAACAATTGTACGAAGGTGTCGATCTGGGGGCTGAGGGGACCGTGGGCCTGATTACCTACATGCGCACCGACTCGGTGCGCGTGGCGGAGTCGGCCCAGCGCGAAGCGCAGGAGTATGTCAAGAAAGCGTTCGGCGCATCCTACCTCCCCGACGCGCCGCGCGTGTACCGCTCCCGGCGCTCAGCGCAGGACGCGCATGAGGCCATCCGCCCCACCTCCGTGCAGCGGACGCCCGACCGGGTGAAACCGTACCTGCGCAGCGACCAGTTCAAAGTCTACAAACTGATCTGGGAACGCTTCCTGAGCAGCCAGATGGCCTCCGCCGTCATGGACACGCTCTCCGTGGACATCGCCGCCGGCGCGTACCAGTTCCGCGCCACGGGGTCGCGCGTCAAGTTTCCCGGTTTCCTGGCCGTCTACCGCGATCTTCCGGAGAATGGCGAGGGACAGGAGGGCTGGCTGCCAGACCTGACGGCCGGCGAGACGCTCGAGGTGGTCGCCCTCGACCCGCAGCAGCATTTCACCCAGCCGCCGCCTCGCTACACGGAAGCGTCGCTGGTCCGGGCGCTGGAGGAACGCGGGATCGGCCGGCCCAGCACCTATGCCCCCACGATTGAAACGATCAAGCGCCGCGGATATGTGAAGCCCATCAACCGCCGGCTGCATCCCACCGATCTGGGCAAGCTGGTCAACGATCTGCTGGTCGAACACTTCGGCGACGTGATGGACTACGACTTTACCGCCGCGATGGAAGAGGAACTGGACAACGTCGAAGAGGGCCGCCTGGACTGGCAGAAGGTGGTGGGAGATTTCTGGACGCCATTTGAGCACGACCTGGTGGCCGCCGAGCAAAAGATCGTGCAGGTCGAGACCCCGGTCGTGGAAATCGGCGAAGCCTGCCGGCAATGCGGCCGCCCGCTGGTGCGCAAGTTCGGCCGGTTTGGCGAATTCATCGCCTGCTCCGGCTATCCGGAGTGCAGGTATACTCGGCCGCTGGGCATCGGCGTCCCCTGCCCGCGCTGCAAAGTCGGCGAGGTGGTGGAACGCCGCTCGCGGCGGGGCCGGGGCTTTTTCGGATGCAGCACCTACCCGGCGTGCACGTTCACCAGCTGGGACCGGCCCACCGACCGCCTCTGCCCTCGTTGCCAGACGTCTGTCCTGGGGACGCATCAGACCACGCGCCGCACGACGCTGCGGTGCCTGGACAAGGCCTGCGGATACACCGAGGTCGTGCCGGCCGCTGCCGACGAACCGCGCGCGCCGGCAGAGGACCGCCCCGCGCCGTAGCGAAGCCCATCGTGGCCGGCACGCCGCCGGTCCAGACATGGCCGCCCGGCAATCCCGCCCGCCTACGAAAACACGCCGGATGCTCAAAGCACCTGCGGCGCCCGGCTCCGATCCAGACGTTGCCGGCTTCCTGCGCTCCCTGGAAGGGGAACGGGGCGCCTCGCCGCATACCCTGGTGGCGTATGGCCGCGACCTCGCTCAGTTTGCCAGGTTTGTGCATGACCAGGGGATTACAGCCTGGGCGCAGGTGACGCCGCCGCTGGCCCGCCGGTATGTCGCCAGCCTGAGCCGCCGGTACGCGCGCAGCGCGATCGCCCGGCAACTGTCTGCCGTCCGCACCTTCTTTCGGTTCCTGTACCGTGAGGGCAAGGTCTCTGTGAACCCGCTGGTGCTGATCTCGACCCCGCGGCGCCAGCGCCGGCTCCCGGCATTCCTAACCCCCGAGGAGGTCAAGATCGTGTTGGGGGCACCGGACACCTCCACCGCGCGAGGCCGGCGCGATCGCGCCATCCTTGAGCTCCTCTATGCCACGGGCATGCGGGTAGCAGAGCTGGTCGCGCTGCGGCTGCAAGATGTCCAGGACGGCGGGGAACTGCGTGTTACCGGCAAGGGCCGCAAAGAGCGTGTCGTCCTGGTGGCCGACGCCGCCGTCGCCGCGCTGCGTCACTACCTGCGGGACGGACGGCCACAGCTGGTCACCCGGCGGTCGACCGATGCCGTCTTTGTCAACGCCCGCGGCGGATCGCTGTCGGACCGCGGCGTACGCGTCATCCTCGACCGCACCATTCACCGCGCCGCCCTGGCCAGACGCATCAGCCCGCACGTGCTGCGGCACACCTTCGCCACGCACCTGCTGGACGGGGGCGCCGACCTGCGGGTCGTCCAGGAGTTGCTCGGCCACGTCGACCTGGCCACGACCCAGATCTACACGCATGTCTCCCGCGACTGGTTGAAACGCGTCTACGATAAGGCGCATCCCAGAGCTTAACTACCGGGAACGCGGCAACGCGGGAACACGGGAACGCGAACCTACCCCGCGGGCGTTCAGTCGCCTTTTCGCGTTCCCGCGCTCCCGCGTTCCCCCGTTCCCGTTATTTGGGCTTTTGTGTTATACTACCTCGGGTTCGCACCCGTGCAGTAGCCCGCCCCGGGCGATGCCCCGGGGCGTGGTCATCTCACACGCTCGCTGACGCCGCCGGCGGTGCCCGACCAGGGTTCCGGCGCAGGATGAGGGGAGCGGAGGCCGACAACCACAGGGAGGGTTTGCCAGTGCCGGTCGTCACGATGAAACAACTCCTGGAAGCGGGGGTCCACTTCGGGCACCAGACCCGGCGGTGGAACCCCAAGATGGCTCGCTATATCTTCACCGAACGCAACGGCATCCATATCATCGACCTCCAAAAAAGCGTTCCCATGATCGAGACGGCCTACCAGTTCCTGCGCGATGCCGTCGCGAACGGCGGGACGTGCCTGTTCGTGGGCACGAAGAAGCAGGCCCAGGATGCCATCAGGGAAGAGGCCATGCGGGCCCAGCAGCCGTACGTCAGCCAGCGCTGGCTGGGCGGGATGCTCACGAATTTCCAGACGATCCGCAAGCGGGTGGAGCGGCTGCGCGAGATCGAGGATATGCGCGACCGCGGCCATCTGGACGTTCTGCCAAAGCGTGAGCAGGCGCGGCTGCTGGAAGAACTGGCCCGGTTGGAGAAGTACCTCGGCGGGATCAAGAACATGACGCAGCTGCCGGCGGCGGTCTATATCGTCGATACCCGCAAGGAACACATCGGTGTTGCAGAGTCGCGAAAGCTCGGCATCCCGGTCGTGGCCATCGTGGATACCAACTGCGATCCCGACGAGATCGACTATCCGATACCCGGCAATGATGATGCCATCCGCGCCGTCCGGCTGATTACCAGCCGCGTCGCCAATGCCGCCCTCGAGGGGCTGGAAGAGCGGCGCAAGCGCGAGGTGGTCGAGGAAGGGGTCGCCCCGGCGCCCGAAGAGGCGCCGCCGGTAGAGGGCGAAGGACCGGCCGCCGAGGGGGCGGTATCGGCCGATCAGCTCCTCGACGAGAAGCCCTCGGTGGAACAGCTCGTCGAAGGTGAGGTTGAACGGTGACACGCAAATTCAACGAGACGAGTAGGGGTGTATCCTGGTGAACCGTAAGACCGCAGTGGAGATTAGCACAGATCTGGTGAGGGAGTTGCGAGCCCGCACCGGGGCCGGCGTTATGGACTGCCGCGCCGCGCTGCAGCAGGCTGGAGGAGATCTGGACAAAGCCGCGGAGCTCCTGCGGGTCAAGGGTCTGGCCACGGCGGCCAAGAAGGCCGGGCGGATCGCCACCGAAGGACTCGTGGAAGCCTACATCCACACCGGCGGTCGCGTGGGTGCGATCGTCGAGGTGAACTGCGAAACCGACTTTGTGGCGCGTACGGAAGAGTTCAAGCGTCTGGCGCGCGACCTGGCGATGCAGGTGACGGCCGCCGCCCCGCAGTACGTGAGCCGGGAGAGTATCCCCGCCGACGCCGTGGACGCGATGCGGCGCCAGTTCAGCGCCGAACTCGCGGGCAAGCCCGCCGCCGCGGTGGATGGCAGGCTGGAGAAATGGATCCAGGACGTGGCGCTTCTGGAGCAGCCATTCATCCGGGACGAGAGCCGGCACGTGCGCGACATCATCACCGAGGCGATCGCTAGACTGGGCGAAAATGTCCAGGTCCGGCGGTTCGCCCGGTTCAAGCTCGGAGAATAAGACGACGGCGCGTACCCCCAAGTACGAGCGCATCCTGTTGAAACTCAGCGGCGAGGCCCTCTCCGGTGACGGCCGCGCGGGCCTTGATGCTGCGGTGCTGCGCCTGGTGGCGCAGGAAGTGAAGGACGTCACCGCGCACGGGGTGCAGGTGGCGATCGTCATGGGCGGCGGGAATCTGGTCCGCGGCGCAGACATGTCGGCCCGCCTGGGGATCGACGAGGTCACCGCGCATCACATGGGCATGCTCGCCACCGTCATCAACGCCCTGGCGCTGCAGGATATCATGGAGAAGGAAGGACTCGTCACCCGCGTGCAGACGGCAATCGAGATGCATCAGATTGCCGAGCCCTTCATCCGGCGCCGGGCGATCCGTCATCTGGAGAAGGGCCGGACGGTGATCTTTGCGGGCGGGACCGGCAGTCCGTACTTCACCACCGACACCGCCGCTGCGCTGCGGGCGATCGAGATAGAGGCCGACGCTCTGCTGATGGCCAAGCGGGGTGTCGGCGGCGTCTATGATAAGGACCCCAACGTCCATTCCGACGCGGTGATGTTTCGCCAGCTCGGCTATATGGAGGTGCTCAACCGCGACCTCAAAGTGATGGACGCGACCGCCGTGGCATTGTGCAAGGACAACAATATGGACATTGTGGTCTTTGACGTGGCCCAGCCGGGGAACGTCACGCGTGCGGTGCTGGGGGAGGAGGTCGGGACGCTGGTCACGCAGGGAGGGCGGGGGCGATGATCAACGACGTCATCGCCGATGCCAGGGCCCGGATGCAGAAGGCCATCGAGGCCACCAAGCACGAATTCGCGTCGCTGCGCACCGGGCGCGCCAGCCCCGTGCTGCTGGAACAGATTCGCGTGGACTACTACGGCGTGCCGACGCCGATCACGCAGGTCGCCACGGTGACGGTCCCCGAGCCGCGCCTGCTGGTGATCCATCCGTGGGACAAAAAAATAGTCAAAGACGTGGAGAAGGCGATCCTGAAAAGCGAACTCGGGCTGGTGCCTAGCACCGACGGCGTGTTCGTCCGGGTGCCGATTCCCTCGCTCACGGAGGAACGCCGCCGGGAGCTGGTCAAGGTGGCGCGCAAACACGCGGAAGAGGGGCGCGTGGCGATTCGCAACGTGCGGCGCGAGGCGAAAGAGATGATCGAGCAACTGGAGGAGGACGGCGAGGTGTCCGAAGACGAATCCAAGCGCGGCCTTGACGAACTCCAGAAGCTCACGGATAAATCCATCGCCGAGATCGACGCCCTCTTGGCCACCAAAGACAAAGAGATCATGGAACTGTGACCGGGTCTGTGCGGCGATGCGCGGCGGTGCGGCGGTGGACCTCAACGATCTCATCGGCCTGGACGCGGGCGAGGCCCGCCGTCGCCTGGAGGCCGCAGCCGAGCGGGTGGGTGTGATCGTCGAGACCACCCCACCGCGGCCGGTGGTGCTGGAGGGATCCCTGCGGGTCGTGCGCGCGCGTCGCGGGCGCGACGGGCAGGTGGACCTCGTCGTCACGCGGGAGCGGTACGTCCCTCCCGTGTCACCGTGAGTGACCCGCAGCCTTCCCCGCAGTCTGTGATCGCGCCTGCGCTCGATCTGGCCCGCGTGCCCTCGCACATCGCCATCATCATGGACGGGAACGGCCGCTGGGCCGCGGCGCGCGGATTACCGCGGGCGGCCGGGCACCGCGCTGGCCTGGAGGCGGTGCGGCGGATCATCGAAGCGTGCCGCGAGTATCGCGTCCGCGTCCTGACGCTCTATGCGTTTTCCACGGAAAACTGGCGGCGGCCACCTGATGAAGTGGAAGCGCTGATGCGGTTGCTGGGGGAAGCGCTGGTCGATGAACTCGAAGACCTGATGGAGGCCGGCGTGCAGTTTCGGATGAGCGGGGATCTGGACACGTTGGAACCGGCGCTGCGGAAGCAGGTGGAGCAGGTCGTCGCGGTGACCCATGATAATCCCAACCTGGTGCTCAACGTCGCCTACAACTACGGCGGGCGCGCGGAGATCATCGATGCGGTGCGCCGGCTGGGACGGGACCTGGCCAGTGGCCATATCATCCCCCAGGCGGTTGACGAAGCCGTCGTGGGGCGCTACCTGTACACGGCCGGTCTTCCCGATCCCGATCTGCTGATCCGCACCGGCGGAGAGCAGCGGGTCAGCAACTTCCTGTTGTGGCAGATCGCGTATACAGAGTTGTACTTCTGTGAGGTCTACTGGCCGGATTTTGACAAGCCGCATCTCGCTGCCGCCATCGCCGAGTACCAGCATCGCCGCCGGCGATTCGGCGGCATTGAGGATGCGTGAGTGAGCACCAATCTAGCAGCAGCATACCGGCGCACCGGCCTGGTCCCCCGCCTGCTGACCGCGCTGGTGGGTATCCCCCTGATCCTGGCCGCCGCGTGGAGCGGAGGGCTGTGGTGGATGGGGGTGCTCGTCCTGGTCGCAGCCGTGGGGACCGGTGAGTTTCTCCGGCTGCACCCGGGGCTCTCTCCCGCGGCACGGGTCTGCACGGCAGCGGGCGCGCTGGTGGTGTTCGGCGCCGTCGTGCGGTTGGGCCACCCGCCCGCCACGTTTCTGATCGTCCTGGCCTCTGCGGTCCTCGCATTGGGAGTGGCGGCCCACCTGGCGGCGCCCGTGGACGCGGGGACGGTGGTGTGGGGCCGCTGGCCCACGGCGTTGTTGGGGGCGGTCTACCTGGGTCTGCCAACCGGTGTACTGGTCCGCTGGCGGGGGGAGGCCACGTTCGCGGCCGTGGCCTGGCTGCTGGTCACCCTGTGGGTCAACGATATCGCCGCCTATTTTGTCGGTCTGGCAGCCGGTCGGCACAAACTCGCCCCGAGGATCAGTCCTGGGAAATCCTGGGAAGGTGGCGCCGCCGGCATCGCCGGCGCCGCGGTGACCGGGGCGATAGGATCGACGGCGTTAGGCCTGGCAGGCTGGGCGGGAGTCCTCTTCGGGATCGTCGCCAGTGTCGCGTCGCAGGTCGGGGATCTTTTCAAGTCGACGATGAAGCGACGTCAGGGTGTGAAGGATTCCGGGGCGCTGCTGCCCGGGCACGGCGGTATCCTCGACCGTTTCGATGGGGTACTGGTGACGGTGCCGCTCGCCTACCTCTTTGTACGGATCCTGGGACGCCTATGAAACGCATCATCATTCTCGGCTCAACGGGCAGCATCGGCCGGCAGGCGCTGGAGATCGTGCAGCGCACCGGCGAGTACCAGGTTGTCGGCCTAGGCGCGCGGCGCGATGTTGACACCCTCCGTGAGCAAACCCCGCAGTTCCACCCGCAGGTTGTGGCGATGACCGACGCAGCGGCCGCCCGGCGGCTGCGCGCAGACATTTCCCCGCAGGTCGAGGTCCTCTCCGGCCCGGAGGCGATGCGCGAGTTGGCCGTGTGGGGCGAAGCCGACCTGGTGCTGGTTGCCGTCGTGGGGATCGCCGGCCTGCTGCCGACCCTGGCTGCGCTGCGCGCCGGCCGCGACGTGGCCTTGGCCAACAAAGAGACGCTGGTGGCAGGCGGGGCGCTGGTGATGGCGGAGGCGCGCCGGACGGGGAGACAGCTCCTGCCCATCGACAGCGAGCATGCCGCCATCATGCAGTGCCTGCGTGGCGAACTGGTCTCGGGCGTGCGGCGAGTCCTGATCACCGGATCGGGCGGGCCATTCCTGCGCCGGCCCCTGGAGTCGCTGGCCCAGGTCACGCCTGATGAAGCCCTGGCACATCCGACGTGGAAAATGGGCAAGAAGATTACCGTGGACTCGGCCACGCTGATGAACAAGGGGCTGGAGGTTATTGAGGCGCACTGGCTGTTCGGCCTTGCCGCCGAGCGGATTGACGTGGTGATCCATCCCCAAAGCATCGTGCACTCGTTGGTTGAGTTCGTCGACGGCAGTGTGAAGGCGCAACTCGCACCTCCTGACATGCGGCTGGTCATCGCGTATGCCCTGCGCAGCGAAGCCCGGGTGCCCCTGGAGGCACCGCGGTTGTCCTGGGACCAGCTGACGCTGACCTTTGAGCCACCCGACCCGGCGCGCTATCCGTGCCTTGGGTACGCCTACGAGGCGCTCCGCATCGGCGGGACGATGCCCGCGGTTCTCAACGCGAGCAACGAAGTGGCCGTGGAGCAGTTTCTGGCCGGCGGAATTGGGTTTCTCGACATCGCGCGGTCGGTGCGGCGGGCCATGGACCGTCACCGGCCCGTGGCGGCGCCAGCCGTCGAGGAGATCCTGGCTGCGGATGAGCAGGCGCGTGCCCACGCCGCAACGGATCTGGTGAGTTGAATGTCAGGAAATTTGATCTGGGCCATCATCGCCTTCGGCATCATGATCTTCGGCCACGAACTGGGCCATTTTCTCGTGGCCAAGCGCGTGGGTATTACCGTGCAGGCATTTGCGCTGGGGTTTGGGCCGAAGCTGGTCGGCGTGACACGCGGGGAGACCCTCTACGCCATCAACCTGGTGCCGTTCGGCGGGTACGTCAAGCTCGCTGGCGAGGATCTGCAGGAAGGCGGCGGCCCGAACACATTTCGAGCGAAATCGGTGTGGCAGCGCATGGCGGTCCTGGCGGCGGGGCCGATGATGAACTTGCTGCTGGCGCTCATTCTGCTGGCCGGGCTGGCCCTGGTCCTGGGCGTGCCCAGTGGGGTGACCAACCGCATCGGACAGGTGCTCACCGACTGCTTCGATGCGGGCCACAGGGTGCCGTGTCCGGCGAAACAGGCCGGGCTGCAAGACGGTGACGCCATCGTGGCGATCAACGGCCGGCCGGTGGCCAGCGGCGAAGAGGTAATCGACACGATTCACCGGAACCCTCATACGCGGCTGCGCCTGGAGATTGAGCGCGGCGGGCGGCGGGTCGAGGTGGAGGTCACCTCGGTCCTGGACAACCGGCAGAACATCGGCTTGATCGGGTATCGGCCGGAAGCCATTCGCCAGCACCTGGGACCGGTCCGTGCGACGCTGTGGGGGCTGTCGACGATCGCGCAGACGGCCGGCGCGCTGCTGGCCGCCCTGGGCGCCCTGCTGGTGCGGCCCAGAGAGGGCCTGGGGTCCGTGATGGGTCCCATCGGCGCGGTCCAGTTTCTGGGTGAGACGGCCCGGGGCGGCGGCGAGATCTTCCTCTATACCGCGGCGGCGATGAGCGTCCTGATCGGCGTGTTCAACCTGCTGCCGATCCCCGCGCTGGACGGGGGCCGGCTCTTCTTCCTGGCGGTCGAGGCCGTGTGGCGGCGGCCGATCGATCCCAGGCGCGAAGGGTACATCCATATGGTCGGGTTTGTCTTGCTCATCCTGTTGCTGCTAACATTGAGCGTACGCGATGTCTCCAAGATCCTTCATCTCTAACCGCATCCCCCAACTGCGATGATACTGCGGCAGCACACGCGCAGGGTCCGCGTCGGCAAGGTGGACATCGGCGGCGGCGCGCCGGTCTCCGTGCAATCGATGGCGATCACCGACACGCGCGACGTCGAGGGCACGCTGGTGCAGATCTACCAGTTGGCCAGTGAGGGGTGCGAGATCGTCCGCCTGGCCGTGCCCGATCAAGAGGCCGCACAGGCCCTCGCCGCGATCAAACCCCGCAGTCCCATCCCGGTCGTTGCCGATATCCACTTCGACTACCGCCTGGCGCTCGCGGCGCTGGAGGCGGGGGTGGACAAGCTGCGCATCAACCCCGGCAACATCGGCAGCCGGGAGCGCACGCGCGTGGTGGCCAAGGCGGCGAAGGCGCGCGGGGTGCCGATCCGCGTCGGCGCGAACATCGGCTCGTTGTCGAAGGCCGTCTTGCGGCAGTTTGGCGCGCCGTGCGCGGAGGCGCTGGTCGCCAGTGCGATGGAAGACATCAAAGTCCTGCAGGATCTGGACTTTCACGACATCGTGATCTCGGTGAAGGCGTCCGACGTTCCGATGGCCGTCCAGGCCTATGCGATGATCAGCGACCTGATCGACTACCCGCTTCATGTTGGCATCACCGAGGCGGGCACGGCCTGGGCCGGCGGCATCAAGTCTGCCACGGGGATCGGGGCCATCCTCGCTCGTGGCATCGGGGACACGATCCGCGTGTCGCTGGCCGCCGAGCCGGTGGAAGAGGTCAAGGCTGGATTTGAAATTCTCAAGAGTCTTGGCCTGCGCACACGCGGGGTGCAGCTGGTGGCCTGTCCGTCGTGCGGGCGGGCCGAAGTCGACATCATCGCCATCGCCCAGGAGGTGGAGCGGCGTCTGGCCAGGATCGACGCGCCCGTGAAGGTGGCCGTGATGGGATGCGCGGTCAATGGCCCCGGCGAGGCCCGCATGGCCGATCTGGGGATCGCCTGCGGGAGAGGGATGGGACTCCTGTTCCGCGGGGGGAAGGTGATCGCGAGACGATCGTCCGTGAGAAGGCCGCGGCGTCATGAACTCCTGGGAGCAGATCGGAGAATCCATGGTCCGGCTCCTCCTGGCCATGGTGCTGGGCGGAGTGATCGGGTGGCAGCGCGAGAGCGCAGACAAGCCGGCGGGTTTCCGCACACACATTCTGGTTTCGGTGGGTGCCGCCTTATTCACGCTCGTGTCCGCCGTCGGCTTCTTCGGCACAGGGGCCGACCCGGCCCGTGTGGCCAGCAACATCGTGGTCGGGATCGGCTTTCTGGGCGCCGGCACCATCTGGCGAACCGGGGCCAGCGTGCAGGGCCTGACGACCGCCGCCAGCCTATGGACTGTGGCGGCGATCGGCACAGCGGCCGGGATCGGCTTCTACGCCGGGGCGCTCTTCACGACGGTCATTGTCGTCAGCGTGCTCACGCTGTTCAAGGTGTTTGAGGTGCGCATCCCCCGCCGCGGCCTCGGCCACGTCGTGATGGTGATGGCCGATCGTCCCGGGCAACTAGGAAAGATCGGCACCGCGCTGGGCGTCTTCGGCGTGAACATCGAGCATGTGGACCTCTCCGGCCGCAGCGGCGACCGGGTGGTCCTTGAACTGGCGCTGCGTCTCCCGCCGCGGGTCAGCCGTGACGAGTTGCTCATGGCGCTCGGCGAGGTCGAGGGCGTCGAGGAAGTGCGCTGGGAGGATGCCAACGCCGCGGCATGATTCCCCTCCGGGACGACAACCCTTCGTCGTCCAGGCCGATCGTGACCGTGCTGCTGATCCTGGTCTGTACGGCGGTGTTCCTCGCCGTGTTCTACGGGCTGGGATCAGACGCGGCCATTGAGCAGGTCATCCGCACGTACGGCGCGACCCCGGCCGCGTTGATGGCCCCCGGAAATCTGCAAACGAAGGCACCCACGCTGGTGACCTCCCTCTTCCTGCATGGGGGGTGGTTGCACCTGATCGGCAACATGTGGTTTCTATGGATCTTCGGCGACAACGTCGAGGACCTGATGGGACACGGCGGCTACCTCATCTTCTATCTGGCCGTCGGCGTGATCGCGAGCGCCACACACGTCGTGATGAACAAGCTCTCGACGAACCCGCTGATCGGGGCCAGCGGCGCGATCGCGGGTGTGCTGGGCGCGTACACGGTCCTGTTCCCCCGGGCCCGCATCCTGTCCCTGATCCCCCTGGGGCTGTTCACCAGGTTCATCGCGATTCCGGCGTTCCTGTTTCTCCCGCTGTGGTTCGTGATGCAGTTCGTCTACGGGCTGGCCTCGCTGGCGGGTGGAGGTGGGGGCGTGGCCTGGTGGGCGCATGTCGGCGGCTTCATCGCCGGGATCGTGCTTGTGCCCGTCTTTGTCCGCCGCCGCTAGGTTGAGTGGATGGGGTAAATTGTTCTTGTCGTAGGAACCCATCGCGCGTGCGCGAATTGCACTGTGGCACGCAGCGATGGCGGGTGGAGGTGGGGCGTGCGGTCGATCACGGTCGAGGTCCTCTCGGGCAAGCCGGTGTCCGAGCACGAAGTCGAGATCGTGGAGCGTAAGGGGCAGGGGCACCCCGACTCCATCTGCGATGCCATCATGGAGCGGGTCAGCATCGAACTGAGCCGGGAGTACCAGCGGCAGTTTGGCACCATCCTCCACCACAACATCGACAAAGGGTTCCTGGTCGCCGGAAACGCGGAGATCCGCCTGGGGGGCGGCCGGGTCACGGAGCCCATGCGGCTGATTTTCGGCGACCGCGCCACCTCCGGGATGGACGGCAAGCAGATTCCCATCGACGAAATCGCCATCTCCACGGCCAAACGGTGGATACGCGAGCACCTGCGGTTTGTGGATCCTGATGAACACGTCCGCTACGACGTGCAGATCAAGCCGGGCTCCCCCGAACTCGTCGACATCTTCAACCGGGCCGTCCCCAGCGCCAACGACACCTCTGCCGCCGTGGGGTACGCGCCCCTGACGGAGACGGAGCGGCTGGTCCTGCAGACCGAGCGGCACATGAACTCCGCGGCGTTCAAGCAACAGTTTCCCGAGGCCGGCGAGGACATCAAGGTGATGGGCTGCCGCCGCGGGGACGAGCTCAACCTGACGGCCGCGGTCGCGTTCGTGGACCGGTTCATCGATTCGGAGACCACGTACTTCAAGCGCAAGCACCAGATGCACGAGGCGGCCGAAGAGTTTGTGCGCGCCGAAGCCAAGACGCTGCACAAGATCACGGTGGCGCTCAACACCCTGGATATCCCCGGTCGCGGGCTGGGGGGGATGTACCTCTCGGTCACGGGGACCTCTGCGGAGAGCGGCGACAGCGGGCAGATCGGCCGCGGTAACAAAGTCAACGGGGTGATCGCCCTGAACCGGCCGATGGGCACAGAAGCGGCGGCCGGCAAGAATCCCGTGTCGCACGTGGGCAAGATCTACACCATCATGACGCACCAGGTCGCGGATTGCATCTACCGTGAAGTGAGTGGAATCCGCGAAGTGTACGTGTGGATGCTCAGCCAGATCGGCACCGCCATCGACCATCCCAAGATCGCCGCCGCGCAGATTATCCTGGCCAAACGGACTCGCCAGGACGTGGCCCGGCGCAGAGTGCAGGAGATTCTGGAGCGTGAACTGATCAACATCACGAACCTGACCCGCGAACTGGCGGAAGGGAAATATCCTGTCGTTTGACATCAAACGACGTCTACTTGGTCTCCTTGGTCTTCTTGGTCTACTTAGTCTACAAGCAGAGATGTCAGGCCAGGACAGAGATCGCATGTAGACCAAGTAGACAAAGTAGACCAAGTAGACTAAGTAGACGCAGTTCCCTCCGCGTTCGCTTCATCCCAGTCATCCTCGCCCTTTCGGTGGCGGTCGTAGGGTGCGAGGTCCGGCGAACTCCCGCCCCGGAGAGCACGCGGCAGCTGCAGGTGGTCGGGGTGCGCCGGATCATGGATCGCCCGGCCCTGTCGCCCGCCGCCTGGTCTCCTGACAGTCAGGCGCTGGCCTACAGCAGCGATCAGCGCCTGTGGGTGTACACGCTCGACCGCGGAGAGAAGGACGTCGCGCCGGCTGAGGCGGTGACCGCGGTGGCGTGGTCGCGGCCGCTCAACCTGCTGGCGCTGATCGACCGGGGGATCGTGTGGACGCTGCGACCCGATGGGACCGACCGCCGGCGCGTCCCGCTCCCCGAGCCGGCGGTGGAGCTGGCATGGGCTCCGGGGAGCGACCGGCTTGCCGTTGTGGTTCGCCATCCCGTGGACGGTCAGATACGGACGGAGTTATGGCTGGTCAACCATGACGGCGGATTCAGGCGAATGGTGACCCGCGCGCCGGTGGGCCGCGCGATGCGCGACCTGCAGTGGTTCCCCGACAGCCTCTATATGCTGTATGGGTTGTCGGCCGGGAGGGAGCAGGCGATGACCGAGCTCTGGCGGGTGCGCATCAGCTATCCAGACCGCCAGCAGATCCTGCTGCCTGCGCCGGCCGCCATGGTGCGCCTCGCTCCCACCGGACGCTATCTCGCGACCGTGGGTGGTGATCAGGGCGCCGAGGGTGGTGGGCAGGTGGTCCTCAGCCGCGTCGACGGGAGCGGCCGGTTCGCGGTGGCGCCGCAGGCCGGACGGTACACAGGCCTGGCCTGGTCGCCGCAGGGGGAGAAGGTCGTCTTCGCGCAACTCTCCGGCGATGCCCGCGCCGAGTTGTGGATGGCCAACGCCGACGGATCGGGGCACCTGCACCTGTACTCATATCTGATGGAGTACACAGATCCGGGGATGGGCGTCGCGATCGCCTGGTCTCCTGACGGCCGCCACCTCGTATTTGGCACGAATACGGGTGCGTCCCGGGGACCGATCTGGCTGGTCACACTACAACGACGATAACTGGAGTTGGAAAGTTGGAAAGTTGGAGAGCCAATACCGCATGCCGTTGACTCTCCAACTCTCCAACTCTTCAACTTCCGGCAGGGGGGGGAATATTGACAGCCCCACAGGGCATTTCTACCATTAGACAGTGATTGGGTGGAGAGGATTCCGACATGCCGGTGTATGAATATCGCTGCACGAGCTGCGATCACCTGTTTGAGGTCACCCACGAGGTTGGCGGAACGCCTGGACCGTGCCCTGTGTGCGGCGGCCCGGCGCGGCGGGTCTTTACGTCGGTCGGGTTGATCTTCAAGGGATCGGGCTTTCACACCACGGACTACCGGAAGCCGTCCGCCTCCGATGGGGCGGACAAGAAGGACTCGGACAAGAAGGCTCAGGAGAAGAAGCCGTCCACGGGCGTCTCGTCACCGGACGTATCTGCGAAAGACGCCTCTTCGAAGGCTTCCTCATAGCCCAGCCCCGGCCGCTTTCAAGGGCCGTCCTCCTGCTGGGTGTCCTCGCCTTTCCCTCCCCCGCCTGGTGTGTGCCATCCGCCGCCTCGTTCGATGCCGGCCGGGGTGAGCCCGGACCTCCTGCGGCGACGATTCGCGCTGACGTGGGATGGGCCGGCTGGATTCCTCTGCGGGCGTGGCTGCCGGTCCGCGTCGATCTACAGGCGTCGCTCCCTGTCGACGGCGAGGTCGTCGTCGATGTGCCGGTCCAGGGATACGACGCCCCGCTGTCATTTCGCCAGCCGGTGCGGCTGCTGCCCGGCGCTCCCCAACGGGTGGCCGTCGAGGCCTTCATCCCCGATACCCGGGGTGTGCTGACAGTGCGCCTGGTGGCGTCGGGGCGAGAGGTCGCACGCCGTGACGTGCCCTTGTCCACGGCGCGTGCGGTCGAGTCGGTCGTCCTGGCCTTGACGCACGAGCCGGCTGGTCTCGAGTTTCTTTCCGGGCTCACGCGAAAAATCCGCGCCGCCTACATCACCGAAGAAGATCTTCCGGCTCAATGGCAGGGCTACACCGGGGTACGGCTCCTGGTCATTCGCGATTTTAACGAGCGCGCGATCTCCCCGGCGCAACGGCGTGGCTTTGAGCAGTGGGTGGCGCAGGGGGGGCGGCTCCTCGTTACAGGCGGCGCGCCGCTGGTCACCCTCCAGGCGCCATGGCTGCTCCGCATGCTGCCCGCCGATCCGGGAGGTCTGATTAACGTGCAGCGGTCGGACGATCTGTCCGGAGTGCCCGGACCGATATCCGTGACGGCGCTCAGGCTGCGCCGGGGTGCCGCCGGCGGACCGATGGGGGCGCGATGGCGCTGGGGGTCAGGCAGCGTCCTGCTCTGGGCGTTTGATCCGTTTGCGCCGGCGCTGAGGTCCTGGAGCGGGAGAGCGGCCATGTGGACGGCGGCGCTTGATGCCCCGGTGCGCCCCTGGGTGGCGCCGGCCGAAATGGGCGATGCCCTGCCGGCCAGCCGGCCGCTTGCGGGCTCGGTCCAGGTCTGGCTCCTGGTGTTGTCAGGAGCCTATATCCTGGCGGTCCGCAGGGCGCTCCGCCGCGCCGGTCGCGTGCGCGGCGGATGGTTGGCCGTCCCCATGGTAGCCACGATCTTCGCGCTCGCGATGTATGGTTTCGCGCTGCAGGCGCGCCGCGCCGGGACGTCGGTGGTGCAGGTCTCGATTACCGAGGTCATCCCCGGCACGGGCCTGGCGCGTGTCCGCACGTTCGCCGCACTGATCAGTCCGTACGGCGGGACGTTTCACCTGCGGGCGGCTGAGGATGCCTGGATGCAGCCGGCGGAGCCGCGCCCGCTGACATTCGACGCACCGTTTGCGATCTCTGGGAATGCGGCTACCTCCGGGTTGCGCGTGGACGCAACGCAGGTGGTACCGGCGCCGTTGGACGGATACGCCACGATCAGCGACGCGGGACTGCGCGTGGTGATCGACAACCGCGGCGGACCCAACATCGCCGACGCCAGGATTGTTCGCGGCGGCCAGATCTACCGGCTTCCGCCCATAGGCGCAATGCTGTCTCTGTCGCTCGATCCCACCAGGTGGGAGCCGTTCGCGCGACAGCCGCATCCCCCGGATGACGTGTCCGACCGGTTCATGGAGGAAGTCGTCGCACGCCTGCAGCGGCAGCCGCCAGCGCCTGGCGCCATCGCATGGCTGGTGGGACGGGTCGGTGGAGGGCACGCGGTTGGGGGACCGGCATTGCAGATCGATGCCCACCGCCTGGTCGTCGTGCCCCTGCGTGGTGCCCTGGAGGGGGGCCCGTGAATCCTGTGCTGCGCGCGGACGTCCGCTACCGCCTGGGCAGCTCGAAGGCGCTGACGCTGCATACCCTCTTCCTCGTGATCATCGCGTTGCTGACGTTTCTCTCTCTGCCGCCGGACCTGGCCCGTCTCGATGAACTCCGGCAGGGAGGCCTCGTGCTGGCATCTCTGATCGTGAGTGCCGTGCTGACCATGTACTTCACCTCCGCCTGCGCGGCCGGCGAGATCGGCATCGATGGGGAGAAATCGGTGTGGGATCTGGCGGCCTCATCATTCCCGGCGGGGACGATCGCGCTGGGCAAGGTGCTCTCCGCCGCGTCGTTTGCCGCGCTGCAGTGGCTGCTGGCGGGTCCGTTTGTCGCCGTCGTTGCTGGGATCCGCGGAGAGTCTCTCATGGCCATCCTGCGCGCGGCGCTGGTCGGTATTGCCGCGGCCACCGCCTTCGGGGCGACCGGAACGTTCTACAGTATCATGTTTGAATCGGACTTTGCGCGAAGTTTTGCCCACTGGACGACCCTCCTGGCCGTGATCGTCGGGGGGAACGCCCTCCCTTCTCCGTGGCACGCGCTTAGCCCGGTCCGCTCACTGGCCATCGCGGTGCGAGAGGGTGTGCGGCCTACCGTCTGGCTGGTGGTGGGCGTGTACCTGCTCACCGCCGGCATCTGCGTCGGCCTGGTCCGCCGGCGCGTGGAGCGGATCCGGATCGAAGCACGCACAACCTAAACAGCAGATCTCAGGTCGCAGGTCACAGATGTCAGTCCTGCGACTGAGACTTGTGAGCTGAGACCTGTGAGCTGATCTCTAGCCGCCCGTGTCGTGACTCGCAAGTTGGAGTGCTATGATGCAGGTATGAAACCGGCGCTGGATCCGGCGGTGACGCGGATCGTGGGTAGGGCCGCGCGGCGTCTGCGACTCGACCGGGCGCTGCGGATGGCGGTACGCGCGGCCGTGTGGATGTTGATCGCGCTCGTGGCCGCCACGGCCGCCGGCACGGTGGTGCCAGTGTCTGCGGTCTCTCCCTGGATCGCCGTCATGGCGGCCCTGGCCGCGGCGCTGGTGGCCGCGGGAGTGATCCTCCTTACCCGCTCGGACCTCGTCGCCGCGGCACGCACCCTCGACCTCGTGTTGCACCTGGACGAGCGCGCCAGCACGGCGGTCGAACTCGGACTCGCCGCGCGCGCGCCGACAGCGTTGGGCCCGCGGGTCATCGCCGATGCAGCCGCGCACCTGCACGTGGTTGACTTGCGTCAAGCGATTCCGCTTCGGTTCCCCAAGACGACGTGGTGGGCCCCGGCGCTGGTGGCGCTGCTGGCGCTGTGGCCGGCCCTGGTCGGAGGTCTGGCCCTGCCCGGGACGCCGGCCCATCGCGCGCAGCAGGTCATCCGGCGCGAGGGCGCCCGGCTGGAGCAGTTCGCGAAGACGCTGCAGGCCCGCGCGCGGGCAGATCGATTGCCCCTGACCAGGCGGAGGGCACCGCAGCTCCGCGATCTCGGCGTGAGGTTGCAGCAGGAGCGCGTTGATCGGGCGAGTGCGCTGGCCCGGATCACCGAGCTCTCCCGGCAGCTCGAGTCCGCGCGCCAGCAGATTGACCAGCGGCTCGACGAGACGGGCAGGCCGCCGTCGTCTCCCGCGCTCCCCTCCGAGCTCCTGCGCCGCCAGGCGCTGCAGCGCCAGATCAAGCAACTGCAGGAACTGACCTCACGGCTGCGCCAGGATACCAGCACTGTCTCCAAGGACGTCTTGGACCGTCTGGCGGCGATCACGCAGGAAGGGGAGGCGACGCAGCCGGCGCAGGTGCGCCAGCAACTGCAGCAGGCGCGACAGCAGCTGGATCGCGGCGAGACGGGTGCGGCCGGTGAGTCGCTGTCTCAGGCGTTGCGCATGCTGGAGGGTATGGAGACACTGATGGCAGACCGGGAGGGGCTGGAATCCGCGCGAGAGGAACTCGAGCAATCCCGCACCGCGATTGCCTCCGGGGCCCCGGGCCCGCGAGCCAGCGAACAGGGTGAGTCCCCGCCGGATCAGGCGCAGGAGCCTGCGGGTCCGGGTGGGCGAGAGATCGCCTCGCAGCCGGGCGCGGAGTCCGCGCCTCCTGAGGGCCCTCGTGAAGGCTCGACCGCGGGCACGGGGCGCGTCGACGACAGGCTCGGCCCGCCCACTCCGCGCCTGCAGGCTGAGCGGACGCCCCAGCGGGTCCACGGCGTCCAGGGCGAGGGCGAGGTGAGCACCTCCGAGGTGATCGGCGCTGGCCGGCCCGGAACCGCGCGGACGCTCCCGCAGGCCGTGTCCCCCGCGCTGGTGGCCCGCGTGGACCGCGCCCTCGAGCGCGCGCACATTCCGGCGCAGTACCGGGCGCTTGTGCGGCGATACTTCGAGAGGCTGGCGCAACTCAAATGACGAGTTGGAGAGTTGGAGAGTTGAAGAGTTGGAAAGAGCTCCCGTCGGCCAGAGGCGCGAGATGACGCCAGAAGAGTTTGGGCGTACTTTCGATCGCATCCGCCAGCAAGTGCGCCGCGTGATCGTCGGACACCAGGAGTTAATCGATCACGTGTTGATTGCGCTGCTGGCCGGTGGGCATGTGCTGCTGGAAGGCGTTCCGGGATTGGGGAAGACGCTGCTGGTGAAGACCCTGGCCCAGTCGCTCGACCTGGGATTCTCGCGCATCCAGTTCACGCCCGACCTGATGCCGGCCGACATCATCGGCACCAACATGGTGATGCAGGATGCCGGCGGCCGCCGGTACTTCGAGTTCCAGCGTGGGCCGGTCTTCACGCAGGTCCTGCTGGCCGACGAGATCAACCGCGCCACGCCTAAGACACAGTCTGCGCTGCTGGAGGCGATGCAGGAGCATGCCGTGACCGCGGCCGGGACTTCCTACACGCTGACGGAGCCGTTTTTTGTGCTGGCCACTCAGAATCCGATCGAAATGGAGGGGACCTATCCGCTGCCGGAGGCGCAGCTGGACCGGTTCCTCTTCAAACTGCGCGTGGAGTTTCCCAGTGCACAGGATCTCGTCGAGATTATCGACCGCACCACGGCCGCCGCGGTCCCTCAGGCGGACGTCGCCGCCACCTCGGGGCAGATCCTGGAGATGTTCCGGCTGGCGCGTGAGGTCGAGGTCGCCTCGCACGTCAAGACCTACGTGGCGCGGCTCATCCAGGCTACACATCCGGACACCGCGGCTGCCGCCTCGATGGCCAAGCGCTATGTCCGTTACGGCAGCAGCCCGCGGGGGGTGCAGGCGCTGATCCTGGCGGCCAAGGTGCGCGCGTTGATCGCCGGGCGCGCGAACGTCGCATTCAGCGACCTCAAGGTGCTGGCTCTGCCGGCGCTGCGGCATCGCCTCATCCTCAACTTCGAGGGCGAAGCTGAAGGCATCGATCCCGACGCGATCATCCAG
>VBAI01000075.1 GCA_005882295.1 Candidatus Segetimicrobium genomatis | reverse complement strand
GTCCGGCACTGCGAGGCGATGGTGGCGTTGCAGAGGCTCGGCAGCGTCGTGTTCGACTACGGCAACAACCTGCGCGGTCAGGCGCAGGCGGCGGGGTTCGGCGACGCGTTTCGCTATCCGGGATTCGTCGAGGCCTACGTCCGGCCGCTGTTCTGTGAGGGCAAGGGGCCGTTTCGATGGGTCGCGTTGTCGGGCGAGCCGGGCGATATTACGGAGACGGATCGCGCGGTGCTCCAGTTGTTTCCCGGCGACAACGCGCTGGCGCGCTGGATCCGCCTGGCGGAGGCGCGGGTGCCGTTTCAGGGGCTCCCCGCGCGCATCTGCTGGCTGGGGTACGGTGAACGCGCGCAGGCCGGGCTGGCGTTCAACGACCTGGTGCGGAGCGGGCGCGTCCGGGCGCCGATCGTCATCGGCCGCGATCATCTCGATAGTGGGTCGGTCGCCTCCCCGTATCGCGAGACCGAAGGCATGAAAGACGGCTCGGATGCCGTGGCGGACTGGCCTATCCTCAACGCGTTGCTGAATACCTCCGCCGGGGCGACCTGGGTCGCCGTGCACCACGGAGGTGGGGTGGGTATCGGGTACTCTATTCACGCGGGGCAGGTGGTCGTCGCCGACGGGACTGAGCTAGGGGCGAGGAAACTGGAGCGGGTGCTCGCGACCGACCCGGGCACCGGGGTGGTGCGCCACGCCGATGCCGGGTACGAGCTGGCGATTGCCGCAGCGAAGCGGCACGGACTGAGGATTCCCATGCTGGGATGAATCGGGGGGATCAGCGTGTTTGCACTCAACTTCTATTCGACGGTGTTTACCGAGCAGTTACGCGACGGCCGGAAGACCGCCACCATCCGGCTGGGGGACAAGCGGGACAAGTATGAAACCGGACAGGTGGTCTGGCTGACGGTCGGCCGGCGCTTCGGGACGCGCAAGAAGGTGGCGGCGGCGATCATCGACGCCGTCGAGGTGAAGGCGCTGCGCGATGTAACCCCGCGCGAGATCCAGCGAGATAACCCGGAGCTGCGCCGGCACGAAGAGCTGATCGAGTTCCTCAGCAACATCTACGGCCGTGAGCGCCTGATTGGGCTCGATGACACGGTGACGGTGATCCACTTCTCGCGCGTGGAGGAATAGATGCCGAAGCTGCGCGTCGGGGTGATCGGGACGGGGTTTGGCGCGGAGGTGCAGATCCCCGCGTTCCTGGCCCACCCCCGCGTGGACGCGGTCGCGGTCGCCAGCGGGACTCCGGGGCGGGCGCGTGAGGTCGCCGGCCGCTTCGAAATTCCCCATGCGTTTAATGACTACCGTGAGATGGTCGCCACGGCCGAACTGGATCTCATCAGCATCACCTCCCCGCCAGACACGCATCACCCCGCGACACTTGCTGCGCTGGCGCACCGCCGCCATGTGTTGTGCGAGAAGCCGATGGCCCTGAACGCCGGACAGGCGGCGGAGATGCTGCGCGAAGCCGAGCAGCGGGGCGTGACGCACGTGATCGATCATGAGCTGCGTTTCAATCCCATCCGCCGGAAGATCAAACACCTGATCAAGGAAGGATTCATCGGCACGCCCAGGCACGCGTTGACGACCGTGGTGGGGACAGGCAGGGCCGACGCGTCCCGGCCGTGGACGTGGTGGTCGGATGCCGGACGGGGCGGCGGGATCCTGGGCGCGCAGGGGTCGCACCAGATCGACCTGCTCCGGTACTTTCTGGGAGACGTTGTCGCGGTCAGCGGAGCAACAGCAACGTTTAGCAAGGAGCGCCCGGATCCCGGAGGAGGCGGCCAGCGGGCCGTGACGTCTGACGACTTCGCCTCATTCTCGATGCGCTTCGCGTCAGGGGCCGTAGGCACGGTTGTGAACAGCGCGGTGGCCGCCCACGCTGCCGGGCCCCGGACAGAGATCTGGGGCGACGATGGGACCCTCGTGCTCGACCAGGAACGCCTGTGGGGGGCGCAGCGCGGGGAGAGCCTGAAAGAGATCACGGAGCCAGAGACGCTCACCGCCCCGCCAGGCATGAACTACTCGCCGCTCTGGGGTCTGTCGTTTATCCGGCTGGCCGATCACGTCGTCAGCGTGATCCTTGATCACGGCCCCATCGCACCGGCGGCCACGTTTGCCGACGGGCTGCAGGTCCAGCGGGTGATGGATGCGGTCCGGGCGTCGGCCGGGCGGTGGGTCGAAATCCCGGGGGTGTGACGAACGTCAGACCGCGCGGGCCAGGAAGAAGGTTCGCCCGATGTGCCCCTGCAGGCCGAGGTCGTGCTCCGCGTCGAAGGCGACAATCTCTCCAAAGCCGGCGGAGCGCAGGGCCCCGGTAATTTCCTCCGCGGCGTAGCAGCGCTGGTACAGCGTCACATCGGCCCGCCGCCACGCGCCCTGCTGCAGCCGGAACATCGTCAAGACCGAGCGCGCGATTTTCGTCGGAGCATCATAGGCCGACCGGTTGATCAGGGCGTGATCGTCTTCGGCGATGCCGAAGGATCCGCGCCACCGAGCCTGGTATCCCGGTTCCATGTTGAAGTCGCACAGGAACGGCGCGCCGCTCGTAACCGCGGCCCGGACATTTCGGAACGCCGTTTCCACCTCATCCGGTCGCATCAGGTGGTTCAGGCTGTCAAACAGACACACGGCGGCATCGTGAGACGACGGCAGGGTCATGGTCCTGACGTCGGCGTGGACGAACTCGGCACCGGGCGCATTGGCGCGCGCGAACCCCAGCATCTGTTCCGAGCCGTCGACGCCCGTGACGTGATATCCGCGCCGCATCAGCTCCCCAACCAGCTGTCCCGTCCCGCAGCACAGATCGAGGATCCGGCCGCCCTGCGGCACGCGGGTCAGGACAAGGCGCTCCAAGACTGGGAGCGCACGGGCGATGAACGACATCGGCCCCGATCCCCAGTACTTCTGGTAGAACCAGGCAAAGGTATCGTATCCGGATGGAGAGGTCTCGGGTGTCACGATGGAAGCTCATCTGGGATGCTTAGATGGTTGACAGGGATCGCCCGGGCGAGGTAAATGGCCGGAGAGGCCTGGTAGAACTGTACGCCGGCCTCGTGCGCCTGTCGCGCGAGCACGGTGACCACGATCGCCCCGGGGCTGTGACGCTGCCCGACGGTCAGCGCATCTTGGCGTGTGGCCGACAGGTGTACGAACTGGCGTCCCACTGGTTTGAGGCCGTCGTTCCGGATCGCGTCGAGCACGTCGGGCGGCGTTCCGTGGTACAGCCACTCCGGAGGAATCACCGGCGTTCCAGGGGTCTCAATCGGGATGCTATGGCCGTAGCGCGCCCGGATGCGCGTGTCGGCAATCTCATAGCGCCGGGCATCCGTCTGCGCGACGGCGCGAATGGCTGCTTCCGTGACCGAGGTCCATCCGGGCTGTCCGGCGATCGCGTTCGCCAGTTCCTCGATCTCTACGAAACCCGACGGATCCAGCGCAATGCCGACGCTGTCCGGCTTGTGGCGCAGCACCAGTGCGAGGAACCGGCTCAATCGCTCGGTGCGCTCGTCTGGCCGCCCCGAACGGTTTGGATGTTCACGCATACTCGATGAGAGTGCGGTTTCTGCGTCTTCACGGGCGCTTCCTCTGAAGCCTCGTCCGAGGAGAAGTTTCAGAAAGCACAGAAGCATAGTACGGTTTTCCGAGGGAGACGATGCCGCAGCTGGTGGAATGTGTTCCAAACTTCAGCGAGGGCCGGCGCCGGGACGTCATCGAGGCGATCGCCGGGGAAGTGCGCCAGACCCCTGGTGCGCGGGTGCTCGATGTGCAGGCCGACCAGAGCCATAACCGCTGCGTCATCACCTTCGTGGGGGACCTGCGGTCTGTTTCGCATGCAGCGCTGGCCGCCGCACGGCGGGCCGTGGAGCGCATCGACATGCGATCGCACCGCGGGGAGCACCCCCGCCTGGGCGCGGTGGACGTGATCCCCTTTGTCCCCATCTCCGGGGTGACGATGGAGGAGTGTGTGGCCGCGGCGAAGGATCTTGGCCGGCAGATCTGGGACGCGCTGCGGGTGCCGGTCTACTTCTATGCCGAGGCGGCAACGCGGCCGGAACGCCGCCGCCTCCCGGACATTCGCAAGGGGGAGTATGAAGGACTGGCTGCGAAGATGGCCGACCCGGAGTGGGTGCCCGATGTGGGAGATCCGAAGCCTCATCCCACCGCCGGCGCGATGGTCGTCGGAGCCCGCCGGCCGCTGATTGCCTACAACGTCAACCTCGCCACGGATGATGTGGAAGTCGCCAAGAAGATTGCAAAGGCGGCGCGCGAATCGAGCGGCGGCCTGGTCGCCGTGCAGGCCATGGGGGTCACAAGCGAGCGAGGGCGCGCCCAGGTCTCCATGAACCTGCTGGACTACACGAAGACGCCGGTGCACCAGGCGTTTGAGCTCGTCCGCGCCGAGGCCGCCCGATATGGCGTCGAGATCCTCGACAGCGAGGTCGTCGGTGTGATCCCACTCAACGCCGTCGCGGACGCGGCCCGCTTCTACCTCCGGCTCACGGCATTTCGTCGCGAGCAGATTCTGGAAGCGATATTAATGGAATGACGGGAACACGGGATCGCGACAGGAAACAAGATCGAAAAATATCGCTTTCCTTTGGGGAAGAGGGCCAGGGGTGAGGGAGAATATCAGTTGTTCCCGCGTTCCCGCGTTCCCCCGTTCCCGTGTGTTATGAAGACCGAGGTCGATCTCCTGATCGTGCACGCCGGGCAGCTGTTGACGCTGGCCGGGCCGAACGACCGGCCGCGGACCGGGACGGCTCTTGGCGATCTGGCCATCATCTCTGACGGCGCCGTGGCGGCTGCTGATGGAGTCATCGTGGCCGTCGGCCCGACCGTCCAGGTGAGGGACGAGGTCACCCCCGGCCCGGGCGGGGAGGTCATCGATGCAGGCGGTCGGGCGGTCGTGCCGGGGTTTGTGGATCCGCACACGCACTTGATCTTCGCGGGGTCCCGCGCCGAGGAGTTTGAGATGCGGCTGGGCGGCGCGACGTATCAGCAGATCTCGCACGCCGGTGGGGGCATCCTCTCGACGATGCGGGCCACCCGGGCGGCAGGGGAGGATGAGTTGCTCGACCTGGGACGCCAGCGCCTGGATCGCCTGCTGGCGCACGGCACCACGACCGTCGAGGCCAAGAGCGGCTACGGATTGACCGTCGACGACGAGCTGAAGTGCCTGCGGGCGGCCCACCGTTTGAGCGCGGCTCATGACGTGGATCTGATCCCGACCTTCCTCGGGGCGCATGCCGTGCCGCCGGAGCACGGGCACGATCCGGATGCGTACGTCCGCCTGGTGGTCGAGGAGATGCTGCCTGCTGTCGCCGACGAAGATCTCGCGGAATTCTGCGACGTCTTTTGTGAGGCCGGCGCGTTCACCCCGGAGCAGTCGCGCGCCGTCTTGGAGGCCGGACTCGGGGCGGGGTTAGATCCGAAGATCCACGCAGATGAACTGTCCGATCTGGGTGGCGCCGCGCTGGCGGCCGACCTGGAGGCGGTTTCGGCCGACCATCTGCTGTGCGCGTCCGATAACGGCCTGCAGGCAATGGCAGACGCCGGCACCATGGCCGTGCTGCTCCCGGGCACTGCGTTGTTCCTCGGCCTGCCGTATGCGCGCGCACGCCGGATGGTGGACCTGGGCGTGCCGGTGGCGCTGGGCACGGACTTCAACCCCGGCACTTCCCCCACGTGGTCGATGCCGATGATCATCGCCCTGGCCTGCCTGGGCATGCGGTTGACGCCGGCCGAGGCGATTACTGCAGCGACCATCAACGCCGCGCATGCCGTCGCCATGGCGGAAGAAGTCGGAAGTCTGGAGCCGGGGAAAGCCGCCGACGCCGTCGTGCTCGATCTGACGGACTATCGCCATCTTCCGATGCATTTTGGTGTCAATCCGGTGCACACGGTGGTCAAGCGCGGCCAGCTCGTCTATCAGGCCGGCCGGGGGCTGCGCCGGCCGGCATGAAGGAGTTGCCCCTTGCCCAGTTTCTTGACCGGCTGGCATCGTCAGATCCGACGCCTGGCGGCGGCACGGCATCGGCGGTCGCCGGCGCGATGGCCGCGGGGTTGCTGGCGATGATGTCCAGGTTGTCGGCGGGGAAGGAGGGCGATGACGCGCAGGTCCAGCGGGCGCTGGCCGCCGCCGAGGAGCAGCGGCGCGCGCTCCTCGAGCTGGCCATCCAGGATGCCCAGGTGTTTGACGCCGTCATGAGGGCGCGCCGTCTGCCCAAAGAGACCTCCGAGGACAAGCAGCGCCGGCAGGCGGCGATCCAGGAGGCGTTGACTGCTGCGTCGGATGTCCCGCTGGACGTCGCCTCGCGCGCGGCGAGTCTGTTGGAGATCGCGACAAGTCTGGCCGGGACCGGCAATCCCAACGCGATCAGCGATGTCGGCGTGGCTGCGCTGCTTGCGCACGCCGCGGTTCACGGCGCGTTGCTGAATGTGCGCATCAACCTGCAGGCGATCAAGGATCCTGCGACGCGGACGAGCAGAGCAAAGCGCGCGGACGCGCTGGGTCTCCGCGCCGATGCGCTGCGCGATGGCGCGCTGGCCGCGGTCAACAGGCGTCTCGGATGACGGACCGCCTGGTGCTCTCGGGGATGCGATTTTTCGCCTATCATGGGGTGCTGCCCGAAGAGCGCGCCCAAGGCCAGGAGTTTCTCGTCGACATCGAGCTGGAGGCCGATGTGCAGACATCGGCACGCCGTGACGCCCTTGAGCTGACGGTCGACTACCGCCGGGCCTACGAACTCGTGCGGACCGTCATGGAGGGTGAGTCAGCGAACCTGATCGAGACGCTGGCGGAAACGATTGCCGCGAACCTGCTCACGCTCGACCGCGTCACCGCTGTGACCGTCCGCGTGCGCAAGCCTCAGGTGAAACTTCCCGGACAGCTCGATTTTTCTGGCGTTGAGATACGGCGTGAAAAGCGCTGATGGCGCGCGCCTACCTGGGCCTGGGGTCGAATCAGGGGGATCGCGTGGCGTTAGTAAACGCCGCCCTGGAGCGGTTGCAGGCGTCAGGCCGCGTCCGGGTGATCAAACGCTCCTCGTTCTATGAGACGGCGCCTGTCGGCGTGACCGACCAGCCACGGTTCGTGAACCTGGTCGCAGAAGTGCACACGGATCTCGATCCCCAGGACCTGCTCGAGCTGGCGCTGGCGGTCGAGCGAACGCTGGGCCGGGTGCGCACCGAGCGGTGGGGACCGCGGACGGTGGATATCGACATCCTGTTGTATGACGGCGTGCAGGTCGACACGCCGACCCTGGTGATTCCGCACCCGGAGATGACCCGCCGGCGCTTCGTGCTCGAGCCTCTGCTGGAAATTGCTCCGGACGCGGCATTGCCGGATGGCCGCCGGCTCGCCGCGTTCTTGCCTGAGGTGCGCAGCCAGGACGTGCAGAAGGTCGCCGGCGGATGATGCGTCCGCGCATGGTGTACCGGCCGCCCCGGGCCCGGCAGCGGGCGCTGTTGCCGGATGGGCGACCGGTGGGGGGCGTATTCGTCGCGGTGGAGGGACCGATCGGCGTTGGGAAGACAACGCTGGCCCGGTTGCTGGCTGCGCCGCTTCGCGCGGCGGCGGTGCTGGAAGTCGTGGAGGAGAATCCGTTTCTCCACCACTTCTATCAGGACATGCGGGGCTACGCCTTCCAGACACAGATCTTCTTCTTTCTCAGCCGGTACCGCCAGCAGGAGGTTATCCGCCGGGCGCGGGAGCAGGGGCAGTCGATCGTCAGCGACTACATGTTTGCCAAAGACCGCCTCTTTGCCCAGATGAATCTCGACACCCAGGAACTGGATCTGTACACTCGTCTGTTCGGCCTGATCGCCCCGATGACGGTGCGGCCGGCGCTGGTGATCTGCCTCACGGCGCACCTCGAGACGCTGCTGGACCGCATCGCCCACCGGGACCGCCCGTTTGAACGGATGATCAAGCCGGCCTACCTAGAGCGGTTGCGCGTCGAATACGAAAGCTTCTTCGACGGGTACAATGACACCGCACTGCTGCGCGTCGACACCGACGAAGTCGATATCTTCACCGAGGCTGATCTCAGAGGAATTCTGCAGTACGCGAACGACGTCACGGACTGACTGTACGAAGGTGTTGCGAATCACTCATCACGAAACACGAATCACTCCCATGAAATGGTTCGTCGCCGTCAGCGGCAACATCGGGTCTGGAAAATCCACGGTCACTACGGTGCTCAGCGAAAAGCTGGGCTGGAACCATGACCGGACCATTTACGAGGACGCGGAGATCTTCGCCCGCAACCTGTACCTGCAGGGGCTGATGGACGAGCGCGACTTCCGCAACTACTACGAACTGTTCAACACGATGCTGCAGTTTCTGCGTCCGCCCGATCTCATTCTCTACCTGCAGGCGCCGGTCCAGATACTGCTGGAGCGCATCCACCGGCGGGCGCGTGACTTCGAACAGCGGATCCCGCCCGCCTATCTGCAGCAGTTGAACGAACGCTACGCGGAATGGGTGGAACGGTTCCGCCTCTGCCCGATTCTGACCGTGGACGCGGAGCGTCTCGACCTGGCGCATCTGGACAGCCTCGTGGCAGAGATGCAGGCACGCCTGCCGTCGCTGTTTCCACTCATCGAGCGATGACGCCGGAGTCGATGGCCGGTGCAATCGAGGCGGGACTCAAGACAGACCGGTTTGGGCGGCCGTTGTCGGTCTATGAGCAGGTCGGATCCACCAACGATGAGGCGGCCCCGCTGGCCCGGCAGGGGGCGCCTGAAGGCACGACCGTGATCGCCCAGGTCCAGACCAGGGGCCGTGGACGCCGCGGCCGCACCTGGCATTCCCCCGCGGGCGGATTATGGCTGTCGGTCGTGTTGCGTCCCAGGCTCGCGCGTGAGCAGTGGCCGCTGCTGGGCCTGGCGGCGTCTGCCGGCGCCGCCGATGCGGTGGGAGAGGTCGCGCGATTGCCGGTGCGCGTCAAATGGCCGAATGACCTCCTGGTCGAGAAACGCAAGATCGGCGGCGTGTTGATTGAGACCAGCGGCACGGCTGCGATCGCGGGGATCGGCATCAACGCCAACGTGCCGCCCGGCGCTCTGGATCCGGAAATCGGCGCGACCTCCCTGCTGGCATGGCTTGGACACCCGGTCGACCTTGTGGAATTGGCCTGCGCGGTCCTGGGGCGGTTCGAATGGCACTACGACCTGCTCCACCGCGATCCGGAGGCCATCCTGGGACGGTGGAGGGAACACGATGTCACGTTGGGGCGCCAGGTGCGTGTGTGGGGGGCGCAGGACCTGGAGGGGGTAGCCGAGGACGTAGACAGCAGGGGGGCCTTGCTGGTGAGGACGCCAGAGGGCCTACAGCGCGTCGTGGCTGGTGATGTCTCCCTGCGGACGGTTGAGACCCCGGCGGAGTAACGATGCCGCAGATCACCGACGTGGTGGGAATCAAGGTGGGTCACGCGGCGGATGTGCGCGCCGTGACGGGGTGCACCGTCATTCTGTGCGAGCGCGGGGCGGTGGGCGGGGTGGATGTCCGCGGCTCGGCCCCCGGCACCCGCGAGACAGACGCGTTGCGGCCGATGAACCTGGTCGAGCGCGTTCACGGCGTGCTGTTGACCGGTGGCAGCGCGTTCGGACTGGCCGCGGCAGATGGGGTGATGCGGTTCCTCGAAGAGCGCGGCATCGGCTTCGATGTCTCCGTGGCGAAAGTCCCCCTGGTCGCGGCGGCGGTGATTTTCGACCTGATGGTTGGCGATCCGGCCGTCCGTCCTACCGCGGAGATGGGCTACGCGGCCGCCCGCAGTGCATCCGGTGGTCCGGTAGAGGAAGGGAGCGTTGGCGCGGGAACCGGCGCCACCGTCGGCAAGTTGCTGGGGCCGGTGTCGGCGATGAAGGGCGGGATCGGAACATGGGCCGTCCGCCTGCCGGGTGGCGTGCTCGTCGGCGCGCTGGTGGTCGTCAATGCCTATGGCGATGTGCGGGACGATCACTCCGGGCAGGTCCTGGCCGGGGCGCGCGATCGTGCGACCGGACGCTTTCTCAACATGGCGCAGGCGTTAATGAGCGGGGGCGGTAGTGCGCGCTTCGGTGCCAATACGACGCTCGCGGTCGTGGCGACCAACGCCGCACTGACCAAGGAGCAGACGAACAAACTCGCTCAGCTCGGCCACGATGGGCTGGCGCGCGTGATCTCGCCGGCCCACACCATGTACGATGGCGACACGGTCTTCGCCCTGTCCACAGGGGACGCCAGAGCGGAGATGGTCCCTCTGGGCACGGCGGCGGTGGAGGTGGTGGCAGAGGCGGTGCAGCGCGCCGTGCGCTTGGCGAAGGGACTGGGGGGAATTCCGGGACTCGCGGATTGACGGCATCGCGCCCGGGCGGCGGTGTGGGGTAAGGGAGGGGCGACGATCGAAGAAGTAAACGAAGGCGACGCAGTGGAAAGAGGGGGGAAACGGCGATGAAGCGACTCGGGATGCTGCTCGTGCTGGTGTTATGTGCGTTGCTCCCGGCTAGACCGACCGCGTCGGCGGAGAACGTGACGCTGACCGCGCTGTTCATGAAGCAGGCGGCTTACAGCGATGCCGACGTGCGGGCGATGACCGCGGAGTTTGAGAAGACCCACCCGGGCGTCAAGCTCAGCCTGGAGTTCGTCCCGTACGAAGCGCTCCACGACAAGATCGTGGCCTCGGTGGCGGCAGGCGCCCGAGGATACGATATCGTGCTCTTTGACGTCATCTGGCCCGCGGAGTTTGCGGAGAACGGTGTCCTGCTCGATCTCACCAATCGCATCCCCAAAGACGTCATCAATGCCGTCTGGCCGGGCGCCTGGACCACGGTCCTGTATCAAGACCGCTACTATGGCCTGCCATGGATCTTGGATACCAAGTACCTCTTCTACAACAAGGAGATGCTCAGCAAGGCCGGCTTGAGAACGCCTCCGGCGACCTGGGATGAACTCTTGCGACAGGCCCGCGCGCTGAAGGCGAAAGGGGTGGTGTCATACCCGATCGTGTGGAGCTGGTCACAAGCTGAGGCCATCGTCTGCGATTACACGACGCTCCTGGCCGCGTTCGGCGGTTCATTCTTCGAGAAAGGATCTCCAAAGTTCAATACCGGCGGGGGGCAGCAGGCGCTTCAGTACATGGTGGATTCTCTCAACGCAGGGCTCAGTAACCCCGCCTCCAGGGAATCGCTGGAAGAAGATGTGCGCCGCATCTTCTCGGCGGGTCAGGCCGCGTTCGCCCTCAACTGGACCTACATGTACAATATGGCGAACGACCCAAAGGAGTCCCGCGTCGCGGGGAAGGTGGGCGTGGTGCCGTCGCCCGGCGATGCGATGCACAGCAAAGTCTCCGCGGTGAACGGCTCAATGGCACTGGGGGTGATGCGCACCTCCAAGAATCCTGAGCTGGCCTTCCAGTATGCTCAGGCCCTGACGAGCCAGGCTGTTCAGGAACGGTATGCCAAGCTCAGCCTGCCCATCTGGAAGGCGTCGTACAGCAATCCCGTGGTGATCAAGGGGCAGGAGGCGCTGATCACGGCAGCCAGGCAGGGCCTTGCGGCGATGTATCCGCGACCGCTCTTGGTCCGCTACCAGGAGTTCTCGACCATCCTGCAGACCTATCTGCAAAAGGCTCTCCTCCGGCAACTGTCACCCAAGGCCGCCCTGGATGCCGTGGCCAACGAGGCGGTGCAAAAGCGGCTGAAGTGAGCAGAAGCCGCGGGGTCGTCCCTGGCGGCGCGTGGCATTTCATGCGCCGCCAGGATGCCGTGGCGTGGTGGCTGATCTTCCCGGCGCTCCTCGTGGCTGGCGGGGTGGCCGCCTACCCCTTGGTCCGGACGTTGTATCTGAGCTTCTTTGACGCGCCGCTGATCTCGTTCGCGCGGTCACCGCAGTGGATCGGGATCGGCAACTACCTGCAGGCCCTGCAGTATCCTGCGTTCCAGGACGGCGTCAGGCACACCCTGTACTTCACGGCCCTTTCCGTCGGCGCGGAGCTGGTTCTGGGAGTGCTCACCGCGCTACTCCTCAATCAACAGTTCGCGGGTCGCGCGGCTCTCCGCACGCTGCTCATCCTGCCGCTGGCGATCCCCACCGTGGTGAATGCGGCGATGTGGCGGTGGATCTACAACCCGGAGTACGGCGCCCTCAACGCCCTGCTCACCCAACTTCACGTCATCACCGGCTACCGCAGTTGGCTGGGTGAGGAAGGGCTGGCCATGCACATGGTCATCCTCGCCGACGTCTGGAAGAACTATGCCCTGGTCACCCTGATCGTGCTGGCGGCGCTCCAGACGGTCAACCGGGATCTGTATGAAGCGGCGGCGGTGGAGGGGGCCGGCGCCTGGCGGGGCTTCTGGAGCATTACGCTTCCCGCCATCCGCCCCGCGCTCCTGGTGGTGACGGTGCTGCGCACGGTGGAGGCGATGAAGGTGTTCGACATCATCTACGTGATGACGCGCGGCGGACCGGCGGACTCCACCAAGACGCTCTCGTTCTATGTGTACCAGGAGGCATTTGCATTTCTTCGCCTCGGCAGTGGCGCCGCGTACGCGTTTCTTACCGTCATGCTCATCGCGCTTTTCGTGGGGTTGTACATTCGATTGATCCGCGCGGAGGCTGCGACGGGATGAACCACCGTGGCCGGCTCGGCATCTACCTGCTGGCCGTGCTGCTGGCATTGACCGTGCTGCTGCCCGTTGTCTGGTTGGCGATCAGCAGCCTGACGCAGCTCAGCGAGTTGCTCAGCCGGCCCCTGCGCTGGCTGCCCCAACAGCCGACCCTGGAGCGATACGGTGCTATCGTCTCCGGCAGCGCCGGCGAAGAGTTCCGCTTCGCGCTTCGCAACAGTATGGCCGTGGCTGCGCTTTCGACCGGCGTCAGCCTGATCACTGCCGTGCTTGCCGCGTATGCCTTTTCCAGCTTCGGCACGCCGCGCCGGCTCAACGTGCTGTACGCTCTGCTGGCGACCTACATGATGCCTCCCGTGGCGATCGCGCTGCCCCTCTATCAGATGCTGGCCGCTCTTTCGCTGCTCAACACCGTCTGGGGCCTGTCACTGGTCTACACCTCGTTTCTGACCCCCTTCCTGACCTGGATCCTGAAGGGATTCTTCGACAGCATTCCTCGCGAACTCGAGGAGGCTGCGCGGATCGACGGCGCGTCATACGCCGGTGCGCTCCGCCACGTCACGCTGCCATTGTCGCTTCCGGGAGTGACCACGGCGTCCTTGTTTGGGGTCCTGATTGCCTGGGACGAGTTCTTCTATGCGCTGATCTTCACGTCGACCAGCCAGGCAAAGACACTTCCCGTGGCCATCGCCGAATTCACCACTCGCCACGCGGTGGACTTCGGCTTGATGTCGGCGGGAGGCATCGTCGCGGCCCTGCCACCGGTGCTCCTGGCGTTCGCGCTCCAGCGGTATCTCATCGCCGGGTTGACCGCCGGCGCCGTGAAGGCCTGAACAGGAGCGACAGGACGGAGAATTTCGAATTGAGAATTGTGAATTGCGGATTGGACCGACCGGGTTTCAATTGACAATTGGCAATCCACAATGCTCCGTGATAGACTTCGGAATAGGGCCAGTACCCCATGTGGGGCTGGACCCCGAACTGAGCCGCTGTTTTGGGCTCCGTCCGGTACTCGGTGAGACTGGAACGGAGGATGACAATGGCACAGGCTGATTATGCCCCTGCCGCATCGCGCAGGGGTTTTCGTTTGTCCACACGGGATGTCGCGGTGGCGGGCATCCTCGGTGCCCTGGCCGCGTTGCTTGGATACACACCGCTGGGATTCATTGCGTTCCCCACTCCTGCCGGTTCGGCCACAACGATGCACATTCCGGTAATTATCGCCGGAGTCATGGCCGGTCCGGTCGTGGGCGCATTCGTCGGCGCGATCTTTGGACTGATCAGTCTGCTCCGGGCCGGGACCCCGGCATTCAGTAACCCGCTGATCGCCATTGGGCCGCGGATCCTGATCGGCGTGGTCGCCGCGCTGGTCTTCGTCGCGCTGCAGCGTCGCTACGCGCGAGGCCTCGCCACCCTCGCACTCGGCGCGGGGGTCTTCACGATCCTGGGACCGGGGGCGAGGCGGTTTGAGGCCGCCTTTGCCGCGAAGAAGATCGAGCCGACCTGGCTGATCAACGCCTATCACTCGGTGGCCGCTGCGATGGCCGGGCAGGTGTGGCTGTCGCTGGCGGCAGGGATCGTCGTGGCCGTTCTGGCCTACTGGGTGCTGTCGGGTGACAACGCAGCGCCTGCCGCGGCCGCCGTTGCCGGAACCCTGACCAACACGGTTGGAGTCCTGACCCTGATGGTGCTCTTTGGGTTCATCCCTGCCGGTGCCGCGTTCGTCATCGGCGCCACGCATGGGTTGCCTGAAGTGCTGCTGGCCGTGGTGATTACGGTGCCCGTGTGCAGGGCGGT
>VBAI01000200.1 GCA_005882295.1 Candidatus Segetimicrobium genomatis | reverse complement strand
GGAGGGCCGCTTCGCTCCGAGTCGGCTCGCCTGCCGGGCGTAACGCTCGCGCTCGCTGCTCCGGGCCCCCCTGTACAACTCCGCTGGACTACGCTCCGTGTACAGGGCCCGACCCTCCGCGACGCGGCGCTCGCTAACGACGGCCACGGCTCGCCTCCAGTCGCTCCGCGGCTCCTCCCCCAACCTCGTCCCGGATCGTCCCTCCTGCGGTGTGACCGGTACTTAGGCGGTGGGCGAGTGGGCTCCCCTCGAGCGCAGCTGTGCAGGCGGCATCCTGGTCGCAGGCCGTGAACTCGTGGAGGGTAGCGGCCAGCCGCAGGCAGGGAGCGAGAGGCCTGCGGTTAAATCAGGGGCCGACGGAACCGCGGAGCGAGGGGGAGCCCCGAGCCACAGCCGCCGCAAAGTCCCGGAGTCTGAAGGTAACGAACACCCCGTCTGGGCATGCGTAGCCCGTCAGGCCTGGCTCATCAGACGCGCCATCTCGCCTTTGGTGGGAAAGCGGCCGGTGTCGGCCTTGCTGAACAGTTGCCTGTCACCGACCTTGACCACGAACCGGCCGTCCGTGTAGGGCACGACGACCAGCTCGCTGATCTTGCCCCAGTGCTCAGTCAATATCTCCTCCGCCACACGGGCGGCATGGCTCTGGTACTCTCATTCCGCTCAGTATTCGATCAGGACGCGAACCTTGTCGGCCATGGCCGGCTCCTTTCCTGACTCACTTTCGAGCCCTCACTCATAGCGCAGCGCCTCGATGGGATGGAGCGACGCCGCGCGGCGCGCCGGGTAGTAGCCGAAGAACACCCCCACAGCAACGGAAAAAACGAACGCCAACAGCGCCGCCTGCACCGACATGATCGTGGCCCAGCCCAGGGTCCGGCTGAGCAGTTGCGCCCCCACCGCTCCGACGAGAATCCCAAGCACACCCCCAGAGACCGACAGCAGCACCGCTTCGACCAGAAACTGCAGCAAGACGTCGGCCTGCGTGGCGCCCACCGCCTTCCGCAGTCCGATCTCCCTGGTGCGCTCGGTCACCGACACCAGCATGATATTCATGATGCCGATCCCGCCGACCAGCAGGGACACCGCGGCGATCCCGCCCAGCAGCATGGTCATCGTCTGGCTGACGCCGAGCTGCGCGCTGAGGACATCCGCCTGGTTGTAGACGCGGAAGTCGTTCTCGCCCTTGGGGGGAATCCGGTGGCGGGCTCGCAGGACTTCGGTCATCGCCTTCTCCGCATCATTCAGCTCCTCAGAGGTGCGGACCTTGAGATCGATCTGCCGCACATAGGTGACACCGTACAGCCGCTTTTGGGCCGTGGTCATGGGCACCAGCACGACATCGTCGCGGCTGGTGGAGGATCCAGAGGCGCTTTTTACTTCCAGGACGCCGATGACCGTGTAGGTGGAGCGGTTGATCTTGATGCGGGCCCCGATGGGATCGGCCTCGGCGGATCCGAACAGGTCTTTCACCACGTTGGGGCCCAGGACCGCCACGCGAGCCTGTGACTGCATATCCTCATCCGTGAAGAATGCGCCTTGCACGACATGATGATTCCGTACGTCCGGATAGGCTGTCGTTACGCCGACAACCGACGTGGCCATGTTGGCGCCGGCATAGACCACCTGCGCGGTCCGGCTAAACTCCGCGGCCACTTCTTCGACCTGCGGTACCTCATCTTTGATGGCCAGGGCGTCATCCCACATCAGGTTTTGCGCAGCGCCCAATCCCTGCTGCACTCCGCCCACGTTCACGCTGCTGGGCACAACGAGGAGCAGATTGCTGCCGAGATTTTGCACCCGCGCCGCCACCGCGGCGCGCGCGCCGGCGCCCAGGGCCACCATGGCCACCACGGCGCCGACGCCGATGATGACACCCAGCATGGTGAGCCCGGCCCGCAGGGGATTACCGCGGATGGCCCGCAGCGCGACGCGAATGATCGGCCCGATCACCGCGAGACCTCCGCCCGGCGGTCGCGCACAGGCTCATCGCCGACAATGAACCCGTCCTTGAAATGCACGAGCCGCTGCGCAAACCGCGCCACATCGTACTCGTGGGTCACCAGGATGATCGTCAGCCCCCGGTCGTTCAGCCCCTGCAGCAGGGCCATGATCTCGTCGCCCGTGCGACTGTCGAGGTTGCCGGTCGGCTCATCAGCCAGAATCACCTGCGGGTTGGTCACCAGCGCCCGGGCGATGGCGACCCGCTGCTGCTCGCCGCCGGACATCTGTGAGGGATGATGGTGCAAGCGGTGACCCAGCCCCACGCGGGTGAGGGCGTCTGATGCCAGCGTCTGGCGCTGCGGCACACGCGCGTAGATCAGCGGCATCTCCACATTTTCGACGGCGTTCGTGCGCGGGAGCAGGTTGTAGTTTTGAAACACAAAGCCCAGCTTGCGGTTGCGGATACGGGCCAGCTCCACGTCCGACAGGCTCCCTGTGTCTTGCCCATCGAGCAGGTAGGCGCCCGTGGTAGGCCGGTCCAGCAGTCCCAGGATATGCATGCAGGTCGACTTGCCCGACCCCGACGGTCCCATGATAGCGACAAACTCGTTGGCCCGCACGGTCAGGGAGACGCCGCGTAGGGCCTGCACCTCAACTCCGCCCAGCTGATAGGTCTTGTGCACGTCACGCAGGACGAGCAGGCTCACTTGTCTGGCGCCTCCCGCC
>VBAI01000199.1 GCA_005882295.1 Candidatus Segetimicrobium genomatis | reverse complement strand
GGGCCACTGCGGCCACCCGGTCCACCTTGCCCCGGATCACCGCATTTGGCAGCGCATCGGCGGTGAGCCGCACCGGCATACCGGCGCGCACCCCAGCGATATCCGCTTCATCAACGTTCACCGCTGCGTAGAGCGGGTCGACCTGCGCCAGCGTGATGACCAGCGTGCCGCCGGTGCCGCTGCCGCCGATAATACTTTGTCCCACGTCAACCGAGCGCTTCACCACCACGCCGGTAATCGGCGCCGCGATGCGTGACTCCGCCAGTTGCTCTTCGGCCTGCTGCAAGGCCGCGGCGGTTTGATCTGCCTGCGCGCGTGCCTGGCGCACCGCCGACTCGGCCTGCGCAATCTGAGC
>VBAI01000198.1 GCA_005882295.1 Candidatus Segetimicrobium genomatis | reverse complement strand
GCAAAGCTGGGGGCAGTCCCGTTGGAGCAGGTGGTGCAGGCACGTCCCGGCACAGGTCCGGGCGAAATCGAGCACTTTAGCCGGCGCCGCCAGGTGACGCTGACCGCAAACCTCCTGCCCGGAACCTCTCAGTCCACCGTCCTGCAGCAGCTGGACCGGGGGATTCGCGCGCTGAGATTGGGTCCGGAGTATGCCATCGAGCCTGCCGGACAGGCGGCCGAGCAGGGACGGCAGGCGCAGGCTTTCATGACGGCCTTCCTCCTGTCCTTCGTGTTCATGTACCTGGTCCTGGCGGCTCAGTTCGAGTCGTGGTTGCACCCCATTACGATCCTGCTCTCGCTGCCGCTGACCGTGCCATTCGCGTTCGTGTCGATCCTGATGCTGCACGGGTCGCTGAACATCCTCTCCCAGCTGGGGATTCTGGTACTCTTCGGCGTGGTGAAGAAGAACGCGATACTGCAGATCGATCACGCCAATCAGCTGCGGGCGCAGGGCATGGAGCGCGACGTCGCCATCGTGGCCGCGAGCCGGGACCGGCTGCGACCGATCCTGATGACGACGGTGGCCTTCGTCGCCGGCATGCTTCCGCTGGCGATCTCCCGCGGCGTGGCCGCGGAGACGAACCGGGCGATGAGCTCGGTGATCATCGGGGGCCAGGTGCTCTCTCTCCTGCTTACCCTGGTGGCCATCCCGGTCATCTATTCGCTCTTTGACGATCTCAGCAAGGCCCGGATCCTGTCTCGGGTCGGTGCCCTCCTCCGGGCGCCATGGCAGTGGATCACCGCCGGGCTGCGCGTCATCTCGCGCCGCCGGGCCGCGGGCCCGGTACCGTCCGAACTCCCCGGGAACGCCATCGCCGCGGAGGAGGCGAAGTGATCGAGGCGCGGTGATTGGGCTGTCGCCGATCATGCCTTGACCGCTGGCAGCGTGGATGAAGGAGGATGAATTCAGTGGACGCGACGATGATTCTTCTCCGGGTGATTCATATCTTGTCAGGGGTCTTCTGGGCGGGGGCAACGTTCTTTCTCGTGGGCTTCCTGCAGCCGGTGGTCGCGGCGAGTGGACCCGAGGGCGGCCGGTTGATGCAGCGCCTCACCTCACAGAAACGCTTCCAAATGGCCATGCCGGTCGCGGCGGGGTTGACCATCCTCTCAGGCCTCGCGCTGTATGGCCGGGTCTCCGCAGGGTTTCAGATCGCCTGGATAACCTCTGGGACAGGGCTGGTGCTGGCGTTGAGCAGCGTAGCGGCGATTCTTGCGGTCGTTACCGGCGGCGTCGTCCAGCGGCCCATGGCCACGCGGCTGCAGGTCCTGGCCGGTGAGGTTCAGGGGTCGGGCGCACCACCCAGGCCGGCGCAGATGGGAGAGATGCAGAGACTCCAACGCCGGATCACTAGGATCTCGCTATGGATCGCGCTGTTACTGATTGTGGCTGTCGTGGGAATGGCAAGTGCCCGGTACGTCCGAATTTAAGGACCAGGAGGTTGAGAATGAGCACGAACGTCAAGAGAGGGACCGAATCCACGGCGCGGCCGGCGCCTCGGCAGCTCGCTACGTCCACAGATCTGAAGCCGGAGGACGTGCGAACCATCAGTGAAGCAGTGAACCCGCTGATCGCTGACGCGTTTGCGCTCTACGTAAAGACAAAGAATTTCCATTGGCATCTGGCGGGGCCACGATTCCGCGACTACCATCTCCTGTTTGACGAACAGGCCGGCGCGATTCTGGAATCCATCGACCCGCTGGCGGAGCGGGTGCGGAAACTCGGCGGCACGACCATCCGCGGCATTGGCCACATCGGCCGATTACAGACAATTAAGGATGACGACGACGACTTCGTGCCGACGTCAGAGATGATCCAGCGGCTGCTGGCGGACAACCGGCGCATCGCCGAGCAGCAGCGGCGAGCGATCGAGGTGTGCGACAGCCGGGGCGACACTCCGACGGGGAACCTCCTGCAGGAGATCCTCGATCAGACCGAGCGACGCATCTGGTTCCTGTACGAACTGAGTCAGGCTGACGCGTAGGGCATCTCGGGAGAGCCACAGATGACGACGTTGCCGCGACGCGCGCTTGGCCGGACGGGCCTCGAAGTGACCAGCCTCAGCTACGGGGCGATGGAGCTGCGCGGCACCCCCGCCGGCCCGGAGGTCTCGGACGAGCAGGCCGAGCGTGTGCTGAATGCCACCCTGGACGCCGGCATCAACTTCATCGACACCGCGCCGGACTACGGCCGCAGTGAGGAACGGATCGGTGCGTCCATCGCCCGGCGGCGCGCCGAGTACTTCCTGGCCTCAAAGTGCGGCTGCGTCCCTGGGGTGGGGATGAGCGGCGAGCACGTCCACACGGCAGAGAATATCCGCGCCGGCGTCGAGCAGAGCCTGCGCCGCATGCGGACCGATTATCTGGACCTCGTCCAGTTCCACCGCAGCCTCACTCCACGGGAATTCGAGGAGCACGGCGCGTTAGCGGAACTCCAGCGGATGCAGCAAGAGGGCAAGGTGCGCTTCATCGGCGTCTCCGGGACGCTGCCAAATCTGAGCGCGCAGATCGCGATGGGCGTCTTCGACGCGTTCCAGATCCCCTACTCGGCGCTGCAGCGCGAGCATGAGGACGTGATCGCCCGCGCATCGGCCTCGGGGGCGGGCATCATCATCCGTGGCGGCGTGGCGCGCGGCGCGCCGATGGACTGGCGCCGGACGTACTACATGCAGCCGGGGAGCATTCCGCGCGACCGCTGGGAGCAGGCCCAGCTGGACGAGCTGCTGGACGGGATGGACCGCATGGAGTTTACCCTGCGCTTCACGCTTTCGCACCCAGACCTGGACACGACGATCGTTGGCACGCGAGATGTCGGACACCTACAGGCCAACGTGGACGCCGCGGTGAAGGGACCGCTCCCGCCGGACGTGGTGGCAGAGGCGAAGCGGCGCCTGGCGGAGGCCGGCTCACGCCCGCAACCCGTCGCACGATGACCTCGGGAGGATCGCGCATGGATCCCGGAAATGATGCCCCGCCGGTACGAGGTATCACCGGTTTGAATGCATTCTTGTGGTTCATCCAGTTTTTTCTTGCTGCTCAATACCTTTTCCACGGCTGGCTCTTCATCAGCCCGCCACCTGCCATGGTTGAAGCGATGGCGGGGATGGGATTGCACGTGTCGTTTCGGCAGTTCATCGGCATCGCAGAAGTCGTGGCGGCGATCGGCCTGGTGCTGCCCGGGCTCACGCGGATGCTCCCGTCGCTGACTCCACTCGCCGCACTGGGGCTGACGGTCGTGATGATCAGCGCCACGATCTTCCACATCAGCCGCAACGAGATCCCGAGCGCAGCCTCTACCGTGAATCTGCTTGTATTAGTTGCACTCACCGCCTATCTGCGCTGGAAAGTCGTGCCGGTCAGGAGTCGCGCAGGCCAACATTGATCGAGTTCGGCCCACCCGCGGGAGTCAGATCCTGAGGAGCCTCATCCCCGCTGCCAGCGCGGTGTGAGATTCGGTAGCGTCTTGAATCTGTCCGAAGTCGACAGGAGGGCCGGGAGGGACGGCGTGTGGGCGCAACGCCAGATGCCACCACCCCACGTCGTGCCACGCGCCGAGTTTGTAGCCGACCGCGCGATACACACCGACAGGTTGAAATTCCAGCGACTCGTGTAGGCGGACGCTGGCGGGGTTGGGGAGCGTGATGCCGGCGTAGACGTTGTAGAAACCCTGGAGGTCCAGGAACCGCAACAGCGAGGTATAGAGGGCCTTTCCCACCCCGGACCGGCGGATGCGTGCGTGGACGTAGACGGACACGTCCACCGACCATTGGTACGCGGCGCGAGTGCGGTGCGTGCTGGCATACGCGTAGCCCAGAACCTCTCCGCGGCGCTCGCAGATAAGCCACGGCAGATGCGCCAGCGTCTCCG
>VBAI01000074.1 GCA_005882295.1 Candidatus Segetimicrobium genomatis | reverse complement strand
TCATCAACATCGGGGTGACCACCGGCGTCCTGCCCATTACCGGCGTCCCGCTGCCGTTTGTCAGCTTCGGCGGATCATCGCTGCTCTTTGCGATGATGGGAATGGGGATTGTGCTGAACATTTCACAATACTGCGGGAGCCCCCACGCCGGCTTCGCCGGCTCGGGGCGGAGCGCGGGATCGCGGGAACGCGGGAACATGGGAATGCGTTGAGCCGACCACACGGGCAAGCGAATCGATGGGACGTGGGTTGTTTGGCGAATTTCCGCGTTCCCCCGTTCCCCCGTTCCCCCATTCCCGTCAGTTGGTGATCTTTGGTGCGCGTCGTGATCGCGGGGGGCGGTACCGGGGGCCACGTGTACCCGGGGTTGGCCATCGCCGAGGCCCTGGTCGCCCTGCAGCCTCAGACGGAGGTCTTGTTTGTCGGCGGCACCGGCGTGGAGCGGCGGGTCGTGCCGCGCGCCGGCTGGCCATTCCATCGCGTCGCCGCTCGGCCATGGCCGAGACGGCTGTCGTGGACGCTTCCGTGGGCGATGATGCTGACGGCAGCCGGCACCGCGCAGGCGCTCGCACTGTTGCAGCGATGGCGGCCCCAAGTGGTCGTCGCCACGGGGGGCTATGCGGCCGCGCCGGTCGGGGCGGCCGCGGCAGTCTTGAAGATTCCGCTGGTGGTCCAGGAGCAGAATCTGTATCCTGGCGTGGCGAACCGCATCCTGGCCCGATGGGCGCAGATTATTTCGGTGCCGCATGAACGTGTGGCCGCGCGGTTCGGGCGCGCGACGGTGGTGACCGGCGTTCCCGTGCGCACCGGGGCGTTGGGGGGGGACCGCGCGCGGGGATGGCAGCGCTTCGGGCTGGGGGACCGTCAACTCACCATCCTGGTCTTGGGCGGCAGCCAGGGCGCCCGCAATCTCAACGCGCACGTCATGGGCATGGCCGAGCGGCTCAACGGAGAAACGGATGTCCAGATTCTGCATCAGACGGGGCAAGAGCATGAGGAGTGGGTCCGCATGCGCCTGGGATCGCTCGGGGGAAGTCTGCGTTACGTTGCGGTCCCGTACATTGAGGAAATGGGCGATGCCTATGCTTGCGCAGACCTGGTGGTGTGTCGTGCGGGCGCCGGGACGCTCGCGGAGGTCACCGCCAACGGACTGCCCGCGATCGCCGTGCCCTATCCGTATGCGGCGGAGGGGCATCAGGATGCCAACGCCCGACTGCTGGAGTCAGCCGGAGCAGCGATGGTTGTCCCCGACCGCGAGCTGAGTGGCCTCCGCCTGGCGCAGGCGGTCGGCGCCCTGCACGCAGACCCGGCGCGGCTCCACGCCATGGCGGTCGCCAGCCGGCAGCTGGGCCGGCCGCAGGCGGCGCGGCACGTGGCGGAACTGGTGATCGCCGCCGCAGAAAAGGGATCCTCGTGATCGATCGCAACGCGCGCGTCCACTTCATCGGCATCGGCGGAGCAGGGATGAGCGCTATCGCGCACATCTTGCTGGCCCGCGGGTACCGCGTCAGCGGTTCCGATCTGCGCGCCTCGGAGGCGACCCGGCGCCTCGCGGCGCTGGGTGCGACCGTGTACCTCGGTCATGATCCCGGCCATCTGGCCGACGTGGACGTGGTGGTGGCCTCGCGCGCCGTCCCGGAACTCAACGTGGAGATGGTCACGGCGCGACACCAAGGGCTGCCGGTGCATCATCGTGCCCAGGTGTTGGGGCAGATCCTGGCTGAAGGGTTCGGCATCGCCGTGGTCGGGACGCACGGCAAGACGACCACGGCCGCGATGACGGCACATGTGCTGGCGGCCGGCGGGCTCGACCCCACCGCCCTGATCGGCGCCGACGTGGAAGGGCTGGACGGCAACGTCCGCGTGGGCCGCGGCCGGTACCTGGTGGCAGAGGTGGACGAATCCGACGGGTCGCTCCTGTTTGTGCGTCCATCGGCGGCGGTGGTCACCAGCCTGGATACCACCGACCACCGGGACTACTATCGGACGCCGGAGCGCCTGACGCAGACATTCACCGAATTCCTCGCCGCGCTGCCTGCCGACGGATTCGCGGTGCTGTGCACCGATCACCGGCACGTGCGGGACCTCCTGTCCCGCGTCTCGGCCCGCACCATCACGTACGGCCTGACCGCGTCGGCCCGCTACTCGGCCACGCTCCAGGGTCTCGCCGGCCGCCAAACGCGATGCACGATCCGGCGCGACGGGATCAGTCTGGGACCCATCGTGCTGAACGTCCCCGGCCGCTACAACGTGCTCAATGCGCTGGCGGCGACGGCGGTCGCGCTGGAACTAGGCTTGAACTTCGCGCAGGTGGCCCCGGCGCTGGAGAGCTTCCGCGGCGTGAGCCGCCGTTTTGCCGTCCGCGGTGAGGTGGGTGGCATCATGGTCGTGGATGACTACGCCCACAACCCGATCAAGGTTGCCGCGGTCCTGCGCGCCGCCAGGGAGTCCTGGCCGGACCGGCGCATCATCGCGGTGTTTCAGCCGCATCGCTATACCCGCACTCAGACCACGTACCGGCGTTTCGCCACGGCGTTCGGAGATTGCGACCATCTGATTGTCACCGACATCTATCCCGCCGACGAGCAGCCGATTCCCGGTGTCAGCGCCGCGCTGATCGTGGATGCGGTGCGGCCGCATCGCCCGGTGACATTCATTGCCGAGCAAGCGCGCGTGGTCAAACACCTGCTGCCCGTGCTGCGGTCCGGTGATCTCGTTCTCACCCTGGGCGCCGGCGACATCTGGAAGACCGCTGAGGAACTGGTGACGGCGCTGAAGGGGCAGGAGGCGGGACCCCCCACGCCCCCTTCGGGGGCTCGGGGCGGAGCGCGGGAACGCGGGAACCCCCACGCAGACTCGGGGCGGCGCGCGCGGACGCGGACAAAGGGTGGAGCACGCAAGTGACGACCAAACCCGCCGGGCACGCCGACGTCGTGCGCGCATTGGGGCGCCTCTGCCACGAGGTGCGCGAACACGAGCCGCTGCGGAAGCATGTCTCGTTTCGAATCGGTGGCCCGGCAGACCTGCTGGTGGTGCCGCGCTCGCGTGAGGAGGTGCGGGCCGTCGCCAGCTGGCTGTTCGCGGAGCGCGTGCCGTTTGCGGTGCTGGGGCAGGGCAGCAATGTGCTGATCTCCGATCAGGGGATCCGCGGCATCGTGCTAAAGATCGGGAAAGGGCTGGACCGGATCACGCTGGACGGGGACCGCATCACGGCGATGGCCGGCGCAGGGCTCCCGCATCTGGCGCGCGCGGCGGCGGGGCAGGGGCTGGCTGGACTGGAATTCGCTGCCGGCATCCCAGCGTCGCTGGGAGGAGCCGTGGTGATGAATGCGGGTGCGCATGGACATGCCATGGCTGAGATCGTGGCCTCCGCGCGCGTACTGATGCCCGACGGCGAGCACACGATGACCCCGGCCACGCTGGGCTACGCGTACCGGACGAGTGTCCTGCAGCAGCGCGCGGCGGTGGTGATGGAAGCGACGTTGCAGCTGCAGCGCAGCACGCCCGACGTGGTTAGGCGGCGCACCGACGAGTGGCTGGCGCATCGCGCCGCCACTCAGCCGATCGGCCCCCCCAGCTCCGGCTGCATCTTCCGCAATCCCGCGGGGGACCACGCCGGCCGGCTGATCGACCTCGCCGGCGGCAAGGGGTTGCAGGTTGGGGCGGCCCAGGTGTCCGAGATTCATGCCAATTACATCGTGAACACCGGAGAGGCGTCCGCGGCCGACGTGCTGGCCCTGATGCACAAGGTAAACGCGCTGGTCGCGGAGAAGTTCGGGGTCGAGCTGGAACCTGAGATCAAACTGTTGGGAGAATTTCGAGTAGGGTAAACAGCGAAACCAGCATACCGTCGATACATTCAACGCTCCTTCGTCGCAGCGCATGACACACACACACGTCGCAGCGTACCCCCTGAGTCCACCGGTCCGCGACCGCCCGCAGGTCGCCCACCCTCCTGCACCTGGCCTCCAGCTGCTCCGCTTTGCGGCGGTGATGGCGATGCTGCTGGCTGCCGCGGCATTCCTGCAATCCTCCTTCTTGACCGTGTCGGACATCATGATTACCGGCACGAGCCGCGTGTCCACAGACGACATTCTCGCCCGCAGCGGCCTGCGGGTGGGGCAGCGACTCGTCACGGTTGACGCCGCGCGTGTCGTGGAGCATCTGACGCAGCACCCGTGGGTGGCCGCGGCCCGGCTTGACGTGTCGCCCGCCGGGCGTGTGATCATCCGTATTCAGGAACGCGTGCCGTACGCGGCCCTCCCGTACCGCGATGGCCATCTCCTGCTGGATCAGACCGGGGTGGCGCTGGCCGTGGTCCACGGCACGCCGCCGGTGCCGGTGGTCGTCGCCGACGGCCCAGCGCTGCGCTGGGTCCGGATCGGCGACCGCATCCCCTCGGCTTCCCTGTTGGACGCCATGCGGGTTCTGGCGGCGCTGCCCGAGGGCGAGGTCACGCGCGGCCTGCGCCTGCGGGTGGATCGGGCGGGATCGGTCATGCTCACGACGGTCGATGACGTCACAGTGCTGCTGGGGGCGCCGCCGGGTCTGATTGGCCGCATCGTATCGCTGCCACAGGTGTTATCCGCCATTCGCCGCCAGGGGCTGGGCGTGCGATACGTCGATCTGCGTTTCGCAGGCAGCGTGATCCTCAAACAGGGCGCCCCGCCCTCGCGGGGAGGAGTGCGACATTGAGCGTGGAATCCTGCTACAAGATATGGGGGAAAACTTCGACACGGGCTACTAGATATAGCAGGTCCCAGGAGCGGTGATGTTGCGCAGGCAACACGTCGTCGGGTTGGACATCGGGACCACCAAGGTCTGCGCGGTCGTCGGCGAGGCGGATGAGGACGGCGAGGTGCACATCGCCGGCGTCGGCAGCACCCCGTCCTCCGGCATGCGCAAGGGGGTGGTCATCGACATCGACGCCACCACCCGCGCCATCGAAGACGCGGTCGAGCGTACCGAACGCATGGCCGGCATGACGATCTCCGTGCTGTATGTGGGCGTCTCGGGCGAGCACATCACCTCCACCAATTCCCGCGGGGTGATCGCCGTCAGCCGCGGGGACCACGAGATCTCTTCCGCCGATGTGGACCGGGTGATTGAGGCGGCCCGCATGGCCGCACTGCCCGCGGCGGACCGGGAGATCGTGCACATGCTGCCGCGGGGCTTCGTGGTGGATGGGCACGACGGCGTGCGCAATCCGATCGGCATGTACGGCTCCCGGCTCGAAGTAGACGCGCACATCGTCACCGGCACGTCCACCGTCCTGGCGAACCTGCTGAAATGCGTGCAGCGCGCAGGGCTGGAGCTGGAAGAACTGGTCCTGGAGCCTCTGGCGTCCGCCGAAGCGGTGCTGACGCAGGCGGAGCGGGAACTGGGCGTGGTGCTCGCCGACATCGGTGGGGGGACCACCAGCGTGGGAGTCTTCGCCGGCGGCGGTCTGTGTCACACGGCCATCCTGCCCGTGGGAGGTCATCACCTCACCAGCGACGTCGCCGTGGGGCTGCGGACGCCGGTGGCGGAGGCGGAAAAGCTCAAGATCCGCCACGGCGCGGCATCGGTGGCCGACGTGCACGAGGGCGAGCTGATCGAGGTGTTCAATGTCGGCGATCGCGAGCCCAGAATCCTCCCCCGCAAGGTGCTCTGCGAGATCATCGAGCCGCGGTTGCAGGAGATCTGCAGCCTGCTGCGGCTGCACATCAAGCGCAGCGGCTACGGCCACCTCGTGCCGGCCGGGATCGTGCTTACCGGTGGGACCGCGCTGCTGAGGGGGATCGCCAAATACGTCAGCGAGAAGCTGGAGTTGCCGGCGCGCGTCGGAGTGCCGGAGCAGGTCGGCGGGCTCATCGATGCGGTGGCCAGTCCCATTTACGCCACGGCCGTAGGGCTCGTGCAGTACGGCGTCCGCCACGGTGGACCGCAGCCGGTCCACGCTACCAACGGCGCCGGGATTCTGGGCAGGATGCGTGGCTGGCTGCGGGAGATGGTGCAGGGAGCCTAACTCTCCAACTCCGTATGTGGTGGGCAACACGACGTAGCGTAGAGACAGCAGTCAAGGGGGCCATCGTTATGGGGCACATCGATCGCGATCTGCGCCGGTACGCGGCGATCAAGGTGGTGGGCGTCGGCGGCGGGGGCAGCAACGCGGTGAACCGGATGATCTCCGCGGGGCTGCGCGGCGTGGAATTCATCGCCATCAACACCGACGCGCAGGCGCTGGCCATGAGCAACGCGGACAAGAAAATCCATGTGGGCAGCAAGCTCACCAAAGGGCTGGGTGCCGGGGGCGACCCGGAGATTGGGCGGCAGGCCGCCGAGGAGAGCAAAGAGGATCTCTTCGAAGTGCTGGAAGGCGCCGACATGGTGTTCATTACGGCCGGGATGGGCGGCGGGACCGGGACCGGCGGGTCGCCCATTGTGGCCGAGGTGGCGCGAGAACTGGGCGCGCTGACCATCGGCGTGGTGACCAAGCCCTTCGCCTTTGAGGGACGCCGGCGGTCGCAGGCCGCCGACGAGGGCGCGCGCAACCTCAAGCAAAAAGTCAACACGTTGATCACCATTCCCAACGACCGGCTGCTGCAGATCATCGACCGCGCGGCCACCGTGGTGGAGGCCTTTCGTCTCGCCGACGACGTCCTGCGGCAGGGCGTGCAGGGCATCGCCGACCTGATCACGGTGCCCGGGCTCATCAACCTGGACTTCGCCGACGTGCGGACGATCATGCACGAGGCGGGGTCGGCGTTGATCGGCATCGGAGTGGCCAGTGGCGAGGACCGCGCCATCCGCGCGGCCCAGGCGGCGATCAGCAGCCCGCTGCTGGAAACCTCGATGGAGGGCGCTCGGGGCGTTCTCATCAACGTGACCGGCGGGCTGGATATGGGGCTGCTGGAGGTGTCGGAAGCCGCCCAGATCATCAAGGAGGCCGCGGACCCGGACGCCAACATCATCTTCGGCGCGGTCGTGGACGACAAGGTGGACGGCGAACTGCGCATCACCGTGATCGCCACCGGCTTCGACTCCGGCCGCAAGCCCGCGGACAAGCTCAATGAGACGCCTGATGCAATCGAAGACGGGGTGAAGGCGCTGATCAACGACCTCGACATCCCGGCGTTTCTGCGACGGAGATAAGACCGGGAACCCCCACGCCCGCTACGCGAGCTCGGGGCGGAGCTAGGGAACGAGGGAACAAGAGAATCAGGAGAGGGGACGGCGAGTCTGTCCCCTCTTCTCTTTATCGCCTGCGGGGCTTACCCTAAGGAGTGCTGTGTTCCAACCCACCTGGGAAGTCGAGAATCTCCACCGTCTCGTCTCCGAGTACTTTCCGGTAACGGGAGTGCTGGACGACGGGGGCCGCCCGGCCTTCACGGTGCAGCTTCCCCCGGACAGCAAGGCCCGCTTTCTTGGATTGCGGCGGCGGTTGCAGGCGACGGGCCTCCTCCCCCTGCTTCGGCGGCGGGTCGACCGCGCGGTCCTGGCATTCATGCCCCAGCCCCCGCGGGGCCGGTGGCGATGGCAGATCAATCTGCTCCTGTTCGTGCTCACGATCGGGACGACGTTCCTGGCGGGCTACGGGATGGGGAGCATCGCCGGCGCGCCCGGTTCGGCGCCCGACGCCGTCGCGAGCGGCATCGCGTTTTCGACCTCGCTGCTGCTGATTCTTGTCGTGCACGAGATGGGCCATAAGCTGGTCTCCATGGCGCACGGGATCGACGCGAGCCTGCCGTATTTCCTGCCCATGACGCCGCCCATCGGCACCATGGGGGCGATCATCGTGACCCGGGAGCCGGCGCCGAACCGTGATGCCCTGCTGGATCTCGGCGCCTCCGGGCCGATTGCCGGGTTCCTGGTGGCCCTGGGGGTCATCATCCTCGGGCTCAGCCGGTCGTTCGTGCTCGATCCGTCCGCCGTTCACAACCAGCTGCTGGTGAACTATCCCGATCCGCTGCTCGTGCAGTGGTTGACGCGCCTGGTCGTGCGGCCGCAGGACGGCCAGCTGATTCTGATGCACCCGATCTTGTTTGCGGGCTGGATCGGACTGCTGGTGACCAGCATCAACCTCTTGCCGGCCAGCATGCTGGACGGCGGGCATGTCGTCAGAGCCATCTTCGGGGCCCGGAGGCACCGGCTGATTTCCTTCGCCGCCGTCGCCGCCGCGCTGGCGCTCCGGTACTGGCTGATGGCGGTGCTGCTCCTGGTCTTTCTGCTGAGGCTGCGCCGGGACCATCCCGGACCGCTGGACGACGTCTCTCCACTGAGCCGGTCGCGTCTTCTCGTGGCCCTTATTCTGCTTGGGATCTTCGTGGTGAGCGTGGTCCCCGTGGACATTACGCCGGTGAGGTTCTAGCGATGCGCGCATCCATCGGCGCTGCGGCGGCGGTGTTCCGCAAGGAGATGATCGAGACCCTGCGGGACCGCCGCACCCTGGTGGTGGCACTGGTGCTGCCGGTGGTGCTGATGCCTATGGTGACCCTGGGCGTGCCCTATCTCGCGCAACGGCAGCGGGAGCATCGAGAGATGGCCGCCTCACGTGTGGCCATCGTCGGAGCGGAATTTGCGCCGCAGTTGCTGGACGAGAGTGTGGCCCGCGGCCTCATCCGCCTCGTCGGCGTGGCCGATCCCATCGAGGCGCTGCGGCACGGCAGACTCGATGCCGTCGTGGAGATCCCAACGAATTTTGCCACGCGCGTGCAGACCGGCAGCGGGCAGGTCACCATCGTCTTCGATGAGAGTGAGGCCCGGTCGGTGGCGGCCCGGCAACGCCTCCAGGACGCCGTGGCCGGCTACGCGGCGCGACTCGCCGAACAGCACCTCCTCTCCCGTGGGCTCAGCCGGGCCGATCTCGCCCCGATCCAGAGCACCTCTCGCAGCGTGGCCGATCAACGCCGGCTGGGCGGGACCTTGCTGGCCGGCCTGCTGCCATTCTTCATTGCCATCTGGGCCGTTCTGGGTGGTCAGCACGCGGCCCTTGATACCGGGGCCGGGGAACGGGAGCGCCTGACCCTGGATACCCTGCTGGTGACCCCCACTTCCCGCTGGGTCCTGACTATGGGGAAGTTCATGGCCGTGACGGTGGCGTCACTGGGTTCTGTTTTCGTGGTGATCGCCGTCACCCTGGTCAGCCTGCGCCTGGGAACGGCGTGGGGCGGACTCGCGGAGCTGCGCAGAGCCTCGGTAGTGATTTCTGCAGGGCCGGCGCTGTGGATTCTGGTCGTGTCCACGCTGCTGGCGGCGTTCCTCGGCGCTGCACAGCTGGCGCTGAGCCTCCTGGCCCGGGGCATCCGGGAGGCCCAGCAGTACTTCACCCCTCTGTATCTGGTCATCACTCTGCCGGCGATGGCTGCTCCATTTCTCGAGGGGTGGGACCGCTCGGGGTGGACCTACGTGGCGCCGGGCCTGGGCCCGATGTTTGCCATCCGGGGTCTGTTGCTGGGAGACCTCCCCCCAACGCTCCTGACGGCCACGCTCGGCTCCACGGCCCTGTTCGCAGGGGTCTCCCTGCTCCTGGCCGTCAGATCCCTCCGCCATGACCCGGAATCCCCCGCGACAGCCGGCCCCTAGCCTCGGGATCCCCCCGCCCCCCTCCAATCCGGGCTGAAATCGCTCAAAATTCGGCATTGACACACAACATGTAGAGAAATAGAATCTGATTGCCCTAGATGTTGTAGGGCCTCCGAGAATGCGCTGCCCCTTCTGCACCCACGAGGAAAGCAAAGTCCTGGACTCCCGCCCGGTCGAAGACGGAGCCTCAATCCGCCGCCGTCGCGAGTGCATGCGGTGTGCCCGCCGGTTCACCACCTACGAGCGCATGGATCACGTGCCCATCATGGTCGTCAAGCGTGACGGGCGGCGGGAGCCGTTTGACCGCAACAAGATCCTGCGGGGCCTCGTCCAGGCCTGCGGGAAACGCCCGGTGTCGATGGACGACCTCGAGCGTGTGGTGGCCGAAGTTGAACGGGAGGTCGCCGAGCGAGGGGATCGCGAGGTCAGCACCCTGCAGATCGGGGCGCTGGTGATGGAGCGGCTGCGGCGTCTGGACGATGTCGCCTATGTCCGGTTCGCCTCCGAACACCGGCGATTCCGCGACCTGGACATGCTGGTCGAAGAGGCGGAAACCCTCAAGGAACGCAACCGGCGGGAGGAAGCCCTGCGCGCCCAGGTCCCGCTCCTGACCGTCGAGTCTGGCCAGAGCAAGGCCTCGAAGTAACGCACGATCCTCTACACGGTCCGGCCGCCCGCGCGTCCGGACTCTGTACCGACATGAGGGGGAGAGGTGAGCCCGGTGGACGTTGACGCTGCACCCGCAACATTCCGACCGACATCCGACCTATCTCAGGAGACGCTGGACTACTTTGGCGGCGACGACCTCCGGGCGCGCGTCTTTTTTGACAAGTACGCGTTGCGCGATCCCCGCGGCCGGGTGCTGGAGACCGTCCCCCCACAGATGTGGCGCCGGATCGCCCGGGAGATCGCCTCGGTCGAGCCCACCGCGGCGAAGCAGGCGGAATGGGAGGAGAAGTTCTACTGGTTGCTCGAGGATTTCCGGTTCATTCCCGGCGGCCGGATCATGCACGGCGCGGGCAATCCGAAGCGAGTGACGTTGCTCAACTGCTTCCCAGCTGGTACGCCCGTGTTGACAAAGAGAGGTTTCCTACCCATTCAGCACGTGCTTCCTGGCGACGAGGTTTTGACGCATCGCAATCGGTTCAAGCTCGTGACGCACGTGATGGAGCGAGAAACTGAGGAACCACTTGTCGAGCTCGCTGTTTTCTACCTGGGGGATCAGTCTATTCGATGCACGCCCAATCACCGCTTCTACGCGTACGATCCATCAGGGAGCACTCGATGGGTCCGCGCGGATGAGCTCACCAAAGGCCACTACGTGAAGGTTGACCGCATCACTGAGACCATCCCACTTGCAGAACTCGACCTGTTGGATTATCTGGATGGCGGGGGACTGGAGGAGGACGGCAGTGTCTACACGGCGATGCCGTATGTTGGCGGTAACGGGGCTGTAGGGGTGAAGGAAACCCGCCGGGTGAAGCGGCGGGTAGCCCTGGATGAGCAGTTCGGCCGATGGCTCGGATTTTTCGTCGCCGAAGGTGGTGTGACCGACAACAGCGTCTACTTCACGCTGAGCAAGGACGAGCCTCACCTGGCCCGTGAGATCGCCGGATTGACGCAGTCGGTGTTTGGACTCGATGCTTCGATTCAGGAGAGGGCAGACCAGCCCAGGCACTGGATGCGCGTCTACGTGCACTCCAGGGTGCTGGTCCGCTTCCTGCGGATGTTCTTCGATGGCCGGACGGAGAGTCATGAAAAGCAGGTGCCTCAGTGGTTCCTTCGTATGCCACAGTCCATTCAGAAGGCGTTCGTTGGAGCGGTGTTCGCCGGCGACGGCGTCATTTCGGAGAAGAGCGTCGGTCTGTTCCTTGCCAACCCCGGCTTGATCCGCCAGATCTACACGATCCTGTTCCGGCTCAACGTGGTTGCGTCGGTCCGCTGGGAGGGAATGCTGCGATACACCAAACATCGCGGCATGTGGATCAACGTTGGAACGCAGCCGTATGCCGACGCGATCAAAGCCTGGATTCGAGGAGACTTCGCGGTTGAGTCAACTCTCGTGGAGGTAGACAAGAACTACTTCTACAAGGTCCTCGACGGTGATCTCTTCATCAAGGTGAAGCAGGTCACCTACGCAGCGGCGGAGATCCAGACCGTCTACGATCTGGCCGTCGAGGATGACCATTCGTTCACGGTGTGTTGGCTGGGGGCCCACAACTGTTACGTCATTCCCGTCCGCGACGACTCCATCGAGTCCATCTTCGACTGGATGCGAGAAGCCGCGCGCACCTACTCGTTGGGTGGCGGGGTGGGCACCGACCTCAGTGTGCTGCGGCCGCGTGGGGCCCCGGTGAACAACGCCGCGCGCAGCAGCACCGGATCGGTTTCGTTCATGGAGCTGTTCTCGCTGACCACGGGGACCATCGGGCAGTCCGGTCGCCGTGGCGCGCTGATGATTACCATCGCGGACTCGCATCCCGACGTGCTGGATTTCGTGAAGGTGAAACGCAACCTCACCAAGGTGCGCTACGCAAACATTAGCGTGCGTGTCTCCGACGAGTTCATGCGCGCGGTGGAGAGCGACCGCGAGTTCCCCCTGGGGTTCGCCAACGAGCACGCCGAGGTCTCCCGTATGATCCGGGCCCGCGACCTGTGGAGTGAACTGATCAAGGGAGCCCGCGACTACGCGGAGCCGGGCCTGATCTTCTGGGACCAGATCAAGTACTGGTCCACCTCGGAGTACAACGGCATGGGCGTGATCACGACCAACCCGTGCAGCGAGATTCCGCTGGAGCCGTACGGGAACTGCTGCCTGGGCAACGTGAACATGGCGTGCTTTGTCAGTGATCCGTTCGGCGCGCAGCCCCGGGTCGATTGGGAGCGCCTGGAACCCGCCCTGCGCGCCGCGACGCGCTTTCTGGACAACGTGCTCGATTACAATGCCGATAAGCATCCGCTGCCGGCGCAGAAGGCAGCCAGCCTGAAGTCGCGCCGCATTGGAGTGGGATTCACCGGCCTGGGCGACATGCTGATCAAGCTGGGGTTGAAGTACGATACCGACGAGGCTGTGGGGTTCGTGGACCAGCTGTTTGAGCGCATCAAGAACGTCGTCTACGATGAGAGCGTCAATCTGGCCTGCGAGAAGGGTGTGTTTCCGGCCTACGATGCGGACAAGCACCTGGCCGGGCGGTTTGTGGCCACGCTGCAGCCGCCGGTGCTGGAGCGCATCCGCCGCCACGGGCTGCGCAACGTGGCGCTCCTGACGGTGCCTCCGGTGGGCAGCGGCGCGGCGCTGGCCGGGGTGACCAGCGGGATTGAACCGATCTTCGATCGCGCCTACGTCCGGCGTTCCGAGTCGCTGTCGCAGGAGACCTTCAAGGTCTACCATCCGCTGGTGCGGGAGTACATGGCCCGGTTTGAGGTCGAGCGGGAGGAAGATCTGCCGCTGTTCTTCGTCACCGCCCACCAGATCAAACCGGAGATGCGGGTGAAGATGCAGGCGGCGATCCAGAAGCACATTGATCACTCCATCAGCAGCACCGTGAATCTCCCTCGCGACGCGACACTAGAGGACGTTGAGCGAGTCTACTTGCTGGCCTGGAAGCTCGGGGCCAAGGGAATCACCGTCTACCGGGAGTCAAGCCGCGAAGGCATTCTGATTACCGAAGAGCAGGCCGCCGCGCAGTCGGCGCCGGCGACGCCGGTTGTGGAGGAGCGGCGGGCCGCCACCCCGCGCCCCCGCCCCAAAGTCACCGCGGGCCGCACCGAGCGTGTGGAAACGCCCCGCGGCCGGATTTACGTGGTGGTTAATGAGGACGAGTGGGGGGTGTGCGAGGTCTTCGTGCATTCGCTCGATGTCGAGGCTGAAGGGGTCGGTCGGCTGGCCTCGCTCGCGTTGCGCGGGGGGATCGATCCCCGCGAGGTCATCGAACAGCTGTGGCGGGTGCAGAGCAAAGAAGTGGCGTTTGACCGCTCCAGCAGCGGGACGGTGGTGCGAGTGACGACGATCGCGCAGGCTGTGGCGCTGGCGCTGGGGCGCGCGCTGTATGGGGAGGACTTCCGGCCGGATAAAGAGTTCCCGCGGGCGGACGTACTGCCCGCGCCGGTTAACCACGTGCGTCAGCAGACGTTAAAGTTCGCTCCCAACGCAGGCGTCGCTAGCGGGTCGGAACCAATCCCTGAGGTCGGCATCGCGCGCCCCACGAACGGCGAAGCCGCCGGCAACAGTGACCATTCGGCGCGGATGGAGTTCATCGGTATCTGCCCCGACTGCGGCGCGCAACTCGTGCATGAAAACGGCTGCGCGCACTGCCCGTCGTGCGGCTATTCCAAGTGCTAGGAGACGGGATCCCCCACGCCGGCCTAGCCGGCTCGGGGCGGAGCGCGGGAACGCGGTAACGCGGAAACGCGGTGATGATGGGGAAGGCGAATCGCCTTCCCTGTTTCTTTTGGGGCGGGCCAGACTGCCGATAGTGACAGTGGACATACCGCGGCCCGCGGCCGTATTCCCTGTGGCAAGCCAGGGCTGCTAGAATACAGACAGGGCGCAAGGACGGAGGAGACGATGGCTGTAGAGTTCAAGGCCGGCCTGAAAGACGTCATCGCGGTCAACTCCAGTATCTGCACGGTCGATGGAGAGGCCGGAAAGCTCTATTACCGCGGCTACAGCATCACCGACCTCGCCCGCTACGCCACCTACGAAGAAGTCGTCCACCTGCTCTGGCAGGGGGAACTTCCGACCCGGACACAGCTGGAGACGCTGACGGCGCAATTGATCCAGGCCCGGCCGCTGCCGGAGCCTGTGCTGGCGTCAATGCGCATGTATCCCAAGACGGCGCATGCACTGGAAGCGCTGCGGACGGCGGTG
>VBAI01000073.1 GCA_005882295.1 Candidatus Segetimicrobium genomatis | reverse complement strand
GGCGGGCATGGTCGTAGTACCATGCGCCGGGTCGTCGCTGCAACGTTTGTGCTTGCCGCCATCGGACTCTTCGTCCTGGGCGCATCGGAACGGGTAGAGGCCGGTGGCACCCACATCGTTCAGCAAGGCGAAACTCTCTACCGCATTGCCCTGCGCTACGGCATCACCGTCGGCGCGCTGGCTGCGTACAACGGCTTGAGCGATCCGACACGCATCCATCCCGGGCAGGTCCTTAAGATTCCAGAGCCGGGAACGCGGGAACGCGGGAACGCGGGAACGAAACCGCCGAAATCTGCCACGAAACAAACAGCCCAACTGGCGGCTCAGGGAGCGGTGGTCACGAAGAAGGTGACCTACCGGTACATCGTCAGCCGTGGGGACACGCTGTACTCGATTGCCCGGCGATTTGGAATCACCGTAGCAATCCTTAAGCAGGCAAATGGACTCACATCCGATTTGATTCATCCAGGCCAGCCGTTGGTGATTCCTGGCGCGAAAGTCTCCATCCGAACTCCGCCTCCGGGCCCCACGATTCAAATGAAGGTTCCGCCGGCGACCGAAACGTCCCCGCAGCCTGCGCCGGCCGGCTCTGCTCCCGTCCTCGTGAGTATCGGTGACACGGTCACGGTCCAGCGGCCGCTCCGGGTCCGTCGCGGCCCGGGTTCCTACTTCACGATGCTGGCGTTGGTCGCTCCGCAGACGCAGTTGGTGGTGACGTCGTCGTCGGAAGGGTGGTATGAGGTGCAACTCCCCGGGGGCGATTCGGGCTGGGTACGGCAAGAAGACCTGCGGGAGGCTCCCATCACGCGGCCACGGGACAAGAACACTCAGGCCACCGGCGACATGGTTGTCCGCGAGGCGATGCAGTACCTGGGCGTCCGCTACGTCTGGGGTGGGGTGTCCAACCAGGGGTTGGACTGTTCCGGTTTCATTTATGTCGTCTTCTCCGCGTTTGCTCCGGATCTGCTGCGGATGGCCTCATACGATTACTTCCGGATGGGGCTCCCGGTCAACCAGGCCGAGCTGCAGCCGGGCGATCTGGTGTTCTTTACGACGTACGCGCCTGGTGCGTCGCACGTAGGCATCTACGTCGGTGACCGGCACTTCCTGCATGCGTCCAGTAGCGCCAGCGCCGTGGCGATCTCATCGCTGGACGAGGCGTACTACACGGCCCGTTACGTGGGCGCACGCAGGCTCGTCGAACCCGCTCCCGCGGCGACGCCGTAAGTCGAGCAAGTTTGTCATCGCGAGCGCCGAAGGCGCGTGGCGATCCCCGTGGCTGGAGATTGCTTCGGCCCCTCTGGGGCCTCGCAATGACAGATTCAAGGGTTTGGCTGAAGCTGCACAGAAGTGGAGAGCCGCGATCCCAGTCAGTAATCTTGCGGTACGGTGTCGTCGATGTCGAAGATCAGAGCTCGTCAGCGCGGCGCGCGGCACGTCCGCCGGATCGCGCGTCGTGGACGGCCGGGGTCCCGCACCAGGGTGATCATCCTCGGCGCCGGCGGCCGCGATTTTCATAACTTCAACGTCTACTTTCGCGGGCGCCCCGAGTACCAGGTAGTCGCCTTTACCGCTACGCAGATTCCCGACCTGGAGGGACGGCTGTACCCGCCCGTCCTCGCAGGCCCGCTGTATCCAGCGGGGATTCCCATCTACGCGGAAGAGGAGCTTGCCGAGCTTGTCCGCCGGCTGCGCGCCGACCAGGTCGTCTTCGCCTACAGCGACGTCTCTCACGAACATGTCATGCACGTGGCTTCCATTGCCATGGCGGCCGGCGCAAGTTTTACGCTGCTGGGTCCCGCCGCGACGATGCTCGTGGCCCGCGTGCCGGTCGTCAGCATCTGCGCGGTACGCACAGGGGCGGGCAAGTCCCAGACGACGCGACGCGTGACCGGTATCTTGAAGGCCCTGGGTCGGCGGATCGCGGTGATCCGCCACCCCATGGCGTACGGGGATCTGGCGCGGCAGCGCGTGCAGCGCTTCGGCACGCTCGAGGATCTCGACCGGTACGATGTCACCATCGAGGAACGCGAGGAATACGAACCCCATATCGCGGCCGGTACCGTCGTGTACGCCGGCGTTGATTACCAGGAGGTAGTCCGCCAGGCACAGCGCGAGGCGGACATCATCGTGTGGGACGGCGGCAACAACGACTTTCCGTTCCTGCGTTCCACCCTGCACATCGTCATCGCCGATCCACACCGGCCGGGGCACGAAGTGACGTATCATCCTGGTGAGACGAACCTGCGGATGGCGCACGTCGTCGTGATCAACAAGGTCGATACCGCCCAGCCGCAGGATGTAGCCAGCGTGCGCGCCAGCGTGGCGCGGGCGAATCCCAAGGCGGTCATCATTGAGGCGGCCTCACCGGTGCAGGTAGACGATCCGTCATTGATTCCCGGCCGTCGCGCGCTGGTGGTCGAAGATGGACCGACCGTCACGCACGGGGGCATGGCGTACGGAGCGGGCGTGATCGCCGCGCGGAAGTACGGCGTCAAGGACCTCGTCGATCCCCGGCCGTACGCGGTGGGCTCGATCCGTCAGGTGTTTGCTGCCTATCCGCATCTCGGCTCCGTGCTGCCCGCGATGGGCTATGGGGCGCAGCAGACTAAGGAATTGCAGGAGACCATCGCGGCCTCCGATTGCGACGTCGTCGTGATCGGGACCCCGGTGGACCTCAGGCGCGTCATTACCATCCGCAAGCCGGCCGTCCGGGTGTGGTATGAATTACAGGAGATCACAAAGCCGGATTTGGAAGACATACTCAAGCAATGGTGGGCGGAGCAGAAGTAACCTCGCTGCCGTCATTGCGCGGAACTCTATGTCGTCATTGCGAGCCCCGAAGGGGCGAAGCAATCTCCGGCCCGGCGCTAGATTGCTTGCCACCCCGCAAATCTGTGGTGCGAATTTGCGGGGACCCCGGCAATGCTGCGCTCGCAATGACTGACGGGAAGCGATCGCCACGCCCCCTTCGGGGGCTCGCGATGCCAGATGAGGCGGAAAGGCCATGATGCTGCGCGGGCATGATTTCGTAAGTATGGATGACCTCTCTCCTGAGGAGGTTCTCCGGGTTCTTGATACGGCGACAGATTTGAAGCGTCGTGCCAAGGCCGGGGACCGGCCGGTACTGCTGGCCGGCAGAGTGCTGGCCATGATCTTTGAGAAGCCGTCGCTGCGGACCCGTGTCACGTTCGAAGTCGGGATGTGGGAGCTGGGCGGCCATGCCGTGTACCTGGCGCCACAGGATGTTCAGCTGGGAGCACGGGAGAGCGTGCCCGACGTGGCGAGAAATCTGGAACGCTGGGTCGGAGGGATCATGGCCCGGACCTTCGCGCACCGCACCGTGCAGACCCTGGCTGAACACGCCAGGATTCCTGTGATCAACGGCCTCTCCGATCTGGAGCATCCCTGCCAGACACTGGGGGATCTGCTCACCATCCGCGAACGATTTGGCCATCTCGATGGCCTGCGGGTCGCGTGGGTCGGCGACGGCAACAATGTGTGCCACTCCCTGCTCCTCGGGGCCGCCAAAGTTGGCATGCACGTCGCCGTCGCCACGCCGGCGCGCTACGCACCCGACCCGGCGATTGTGGCCCGGGCCCGCGAGATCGCCCCCGCGTCAGGCAGCCGCATCGAGGTGGGGACCGATGCGAAGGCGGCGGCGCGGGGGGCCGACGTCATCTATACGGACGTCTGGGTGAGCATGGGGCAGGAGGCGGAGCGCGAGGCGAAGATCAAGGTGTTCAGCGGGTACCAGGTGAACGGCGCGCTGACCGCGCAGGCCGCCGCCCGCGCGGTGGTGATGCACTGCCTGCCGGCCCACCGGGGCGAGGAGATTACCAGTGAGGTCCTCGACGGCCCGCAGTCGATCGTCTTCGAGCAGGCGGAAAATCGCCTGCATGCACAAAAGGCGTTGTTGTCGCTGATACTCTAAAAGAATGGCGTCCACGAGGTCTCCTTGGTCTTCTTAGTCTACTTGGTCTGCCTGCCAACGATGCGCGCCTGTTCCTAGACCAAGAAGACTAAGGAGACTAAGTAGACCAAGTAGACGAGGTAGACTCAGGTGGACCTGGTAGACGTAGTTTAGGGGTTTAAGCATGCCTACCATCAGAGTCCTTGATATCATCGACATCTTCATCGTGACAGTCTTGATCTATCAGCTGTTGCTTCTAATTCGCGGCACGCGCGCGGTGCAGCTGGTCACCGGCGTGGTGATTCTCATCCTGGCTTACGCGATCAGCCGCGCGGTGGGTCTGTACACCCTGCAGTTCGTCCTGCAGTATCTGGGCGTGGTCATTCCCATTGCTCTGCTGGTCATCTTTCAGCCTGAGCTGCGGCGCATGCTCGAGCAGCTGGGCCGCGGCGGCGTGCTGGTGAGCGGACTCGCGCCGCACACGCTGGGCCGCGAGGAGATCATCCGCCTCGTCAACGACGTCTCGCGGGCGGCGCGCATCCTGGGGCTGCGCAAGATCGGCGCGCTGATCGTGCTGGAACGCCGCACCGGGCTGGCGGACTTCATCGAGACCGGCATCAAGGTCGACGCGGTCGTCACCGTGCAGCTGCTGATCAGCCTGTTCTTTCCCAACTCCCCGCTGCACGACGGCGCGGCCATTATCCGGGGGAACCGCGTGGTCGCCGCCGGCTGCCTGCTGCCCCTGTCTGAGAATCCAGTGGTGGCCCGAACGCTGGGGACGCGGCACCGCGCCGGGCTGGGGATTGCCGAGCAGACCGATGCGGTGGCGATTATCGTGTCGGAGGAGACGGGGACCGTCACGCTGGCCCGCGAGGGGGAGCTCATCCGCGGCATGTCGGAAGAAGAATTGAAAGCCGCCCTCCTGGAGCTGTTTGCCGCCGACACGCCCGCCCCCGCGTCGTGGTGGTGGCGGACGTTCCGCCGGGCATGAGGCCGCGCCGGCTGTTCAACGAGCAAAACCTTCTGCTGCTGCTCTCGTTCTTCATTGCCGTGACGTCCTGGTACTATGTGGTCACCACCCAGAACCCGCGATTCCCCCGGACCACGTTTAAGGCCGTGGCCGTAATTCCAGACCTGAGCGGCGAGCCGGCCTACGGTTATAGCGTCCTGGGTGTACGCGTCACGCCGCCTACCATCGCAATCACGGGCCTGCCGGAGCAACTGATCGAGATTGAGACCGTGCGCACCCAACCCGTGATGATCACCGGTGCCACCCAGGATGTCGTGCGTGACGTGGGGGTGGTGTTGCCGCCCGAGTTCACGCGCGCGGCGCGCGTGCGCGTGGCCGTCCAGATCGCTCCGGCCATCGCGGCGACCACGGTGCGTGGCGTGAAGGTCCAGATCCAGAATGCGCCGGCGGGATTGGTCGCCCGGGTCGAGCCGGCAACCGTCGACGTGCAGGTGCAGGGACCGGTGTCCATCATCAATAAGCTCCGCCCTGAAGATCTGGAAGTCCGGGTTGACGGAGCCGCCCTCTCCATGGGCCGCCGTAGTGTGACGCCCGAGGTGCATGGGCCGCCGGAGGTCACGGTCCTGACCATCAAACCCACGGCCGTGCTGGTCGTCGTGACGCGGAAAGGGAGTTAGGGATGGGCCGGCTGTTTGGGACGGACGGTGTCCGCGGCGTCGCGAACGTCGATCTCACTCCCGAACTCGTCTTCCGGCTCGGCCGCGCCGCGGCGCACGTGCTGAGCACCGATGCCGGGACGCGGTTTTTGCTCGGTCGGGACACCCGTCTGTCCGGGCCGATGCTCGAGGCCGCGTTGACTGCCGCGGTATGTTCGGCAGGAGGGACCGTGCTGAGCTGCGGCATCCTGCCGACGCCGGCCGTCGCCTACCTGACGCGCCGCGTGGCCGCGTCGGCCGGGGTGGTAATTTCGGCGTCGCACAATCCCATCGAGGACAACGGAATCAAGGTTTTTGCCAGTGACGGCTACAAGCTCCCCGATGCCGTCGAGGACGCCATCGAAACGGTTCTGGACCGGCACGACCTGCCGCGCGCCGTCGGTCGGGAGGTCGGCGGCGCGGAAGTGCTCTCCGACGCGGCGGACATCTACGTTGATCACATCGCCTCCCACGTGGTGGGCTCGCTGGGCGGGATGCGAGTGGTCGTCGATTGTGCGTACGGAGCCGCCTGTCGTGTCGCCTCGATGCTGTGGGAGCGATTGGGCGCGACGGTGATTTTGATCAACGACGAGCCCGACGGGGCGCGGATCAATGTCCGCTGTGGTTCCACCAACCCGGAGGTGCTCCGGCAGGCTGTCCTCCAGCACGGTGCCGACGCCGGATTTGCGCACGACGGCGACGCCGACCGCGTGATCGCGGTCGATGAGACGGGCAGCATTATCGACGGCGACGCGATCATGGGAGTCTGCGCGATGTACCTCCACACGCAGGGCAGGCTCGCCCGCCGCACCGTCGTCGCCACCGTGATGTCCAACCTGGGGCTGGAACTCGCCCTCCGCCGCGCGGGTATCGCGCTGGAGCGCACAAAGGTCGGCGACCGCTACGTCCTGGAGCGCATGCGCGAATTCGGGGCTACCGTCGGCGGGGAGCAGAGCGGGCACATCATCTTTCTCGACCACGCGACGACCGGCGACGGAGCGCTGACGGCGGTGCAGGTGGTCAACGTGATGCTGGAGACCGGCCAGCGGCTGTCAGAACTCGCCGCGCCGATCGAACGATTTCCCCAGGTGCTCCTCAACGTCACGGTGGCCGACCGGGGCACCGTGACCGGCCACCCGGCCATCGAGGCCGCCGTCGCCGATGCCGAGCGCGCGCTTGGCCCCCGCGGCCGCGTGCTGGTCCGGCCTTCCGGGACAGAGCCCCTGGTGCGGGTGATGGTGGAAGCCGAGGACGAGGGAGAGGCGGAGTCGCTGGCCGGCCACCTGGCCGACCTCATTGCCCGCGAGTTGAGGGGCCGGCGCGCGTGACGTCCACGGTGCAGACTCCCGAGATCCTGGCGGACATCGCGGCTTCACCGGTCCTCGGCGTGCGGGTGCATCATGTCACGATGCCGCAGGCCGTGCAGGCAGTGCGCCGCATGCTCGCAGCCGGCGGCGCGCATCAGATTGTCACCGCCAACGGGGTGATGCTGGTCCGCGCGGCCCGCGATGAGCAGGTCCGGCGCGCGCTCAGTAATGCCGCTCTGGTGATTGCGGATGGCGCCGGTGTGGTGCTGGCAGCACGCATCTTGGGACGACCGGTCTTTGCGCGGGTGCCGGGGGTCGAACTGGTCCAGGAACTCTGCGCGCGCGCGGCCATAGAGCAATGGCGCGTCTTCCTGCTCGGCGCGGCCCCGGGCGTCGCCGCGGACGCGGCGGTGGTCCTGCGGCAGCAGTACCCCGGGCTCCAGGTGGCCGGAGTCACCCATGGGTATTTTGCCGACGAGTCGACGGTGATCGAGGAAATCCGTCAAGCGAAGCCCGACCTGATGTTCGTGGCCTTGGGTTTCCCCAGGCAGGACCTGTGGATTGCCTCACACCGCGACCGTCTCGGGGTGCCGGTGTGCATCGGGGTCGGTGGAACCCTCGATGTGCTGGCGGGCAGGGTTCGCCGGGCGCCGCGACTGATCCAACAAATCGGGCTGGAGTGGGCATTCAGGCTCATACAGGAGCCGCGCCGGTGGAGGGTGGTGATCAGCCTGCCGCTGCTTGTCGCGCTGGCGCTCAAGGAAAGGGTAAAAGAGCGATGGACGGGAAAACGATAACGCTGAGAGGAGGTGAGCTTCACTAGACTAGGTGCTGTAGCGCCTGCCCCGGACGAAATGGCCAGCTAAACGCTGCGGATACGTCACATGTATCAGGCCATTTCGTCCGGGGGACGAGGAAGGGGATCTCGGAATATCGGCGGGTGACCCTAGGCCCAGGTCCGGGCCTGCACCGCTCCGACGCCCGTCGGAGTCAAGGCAGCTGACAAACCCCGGAGGTAACTCCGGCCCAGCAGGCTGCCGGGACCGCGCGAATCTACACAAACGACACAAGCTACACAATCTACACAACTAACCGCAGTGGCAGGTGATTGTGTAGGTTGTGTAGGTCGTGAAGGTTGTGTAGATTGCGTAGACTGACATCCCAAGAACACTCAAGTCACGCACAAACAAAGTTCACGCGTCCGCGCGCTAGGGGGGCTAGGGATGTGCGGCATCATGGGCTACGTAGGGCATCGCAGCGCGCTGCCCATTCTGCTGGATGGGTTGCGCCGTCTTGAGTATCGCGGCTACGACTCCGCTGGGGTCGCGGTGCTGAACGATGGTCACATCGAAGTGCGCAAGACCGCGGGCAAGCTCGCTCAACTGACGGAGATCACCAGTGGGCCCGGTCTGTTGCATGGCACCGTGGGAATCGGGCACACCCGCTGGGCCACCCACGGCCTGCCGACCGATGCGAACGCTCATCCTCACAGCGACTGCGGCGGGCGCGTCGTAGTCATCCACAACGGAATCATCGAGAACTTCCTGCCGCTGAAAGAAGAGCTGCAGGCGCGGGGTCACACGTTCCGCTCAGACACCGACACGGAAGTCATCGCCCACCTGATTGAGGAGGAACTGTACGGCCATGAACAACCGGGAACGGGGGAACCCCCACGCCCGCTCCGCGGGCTCGGGGCGGAGCGCGGAAACGCGGAAACGCGACGAAGTGGATCCTTACGAATCACGAATCACGAATCACAAGTCACCCTGGAAGAAGCTGTCCGCCGTGCGGTCCAACAAACGCGGGGAGCCTACGCGATCGTCGTGCTTTGCAGTGACCAACCGGATCGCATCGTGGCGGTGCGGCAGATCAGCCCGTTGATCATCGGCCTGGGGAAGGGAGAGACCATTCTGGCGTCGGACATTCCCGCCCTGCTCTCGCATACGCGAGACGTCCTCGTCATCGAGGACGGGGAGATGGCAGTCATGACGGCCAGCGGTGCAACGGTGGAACGGCTCGACGGCGCGACGGTGGCGAAGCAGCCCCTGCGCATCACCTGGGATGCCGAGATGGCTGAAAAGGGCGGCTACCCCCACTTCATGTTGAAGGAGATTCACGAGCAGCCCCGTGCCTTGCAGGAAACGATGATGGGCCGCCTGGACGCCCCGGGAGCTCCCGAACTCGACGGAGTCTCGTACTCGCCAGAGTTTGTCCGCGGCCTGCGCAAACTTTGGATCACGGCCTGCGGCACCGCGTACCATGCAGGCCTGGTGGGCCGTTGGGTTGTCGAACACTGGGCGAAGATCCCTGTGGAGCCCGAGCTGGCCTCGGAGTTGCGCTATCGGGATGCGTTGATCGACCCTCAGACGTTGACCGTGGCAATCAGCCAGTCCGGGGAAACTGCCGATACACTGGCGGCGGCCCGCGAGGCCCGGAAGCGTGGAACGCGACTGGCAGCGATCACCAACGTCGTCGGCAGCACGCTCAGCCGTGAGGCCGATGATGTGCTCTACGTACGCGCCGGTCCCGAGATCGCCGTTGCCAGCAGCAAGGCGTACATCACGATGCTGGTGGCGCTGCAGATGCTGGCGCTGGACCTCGCCGTGCGGCGGGGCACCGTGACTCCGCCGCGGGTGGCGCACATCATCCAGGCGATGAAGGCGCTGCCCGGCAAGGCCCAGGAGGTGCTGCAGCGGGAATCCGAGGTGGCATCGCTGGCCGCCCGCCTGGCCGACCGGGAACACATGTTTTTCATCGGGCGCGGGCTGGACTACGCCGTGGCGCAGGAAGGGTCGCTCAAACTGAAAGAGATCTCGTACCTCCACTCCGAGGCGCTGGCCGCCGGCGAGCTCAAGCACGGTACGCTGGCGCTGGTCACACCCGGAGTGCCGGTCTTTGCCCTGGTGACCCAGCGGCATGTGTACGAGAAGACGCTGTCCAACATCCAGGAGGTGAAGGCGCGCGGCGGGCTGGTCATCGCGGTCGCGTACGACCGCGATACTGAGATCACCAAGCATACCGAGGTCGTGCTGCGGATCCCCGACACGCTTGACGACCTGGCGCCTGTTCTGGCCATTATTCCACTTCAACTGTTCGCGTACTATGTCGCCCGGGAGAGAGGGAATGATATCGACCAACCGCGAAACCTCGCCAAAAGCGTGACCGTCGAATAAAGGCAAAAGGCGTCTGCTTGGTCTACTTAGTCTACTTGGTCTACAAGCACCGAGCGCCAGGTATTGAGACCAAGAAGACTAAGGAGACTAAGGAGACGCAGTTGGAGGGTTTGGTGGTCGACGCAGAGCTCCTCAAGATTCTCGCGTGTCCTTTAGATAAGGCTCCCGTCAAACTCGAGGGAGATAGGATCGTGTGTACAAGGTGCGGGCGCCGGTATCCGGTCCGGGACGGGATTCCCGTGATGCTGGTCGACGAAGCGGAAATGCCAACGAAGTGAATGGGGAATTGTAAATTGCAAATTGTAAATTGTAAAGAGGGAACGGCGTTCGCATGACGAGTATTAAGGGCGTAGGGATCGATGTGGTGGAGGTGCGGCGGATCGAGCAGGCGCTCGACCGGTGGGGCGATGCGTTCGTGACCCGCATTTTCACCGTAGCAGAAGATGAACGGGCGAAGCCGCCACACGCACGCAGTGCCCGCCTGGCGGCCCGCTTTGCGGCCAAGGAGGCCGTGATGAAGGCGCTGGGCCTCGGCTGGCGGGCGATGGGCTGGCGCGAAATCGAGATCCTGAATGACCCGCTGGGGAAGCCCACCGTCACCCTGCGCGGCGGCGCGCAGCGGGCGGCAGAGCGGCAGGGCATCGCCGCCATCCACGTCTCCCTCTCCCACACCCGCGCCCTCGCCTTTGCGAGCGCCCTCGCGATCTCCCACCCATCTGCTCGATAGCCCACAATCAAAAAGGCGTCTGCTTGGTCTACTTAGTCTTCTTGGTCTACTTGGTCTACATGCGAACGGCGCCGGCAATGCACCTAGACTAAGAAGACTAAGTAGACCAAGAAGACAAAGTAGACGCAGTTGTCCTTAGTCAGACCAGGAACCCTCGCGTCGGTAATGGAAACCTGTCAAGGCCCTAAATCCAGGCAAATTGGCGGAGGTTCGTGCGCTGATGAAGGGACTCGTGTTGACTGCAGATTGGGATCCGCGCCCCGGATACACGCTCACGGAATCGGAGCGTACGACGCGCAAGGCGGTGACGGGGAGCAGTGTGTGGCGCCGGCCGCACGTCTCCGTGGAGACGTTGCCCGATCCGAAATTGGGACCCCGCGAAGTACTGATCCGGCCGCGGGCGTGCGGCGTCTGCGGCTCAGATGTGCACTTCTACGAAACCGACAAGGAAGGGTACATGCTCTATCCCGGCCTCACGCGCTTTCCTGTCGTGATCGGTCACGAATTCTCTGGCGAGATCGTGGATGCGGGAAAGGAAGTCCGGGATCTGCGGCGCGGCGACATGGTCACCTGCGAGGAGATGATCTGGTGCGGAGAATGCACGCCCTGCCGCAATGGGTACCCCAACCAGTGCGAGCGGTTGGAGGAGATCGGTTTCACCATCAACGGCGCGCAGGCCGACCTGATCGCCGTCGATGCCAAATATTGCTGGAAGATCAATGCCCTGGCGGATCGTTACGGCAGCGTGGAGTGGGCGTATGAGGCCGGCGCGCTCTGCGAGCCCACCAGCGTGGCGTACAACGCGATGTTCACCCGCGCGGGAGGGTTCCGGCCCGGGGGGCATGTGACCGTCTTCGGCACCGGTCCCATTGGCTTCGCGGCCATCGCCCTGGCGCGCGCCGCAGGGGCGGCCAAGATCATCGCGTTTGAGGTCTCGCCGATGCGCGCGGAGCTGGCCAAGAAGGTCGGCGCCGATGTGGTCCTCAACCCCGTCGAGCTACAGCGCAAGGGCTCCCCGTCCCGCACGGCGATCATGGAGCTGACGGAGGGGGAGGGCGCCGCGATGCACGTCGAGGCAGCTGGCGCGCCGACGAAGACGGTTCCGGAAATGGAAGAGTCCCTGGCGGTGGGTGGGAAGATCGTGATCATCGGCCGGGCCGCCGAACGCACACCCATCTATCTGGAGCACTTCCAGACGCACGCCGCCCAGATCTTTGGCGCGCAGGGGCACTCCGGCTACGGTAACTTTCCCAACGTCATCAAACTCATCGCCGCCGGCCGCATCGACCTCACCCCCATCATCACCAGCCGTTTCGGTCTGACCGACAGCGTGGAGGCGATCAAGAAGGCCACAAAGCGCGAAGACGGCAAGATCATGATCCGTTCCTAACCAAAGAACAGTCCCCCCAGTCTTCACGGTCTCCCCAGTCTCCACAGGCGCCTGCAAATGGATAAAGCAGTTAGACTGGGTAGACTGGGAAGACTGGGTAGACTTCCGGAGGGGTTGGATGCAGGCCGCAGTGTTCGAGGGGGAAGGCCGGCTGGTCGTGCGGGATGTCGAGCCGCCGGAGCTCAGGGCCCCGGATGATGTCCTGCTGGCGGTGCGGGCAGCGGGGATCTGCGGGACCGATGTCCACATTTTGGCCGTGCCTCCGGGACACCCGGCCACTCCCGGCGTCATCATGGGACACGAGTATACGGCGGATGTCGTCGCGACGGGCGACCGCGTCGACCACGTGGCACCTGGCGACCGGATCGTGGTTGATCCCAGCATCTGGTGCGGAAGTTGCCCCTACTGCCAGATGGGACTGACGAATCTCTGCGATCGCATGACGGGGATCGGCATCTTCCGCCACGGTGGCTTCGCGCCGCTCAGTGTCGTGCCGGCCCGCGCGGTCTACCGGATCTCCTCCGACGTGGCGTCAGAAATCGCCGCCCTGGCCGAGCCCCTCGCGGATGTGTTGAACGGGATCCGGAAACTTGGAGTGGCCCCAGGTGAATCCGCCCTGGTGCTTGGAGCCGGCCCGATCGGGTTGCTCTTCACCCTGCTCCTGCGCGCAGCCGGGGTCGGGACGCTCCTGGTGGCTGAGGTCGCCGACTACCGCGCGGCGCAGGCGCGCGAGTGCGGGGCCGATCTGATCATCAATCCCCGCCAGCAGGACCTCGCGGCGGTGGTCCGCGGCGAGACGCGCCTGGGCGCCGACATGGTCGTCGACGCCGTCGGGACCCTGCTTGAAGATGGGCTGCGTTGCGTACGCAAGGGAGGGCGGGTCCTGCTCTTCGGGATGCACGAGCACGCCCGGCCGGCGGTGAAGCAGTACGACGTGACGAAGTATGAGCTGCAGATCCTTGGCACATACATTGCCCGGGGGACGTTTCCCCAGGCGGTGCGGCTCCTCGAGGCCGGCCGGCTCGACTTTGGCCGGCTGGTAACCCATCGCGTTCCGCTGCGTGACATCCAGCGCGGGATCGACCTCCTGCGCCGCGGCGAGGCAGTCAAAGTCGCGGTGTTCCCGGAGGCGTAGCCGTGCCGGCCCTGGTGGAGATGCGGCAGATCACGAAGACCTTCGGCCCGGTGGCCGCGTTAAATCGCGTCGATTTCGCGGTGAACGCAGACGAAGTCGTGGGCCTGGTCGGGGACAACGGGGCTGGGAAGTCGACCCTGATGAAGATCCTGACCGGTGTCTACCAGCCGGACGCGGGTGAGATCTGGCTCGGGGGGATGCGGGTGCACTTTCATTCGCCCCTGGAGTCGCGGCAGAGGGGCATCGAGATGGTGTATCAGGACCTGGGCCTGGCCGAGAACCTGAGCGCCATTGCCAACATCTTCCTGGGACGCGAAATCACCCGCCGCACCGGCGGCCTGAGGCTGCTGAGTGAAGGCGAGATGGAACGCCAGGGGCGCCAGCATCTCGACGGGCTGCAGATCTCTCTGCCCTCAGTCTTCTTCCCGGTGGAGCGCCTGTCCGGGGGGCAGCGACAGTCGGTGGCCATTGCCCGGGCGACGGCGTTCCGGGCGCAACTAGTCATCATGGATGAACCGGCGGCGAGCCTCGCGGTCTCAGAAGCGGCCAAGGTGTTGGCCCTCATCACGCGCCTGCGCGAACAAGGAGTCGCGGTCGTGCTGATCAGCCACAGGCTGCAGGATGTCCTCGACGTCTCGGATCGCATTGTCGTTCTCAACCGGGGGAGCAAGGTTGGGGATCTACGCCGGCGGGACGCGACGATGGGGGACGTCGTCGGGCTGATCGTCGGGAAGAGCGCATGATGCAACTGGAACAGGCCCCGTCCATCAGGACCACGATCGTTAGGCGCCTGGCGCCGTCCTACGCGGCCATGGGACGCTTCGGGCTGATTCTGGTAATGCTGCTGATGATGGCGGTGCTGACCATCCTGCAGCCGGCCTATTTCCTGACGCGGGAGAACCTAACGAACATCGCGCGCCAGATCAGCAGCAACTCTATCCTGGCGCTGGGCGAATTCGCGGTCATCGTCACCGCCGGCATCGACCTCTCGGTGGGGTCGGTGATGGGGCTGTCGATGATTGTGCTGGCCCTGGCGGTGCATGCCGATTGGGCGGCGGGGATGGCGGTGGCTGTCGCGTTGCTCGCGGGGCTGGGGGTCGGACTGGTGAACGGCCTCGCGCTCACCCGCCTCCATCTCCCTCACCCGTTCATCGCCACCCTCGCCACGCTGAACATTGCCAGAGGGGCGACCTACCTGCTGTCCGGCGGGGTCCCCATCTCGGGCCTTCCCCCCATCGTGCGGATGTGGGGCGCCGACGACATCACGCTGCTCGGGGGGACATCGTTTCCGATTGATTTCCCGATCTCGTTTCTGATTGTCATCGCCCTCTACCTCGCCATGTGGGTGTTGTTGACGAAGACCAGCACCGGCAGGCACATCTACGCCATCGGCGGCAGTCCGAAAGCAGCCCAGTATGCCGGCATCAACATCCCCCGCAACCTGGCGCTCGTCTACGTGCTTTCGGGCGGCTTGGCAGGCATCGCGGGTATTTTGCTCGCCGGACGGGTGAACTCCGGCTATCCGACCGCGGGGACCGGGGCAGAGCTCGATGCGATCGCGGCGGTGATCATCGGAGGCGCCAGCTTCTTTGGCGGCCGGGGGACGGCCGGCGGGGTGTTCATCGGCGCGATTATCATGGGGTTGCTTCGGAACGGGTTGAACCTGATGAATGTCTCCGTCTTCTGGCAGCAGGTGATGCTGGGGTTCATCATTCTGCTGGCCGTGTACCTCGACGTGCTGCGGCGTCGAGCGATGCGGTTGGAGAGTTAGTCGCGATCTGATGGTGCGGCGAAAGGGGTGAGACGGTTTTCGCGCGGGCAATCGAACGGTCCGATTGGTACACAGAGGGAGGCTAGACATATGATGGCACGAAGGATCACGGGTATTGTCACAGCACTGCTGGTCGTGCTGGCGTTGCTCACGCCGGGTATCAGTGAAGGCGCGGCCAAGTACACGATCCTCCTGAGCATGAAGGGACCGGGTTCCGGGAACCCATTCTGGGCGGCTGTGGAGCGGGGGGCGCGAGACACCGCCAAGGCGATGGGGGTAAACCTGGTCGTCCTGGCGCCTCCGGCAGAAACCGATGTCCAGGCGCAGATCGCCCAGATCGAGGATCAGATCGCCAAGCGGGTGAACGCGATCGTCGTGGCACCGACCGACGTCAGCGCGCTGAACACGACGTTCGACAAGGCTCGCGCGCAGAAGATCCCGGTGCTCTTCGTCGACACCGACGGTACGTGGCGATCCAAACTCACGTTCATCGGCACCGACAACCGGGCCGGTGGGGTGATGGGAGGCCAGTTCCTCTGCGGCGCGTTTAAGGGGAAAGGCGACGTCGCCATCATCACCGGCGTGATGACCACGCAGAGCATCCGCTCCCGCGTTGAAGGCGCACGCGCAGCCATGGCGAAGTGCGGCCTGCATGTGGTCGCGGAACTCCCGGCCAACAGCGATCGGGCATTAGGACAGCAGGCGATGGAAGACATCCTCACGTCCAAGCCCGCCGTGAAGGGTATCTTCGCGGCGAATGACCTCATGGCGCTGGGCGCGGCCGAGGCGGTGAAGGCCCGCGGGAAGGCCGGCAAGGTGCTGATCGTGGGGTTTGATGCTATTCCCGAAGCGGCGCAAGCCATCCTCAGCGGCACGATGGCGGCGAGTGTTGCGCAGAGCCCATACAACATGGGGAAGTTCGGGGTCCAGAACGCGCTGAGGGCCCTGACCAAGAAGAGCGTGGCCAAGCGGATCGACACGGGAACGGTCCTGGTCACCAAGAAGAACGCGGCGCAGTACGCGAAGTAGCAATCTGGATGCATCCTGAGGAGGTGAGCGCATGAAAACAGGCTGGGCGAAGCTGGCCGTCGTGGTGCTCGGCGTCCTGCTGTTGACCTCCACCGCGATCGAAGGAGCCGGGCTCCCACCGAAGCCGGCCAAACTGACGATGGCCGTCGTGGCCGGCGGCGAGACCAAAGGACTAAAGGCGATCCTCCCGATGTGGGAGCGGGAGATGGGGGTGAAGGTCGAGCTCGTCGAGTTTCCCTATCCCACGCTGTATGAGAAGCTGGTGACGGCCTTCCAGGCCAACGCATCTACCTTTGATCTCCTCATCGCCGACGATCCGTGGATGCCGAAGTTCGGCTCGGAAGGATGGCTCGTGCCCCTGGATTCGACCTTCGGGTACAAGCGCGACAACGACATCTTCCCCGTGGTCTACGACCTGGGGTCCTGGCCGCCACCGCGGGGACCCGTGCCGCCGGGTGAAGCGAGCAAGCCGCGTCATCTCTATGCCATCACCCTGGTGGGCAACGTGGAGTTCTTCCTGTATCGCAAGGATCTCGTCTCCGCGCCCACCACGTGGAACGACGTGGTGTCGAACGCCAAGAAAGTCAACAATCCGGGCCAGCCGCTCTACGGGTTTGTGATCCGCGGCGCGAAGGGCAACCCGGTCATCTCGGAATTTACTCCGGTGCTGCTCTCCTATGGCGCCCGGATCTTCGACGATAACTGGCGCGTCACCCTCAACTCCAAAGCCGCCATCGACGCGCTGACCTTCTTCACCAAGACGCTCAAGTCGTATGCTCCGCCGGGCGTCGCCAACTACGACGCCGCGGAGCGTGCGCGGGAAGTCGCCACCGGCCGCGCGGCCCAGGGCTTCATCTGGCCTGCTGAGATTACCGACATCGTGGAAAACCCATCGGTGTCACAGGTGGTCGGCAAGCTTGGCTACACGCTGGCGCCCGCGGGTCCGGGCGGCAAGCACGCGCCGCTGATCGGGAACTGGCTGCTGGCGATTCCCAAGGGCAGCACGAACCAGCGCTGGGCATACGAGTTCATCCTGTGGGCCACCAGCGCGAAGGTGCAGAAGCCCTATGCGATGGGGGGCGGCATCCCGTTCCGCAAGTCGGTGCTGCTGGACGCCCAAATGAATAAGACGTTCCCGTTCTTCAAGGCGATGGCGGACTCGCTGGCCGCGCCGCCGGAGTGGCGCCCGCGGACGTCGGAATGGTTTGCGGTCGAGGCGATCCTGGGGACTCACGTCAACGCCGCCCTGGCGGGCGTGGAGACTCCGGAGGAGGCCATCACCAAAGCCGCGCGTGAGATTGAACAGCACATGAAGGAGGCCGGCTACTATCGCTGAGGTTGGGGCCCGGGGGCTGCTGGCTCCCGGGCCTCTTCCTGCCCGCGTCATGCGGCATTGGACACCCTACCTGTTGGTGGCGCCGCCCGTGGTGTTGCTGGCCTCGCTGGTCGTCTATCCGCTCCTCTACAACGTCAGCCTCAGCCTGCGCAACTACCGCACCGGCGAGTTCGTCGGGCTGCACAACTTCGCGCGGGCCCTGGACGACCCCCAGTTCTTCGCCTCGTTGTGGGCGACGGCAATCTACGTGTCCGGGACGCTGGTGGTGGAGATCCTCCTCGGCCTGGCGCTGGCGTTGCTCGTGCATCGCACCATCCGCAGCGGGTGGGCGCGCACACTCGTCTATCTGCTCTTTCTCATTCCGATGGTGACGCCACCGGTCGCCGCGGGGGTGATCGCCCGGCTCATCTATTCGCCCACGTACGGCGTGCTGAATGTCCTGCTGCAGCGCGTGGGCATGATCCACACGGACGTGCTGTGGCTGGCGCAACCGTTCACCGCCATGCTCGCGGTGATCAGCGTCGATGTGTGGCAGTGGATGCCGTTTGTGTTTCTGGTCTGCTTCGCCGGCCTGCAGGCCGTGCCGGTCGATACGGCCGAAGCGGCGCGCGTCGATGGGGCCGACGGCTGGCGTCTGTTCCGCCACATTGAGTACCCGTATCTG
>VBAI01000072.1 GCA_005882295.1 Candidatus Segetimicrobium genomatis | reverse complement strand
GTAATGCGGGTCCCCGGCGGCGGGAGGGTGCTATCCGCGGCACTGGTGCGCACGATGATCCACCCGGTGCCGCTCTTGTTGGGAAGCGTGAACGGGCCCGAGAACGTCGCCCCGGCCTGCAGGGTGATGACATCCCCTCCGACGGCGGCATTCAGGGCCGCCTGGAGATCGCCGCCGGCAGGCACCGCCAGCGTCCGGCCCGTCGGGGGGACGTAGGTCGTATCGAGAATGACGCGTGGACGCTCCGGAAGCACGGAAGCGTTCGCCGCGGGCAGGAGAGCGGGCCGCGAAAGCATCGCGACCGCGACGATCAACAGCGCGGGTAGCGTGCGGACGCGTATGGCTTGGCCAGCAACAAACATGGCGGTCTCCCCGGTGCGGAAGACCGCCAGCTCCGAATATCCCCTTCTTCGGCAGCCCGGCTGTCAGGTTCATCACCTGACCCGTGGCTTTGCGGACCGCCTTCACAGGCGGGGTGCCTTTATCGGATGGGGTCTATCCGCGGTATGCTAGCTGAAACTTCACGATTCAAGTAAGGTGAATTCCAGCCGATATTTAAGGGTTTCTCCTATATTGGACCACGGGGCTTACTTTACGTCAAGGGAAGCGGTTGTTCGCTATACGGGCGATCTTCTCTCTTATCTCGCTCAAATTAGCGACGCGGATGCTTACGAACCGCACACGCGTTTGGTATGCTGCCTGGGGGATAACCCTCCCTCGTCAGCGCCGGTTTTTCTGCGGTGTCATTTTCTGATGCGGATGGCATCGAGGTTGAAGTACTGCTGGTCCGCATAGACCCGCAGGACGTGCAGACCCATCGTCAGCCCCACCCCGCTCGCCCCCACCCATTGGAAGGTGTGCCAACTCCCCGTATTCGGAACAGATAGCGAGCCAGTCACGTTCTGTCCGTCGAGCGCCATGCGAAACCGGCTTGCACTGAACTGGCTGCTGACCAGCACCTCGATCCGATATACTCCCGTCGCCGTGACGTTGATTGTATACTCCAGCCATTCCCCAGTCTGGAAGTTATTGATAACGTAGCGGCCGTTGTCGGCAATGATATCGACGTCGACATCCATGCGGTATTGCCCGCCCTGGTTACCCGGCGTGGTGTCATGGTACGCGACACCCTCCCCTCCGACGTCGAAGTTCTCGGCCTGGACCACCCCAGGTATGGCCCAGGGCGCCCCTCCATAGGGCGACCGACTCCCCGCCGGCGTGGTGGTGGCCGATGCCGGCGACGACGGTGCCGATGTATTGCCGGCCGCATCAAACGCTGCCACCATGTAGCCATAGGTCGTCGCTGCCGACAGTCCCGCATCCTGATAGCCAGTCGTGCTTCTGACGATCCCGATGAGGGTGCCATTTCTGAAGACGTTGTACCCGGAGACCGCCACATTGTCGGTCGACGGCGACCAGGCCAGGGTGATCTGCGAGGAACTGATGACGGTGGCGGTCAGGCCGGATGGGATTGACGGCGGCGTGGTGTCCGCCGCAGCCGCGCCTGTGCCGGACAGCATCACCGGATACACGCTGCCCGCCACGCTGATGTTCAGCCTGCCGGTCGCCGCGCCGCCCACCGCCGGGGCAAAGACCACGAACATGTCGCAGTGTGTGCCTGGAGGGATGACGCCGTTCCAGGTGTTCGTCGCCAGGCAATGGTTCTGGGTGATCACGAACGGGCCGGTAATGGCGACGCTGCTGAGCGTCACCCCGGCCGCGCTGGGATTGAAAGCCTGAATATCCGCCGCCGGGCTGGTCGTGCCTACCGTCACTAGACCGAAAGCGACGTTACTTGGGGAGACTGAGACTGGGGAGGGAGCAGGGCCGCCCCCGGTTCCACCCCCGCTGAGGGCGCTGGCCGTGGCCGCCGTCAAGGCATCGATATCGGCGCCGGGATCTTTGCCGTCGGTAGCGGCGTTCTTGTAGGGGCTCGTGGGGGCGAGGTGGTAGTCCCCCCCGGCGAGGTTGGCGAAGCCGACCGAATCGAGCGAGGCCGGGAAAAAGTTGCCTGCCGGGTAGCTCCCCGCCGTACCCCCGATCATCGCATCGTTGGTAAAGACCGCGCCGGGGAAGTAGGTATTCAACCACGTGGTCCAGTTGCCGGCGGCGCTGTTGGTGATGCTGTTGGTATACCGGAATCCAGTGCCCGGCCAATAACTGGCGATATGGGTCATGGCGTAGAGAGGAAGCGCAGTCTGGAAGGTCGTGTTATGGTCGATGGTCAGGTCGGCGGGTCCATCCCAGACGTTAAAGAGCATACCCGTGTAGACCCCATACACCGAATCGGGGAACTCGCCGATGTTGAGAAAGAGATTGTGCTGGATAAGGACACGTTGGAGTTGCTGGCTGGGGTAGAGGTTGTCCCAGCCCATGAGTTGGACGCCGGCGGTGGAGTGCCGCACGATGTTGTGGATGAAGGTGACGTCCTGCACTGTGGACCAGGGGGCGGCTCCGGTCTGATTGCGGGGGGTGAAGAGGATCGCGAAGCCGCCCTGATCCGCCTGAGTCCAGTTGTACTCAAAGATGTTGCCATCGATCACGACGCGCTGCGCGTTCTTGAGCTCGAAGAGGTTTTTGACCACCCAGCGGGTGCCCGCATAGGAGGGATCGTCGGCCTTCCAGGACAGGGGCTTGGTGAAGTAGTTGCCCCTGACCTCGATGTCGGAGGCCACCAGCCCCGACGTGCTGGGATCCCAGCCGCCGAAGAGGACGTTCTCCCCGGAGGCCTGGAGGTAGTTATTCACGATTTTGAAGGGTCCCCACCCATCGTAGGCGTCGATGGCCTGCGCGTCGGCGCTGCGGTGATGGATGTCGGTGATGGCAGAATCCACAACCGCAATCCTGCTGCCGTTCGCCTGGATCCCATGCCGGACGTCGCCCGTGGGAGTGCCGTGAATCCAGGATCGATCCACGACGATGTTGTCCGCGCCTCCCAGCTCCACGATGCTGCCGGTGGTGGCGCTGGTGAGCTCCAGGCCAATCAGGCGGACATGCGACCCACCCTGCAGGACGACACTTCCCCCGCCGTCGAGCTTGGCCATGAGGGGCGCGTGAGCAGGGGTGGCGCGGGTCCCGGGCGGGGGGAGGCTGGCCCACGCTGAGGAGCGCACGGTCACCCACCCGGTGCGGCGGGGCAGCGAGAAGGATCCGAGGAATGCCGCGCCGGCCTGCAGTTCGACGACATCGCCCGATTGGGCTGCATTCAGCGCACCCTGCACATCACCGCCGGCGGGGACGGTGAGAATGCGTCCGGTGGGCGGGATCACAGTGGTGTCGAGGTACACGCGGGGGAGTTCGGGGAGGGTGGCGGCCCGGACGACGGCGGGCGCGGGGATAGACACCGTCGCCGCAGCCATCACCAGAATCAGCACGGCAGGCACGCACCGGCGAATACCAGATGCTCGAACACAAAACATGGCGGTCTCCTCGGTGCGGAAGACCGCCAAGTCCGAACTTCCCCTTCTTCGGCAGCCCGGCTGTCAGGTTTCCCACCTGACCCGCGGCTTTGCGTCCCCGCCTCACGACGGGTTTGCCTTTATCGGATGGGGTCGTTCCGCAAGCCTTTTGAGTCGTCTCGAAGGCGGCTCGTGACCAATCGTATCGGGTCTTTCCCTCTCTCGCATCCCTCGAATTACCTACAAACAGCAGTTCAATGGCCGCGAGTTAGGAAGACGTCCCGCCAGGGCTTTTTCATGTCCGCTTGGAGGGTTAACCCCCAGTGTCTGGGGGGAAAAATTTATTGATCTTGGCGCCGGTCTGACGCCGGATTCTCTTCCGGCGATGGGAAAAGGGGGATCCCGCGATGGCCAGACGTAAGGGTGTCATCGACAAGGCCGGCACGTCTGTCGGCGTGCCGGAGACGATGACAGATGCAGAGAGGGATGGGATCAGGTCGCACGCGCAACTAGACGCAAACATCATCATCCGCAACGCCCCGGATCCGGTGTTCGTCGCCGATCTCGAAGGGAAGATTCTGCAGGCCAACGATGCGGTGTATGAACTGCTGGGGTTCCGGCCGGCCGAACTCATTGAGCAGTCGCTGTCGCGTTTCATCTCGGCTCATGAGACGCAAGAGTTCCTGGCGGCGTTGCGAGAGGTGGTGGAGCGTGGCGTCACGCGCAACGTCGTGCTTAGCCCACGCAGCGCGATGGGCGAGGTCATCCCCACGACGCTGAACGCGTCCGCGCTGCGGGACGGTGATGGGAACGTGATCGGCGCGATCGGCATCCTGCGGGACATGCGCGAGCTGGACAAGGCGCGCGCCTACGCAGAGAGCCTGATCAAAAACGCCCCAGACCCGGTGTTCGTCTCCGACCTGGAAGGCAAGATCCTCCAGGTCAACGACGCCTGCTCCGAGCTGCTGGGGTTCCGGCCGGATGAACTGATCGAGCAGTCGCTGTCGCGGTTCATCTCTCCCCAAGAGACAAAAGAGTTCGTCGTGGCCCTGCGGGAGGTCGTGGAGCGCGGGGTTACACGCGACGCCCGTCTGAACCCCCGCAGCGCGACCGGCGAGGTCATCCCTACGACCCTCAACGCCAGCGCCCTGCGCGATGTGGAGGGGAGGGCGATCGGCGCGATCGGCATCCTGCGGGACATGCGCGAGCTGGACAAGGCGCGCGCCTACGCAGAGAGCCTGATCAAGAACGCCCCAGACCCGGTGTTCGTGTCCGACCTGGAAGGCAAGATCCTCCAGGTCAACGACGCCTGCTCCGAGCTGCTGGGGTTCCGGCCGGATGAACTGATCGAGCAGTCGCTGTCGCGGTTTATCTCCCCTCAGGAGACGCAGGAGTTTGTCGCCGCCCTGCGGGAGGTCGTGGAGCGTGGGGTCACGCGCAACGTCCGCCTGAACCCCCGCAGCGCCAGCGGCGAGGTCATTCCCACGACCCTCAACGCCAGCAACCTACGCGACCTGGATGGCCGCGTGATCGGCGCGATCGGCATCCTGCGGGATATGCGCGAGTACGAGCAGGTGGTGCGCGATCTGGTGAAGTCGCGCACCGAGCTGCAAGAGAAGGTCCTGGAGCTGGAAAAGTTCGAGGAAGTCGTGGTCGGCCGTGAGCTGAAGATGATCGCGCTGGAGAAGGAGCTGGAGCAGGTGCGGGCGGACGTCGCGCGCCTGCGAACCGAGCGAGGCGCGTCCTGATGTCCACCGCGCAGGTGGCCCCGTCTGTCCGGGCGGCGGCGACCGGCCCCGCTGAACCGCGCGACGCCGAGCTACGGCTCGAGGTCGATCGGCTGCGCCGGCTGGTGCAGACCCTGGACCAGCGGCTGCGGCTGCGCGAGGACCACCGCCGCGCGATGCTGCACATCCTGCAGGACCAGCACCAGTCCAATCTCCGGCTGGAGCACGCGCGCAAGGCGTTGATCCACATCATGGACGATCTGCGCAAGACCACGGAGGAAATCGCCCGGCGCGAGCAGGAGCTGCGTGACAAACAGGAGCAACTGGTCCAGGCCGGCAAGCTGGCCACGCTCGGCGAACTGACCACCGGCATTGCCCACGAGCTGAACAACCCGCTGAACAACATCGGGCTCTTCCTGGGGAACATCATCGACCTCGTGGAACTGGGCCGGCTGGACAAGGGGCGCGTGCTGGCCGACCTCCATGCCGCGGTGCAACAAGTACGCAAGGCCACGGAGATCATCTCGCACCTGCGTACCTTCGGCCGCCTCGCTCCGGTCGGGTACGAAGAGGTGGCGATCAACGAGGTTGTGCTGCGTGCGCTGGATCTCCTCCGCGAGCAGCTGCGGCTGCGGGATATTACCATTGACCTCGACCTGAGTACTGCCAATCCCGTGGTCACGGGCAGCCCCATCCAGCTCGAGCAGGTGTTCATGAACGTGCTCGCCAACGCCCGGGATGCGCTGGCCAGCGCGCCCGTCAAGGTGCTCCGCATCCGCAGCGCGGTCAGCCAGGAGCGCGTGGACCTCACGTTCTCCGACACCGGCCCGGGGATCCCGAAGGGGTTGGAGCAGCGGATCTTCGACCCGTTCTTCACGACCAAGGAAGTCGGGCACGGGACGGGGTTGGGCCTCTCCATCGCCTACGGGATCATCAAAGATCATCAAGGCACCATCGAGGCGAGCAGCCCTCCAGGCGAGGGCGCCACATTCATGATTCAGTTGCCATTGGCGCGGCAATGATCGTGGCTCCTGAACGGGTCTCCACAAAACTGATCCTCCTGGTCGACGACGACCCCGTGCTGCTGCAGGCGCTGCCGGAGGCGTTGCGGCTGCGGATGGAGGAGGTGAACGTGGAGACCTGCGACTCCGCGGAGCGGGCGCTGCAGCGCATCACAGAGGTCGACTACGAGGCTATCGTCACGGACATCAAGATGCCCGGGACCGACGGCTTGGCCCTGCTGGCGCAGATCAAGGCCTTGCGGCCGGACACGCCGACGCTGCTGATCACCGGGCACGGCGAGCACGATCTGGCCGTGCAGGCGTTGCGCGGCGGCGCCTACGACTTCATCCAGAAGCCTATTGACCGCGAGTACTTTGTGGCCTCGCTCATCCGGGCCATGCAGGCCAGGCAGTACAAGCGCCAGCTGGATGACCAGCAGCACACGCTGGAGCGGCACGCCAGCGATCTGGAACGGACCATCCAGGAGCGCACCCGCGAACTGCAGTTCCTGGCCGATGCCAGCCGCATCCTCACCGCCTCGCTGGATTCTGAGGCCACGCTGAAGAGCATCGCGCGGCTGGCGGTCCCGCGGCTCGCCGACATGTGTATGACCTTCCTGGCCGAATCCGACGGTCAGGTGCGCCGCGTGGAAGTTGTGCATTCGGATCCTGCCAAAGAACAGCGGCTGCGCAAGCTGTTGGAGCGGTATCCATTCAACGCGGTCGTCTCCGAGCCCACGGCCACGGTGCTGCGGACCGGCCAGGCGTTACTCGTGCCGGAGATTTCTGAGGAATGGGCCCGCGGATTGGGGCCCCACACCGAGGAGCTCAGTGTGGCTCGCACGCTGGGCTCGGTCTCGCTGATCATTGTCCCGCTCGTGGCGCGCGGCCGCACGCTGGGTGTCATCGCGTTTCTCACCGCCGAGTCCAACCGCCAGTACACGCGCGACGACCTGGCCCTGGTGGAGGAACTGGCGCGCCGGGCGGCGCTGGCGATCGATAACGCCCGGTTGTACGAGCAGGAGCGGCGCATCGCCGAAACGCTGCAGCGCAGCCTGCTGCCGCAACGCCTTCCGCCGATTCCCGGCCTCGCCTCCGCCGCCCGGTATCTGGCGGCGAGCCCGGAGGCGGTGGGCGGCGACTGGTACGATCTCTTCGTGCTGCCGCGTGGCACGGTCGGGCTGGTCATGGGTGACGTCGCCGGGCGGGGTGTGCGCGTGGCCGCCTTGATGGCCGAGCTCCGCAGCGCCCTACGGGCGTACGCGGTGGAAGGATACAGCCCTGCCGAGGTGGTGCAGCGGCTGGCCATGTTGATCGAGCCGGGGGAGATGGCGACGCTGGTCTACCTCATCTTCGATCCGGCCACCCAGACGGTGCGTTTCACCAACGCCGGCCACCCCCCGCCGCTGGCCGTGGCCCCTGACGGCCGCGCGGCGTACCTGGAGGGTGGGGCGCCGCCGCTGGGGGCGCTGCGGATGCCGTCGTACCATGAGCAATCAGCGCAGCTATGGCCCGGCAGTACACTCCTCCTCTACACTGACGGACTCTGCATCGCGCCGCCGCCGCAGATCCCAATGAGGATCTGGACGAGCTGGTGGACCGCGTGCTGGGCGAGGTGACCCGCGGTCGTCCCGGCGGGGACGACATCGCGCTCCTGGCCCTGCGTGCGGAAATCCCCGACCCGACCCGGTTCCATGTCCGGCTCCCGGCGGTGCCCTCGTCGCTGCCGATGCTGCGGCATACGTTGCGCCGGTGGATGGAGGCGGCGCAGACGAACGACGAGGATGCCTATGAGATCCTGGTGGCCTGCTGCGAAGCGTGCAGCAACGTGATCGAGCACGCCTATGGAGCCGCAGATGGCGACGTCGAAGTTCGCGGCCACATGACCGAGCATGAGGTGGAAATGACCGTGCGCGACTGGGGACGTTGGCGCCCGCCGCGCGGGATGAACCGCGGCCGCGGTCTGCGGCTGATCGAGGAACTGATGCGCCATGTGACGGTGACGCCACGGCCCGACGGCACCACGGTCCACATGCAACGAACACGAAGGCAGGTGACGACATGACGGTGACGGCAATGGTCAAGGTGATCGAACGGAACGGGGTGCCGGTCGCGGCACCGGAGGGCGAGATCGACCTGGCCAATGTGGCGGATTGCCGGGCTCAGCTCATCTCGGTCGTCCCCAACACCGCGCCCGGCCTGATTCTCGATCTGTCGCAGACGACGTACCTGGACAGCCGCGGTGTCCACCTCATTCTGGAGTTGGCCGAACGCCTGCGGACCAGCCAGCAACAGATGGCCCTGGTCCTGCCGGAGCGCTCGGTGATTCGTCGCGTCCTGTTGCTGACACAGGTGGACAAGACCGTTCCCCTCTGCCGGACGCTGGACGAGGCGCTGCAGCAGTTCCGGTCGTGAGGGCGCGGCAGCGCCCAGCCATCTGAGGGGGCCCCCAACCCCATCGTTCCCGCTCCGGGGGGAGCCCGTGCGCTGTGGCCGTTTCGTGTCGGCGGCAGGGACGGGTGCCGGGCATCCCGTATGAAGAGCCCGTACGTTCCCACGAAGGACCGACAACTCACACCGGGTCCGACTGCACGGGGAGGGAAGGCCATGGGACGGATTTCTGCATGGGTGCTGCTGGCCGCATCTGTGCTGGTCGCAGTCCCCGGAGCGGCGGTGCAGGCGCAGCCTCCCCCCAAGACGCTGCACATCGCCGTGGGGATTGATGCCGACACGTTGGATCCCGCCGGTCAGACGACGACAACCGTGGCCAACATGGTGGATTACATCTACGAAACACTGCTGCGCCCCGACTACGCGGGGGGCACGGTCGCGCCTCAGCTGGCCACGAGCTGGACGGTCAGTCGGGACGGTCTGATGTATACGTTCCGGCTCAGGAGGGGCGTGACGTTTCAGGACGGCACCTCGTTTGACGCCGACGCCGTGAAGTTCACGTTCGAACGGCTGCTGGATCCCAAAACGCGAGTGCCGTTGCGGTTCCTGGTCGATGCCATCAAAGAGGTGCAGGTGCTCGATGCGTTGACGGTGCGCTTCGTGTTGAGCAGGCCCAGTCCGATGCTGCTCAGCAACCTAACCTACACCACCACCGCCATTATCTCGCCGGCCGCCGCGGCGAAAATCGGTCCGGCGAATCTCGTTCGCGACGCCACGGCAGCCGGAACCGGTCCGTACCAGTTCAAGGAGTGGGTCCGCGGCACGTCCATTCTAGTGACCCGCAACCCCGGGTATTGGGGGAAGGCTCCGGCGTTTGACGAGGTGATGTTCCGCGTTGTGCCCGATGCTGGGACGCGGGAAACGATGTTGCTGGCCGGCGACGTGCACATGGCGATGCTCCCCCCGGCGCCCGATGTCCGCCGGCTGCGGGAGAATCCGAATGTCACGCTGGTGCAGGCCCCCACCGACCGCGTCATCTTCATCGGGCTGAATACTCAATGGGGTCCGCTCCGCGATGCGCGCGTCCGGCAGGCCTTCAATTATGCGGTCAACAAAGGAGCCATCCTCAGCAGCGTCCTGTTCGACCTGGGCACGGTGGTGGACTCGCCGTGTCCGGCGGGGATGTTCGGGTACGGCCCGGTGCAGGCCGGCGGGTGGCCGTTTAACCCGATCAAAGCCAAGCAGTTGCTGGCCGAAGCCGGGTATCCCAGCGGCTTCGAGGTCACCTTTTTCACCCCGACCGGCCGCTACATCCAGGACTTCCAGGTCGCGCAGGCTGTCGCCGCCCAGCTGCGTAACGTGGGCATCCGCGCGTCGGTCAGCACGATGGAGTGGCCCAGCTACGTCGCCGAGATCACCGCGCCGCCTGAGCGCACCCGCCTGCAGATGTTCGTGCTGGGGTGGGCGTGGGTGGTGTTGGATTGCGACGGCGTGCTGTTCGGCCAGTTTCACTCATCCCAGCACCCGCCGCGCGGGCTGGCGCCCGCGTTCTACACGAACGCGGAGGTGGATTCCTGGCTGGATGAAGCCCGCACGACGGTGGACGTCGAGAAGCGGAAGACCCTCTATCGCCAGGCCCAGCAGCGAATCTGGACCGACGCTCCATGGATCTTCCTCTGGGCGCAGAACTGGTACGTGGCCACGGTAAAGAGCCTGGTCGGTGTATCCATTACGCCCATCGAGAAGTGGGACGCGATCTACGCGACGTGGAAGTGACTCGCCGCCTGGTGATGACGTCAGGCACGTGCATGGACTAACTGGCGGCGAGTCATTGCGAGCGGAGCCCCGCGCGGAGCACGGGACTCCGCGAAGCAATCTCCTCTGATGCGCGCTCCTCTGGGCCGTTATGTGGTGCGGCGGCTTCTCTACGCGCTGCCGACGCTGCTGGGGGTCACCCTGGCCGTCTTCCTGCTGGTGCGCCTGATTCCCGGCGATCCTGCCCGCCTCATCGCGGGCCTGCTGGCGTCTGACGATGAGGTGCAGCGGTTGCGGGTGGAGTTGGGCCTGGATCGTCCGATGCCCGAGCAGTACGCGCGATTCCTGGCCAGCGTGCTGGCCGGCAACTTTGGACTTTCGGCGGTGACCCGCACCCCGGTGATCGAGGAGATCGGCATCCGGATGCGGGCCACCCTGACGCTGGCGGTCACCAGTACGGCCCTCGCGGTGGCGGCCGGTCTCAGCGCCGGCGTGCTGGCCGCCGCGTATCACAATACCGCCGTAGACTACGCGGTGATGATGGCTGCCCTGGGCGGCGTATCGGTCCCGGTGTTCTGGCTGGGGATCATGCTCATGCTGCTCTTCGCCGTGCACCTGCACTGGGTGCCGGCCGGCGGGAGCGGCACACCGGCCCACCTCATCCTGCCGGCGGTGACCCTGGCGGCGTTCTCCACGGCCATCGTCGCCCGCATGACCCGCGGGAGCCTGCTGGAGACGTTGAATCTGGACTTCGTGCGCACCGCGCGGGCGAAGGGGATCGGCGAGGGGGCGGTGATCATCCGCCACGCCCTGCGCAACGCGTTGATTCCGGTCGTCACGGTGGTCGGCCTGCAGTTTGGCACGCTGTTGGGCGGCGCGGTGTTGACCGAGACGACGTTCGCCTGGCCGGGACTGGGACGGCTGCTCGTCTCAGCCATCACCGCCCGGGACTATCCGGTCATCCAGGGCATTGTGATCGTCTTTGCCGCGATGTTTGTGGTGGTCAACCTGGTCACCGACCTGCTGTATGTCGCCGTCGACCCGCGCATCCGATACGGATAAAGGGGTCAGATCCACGATTCCCTCCGCCGGGAGATCGGCCTGGGATCGCCTGCGGCGGCGGCGGACCGCCGCCGCCGGCCTGGTCGTCCTGGGCATGCTGCTGGCCTCCTCTCTGGCCGCGCCGCTGCTCATGGGCGATCCCGATGCCGTTGATTTCGCGGCGGTCCTGCAGTCCCCGTCGCCGGCGCACCCGCTGGGGACCGACCAACTGGGCCGCGACCTGCTGACGCGCGTGATCTACGGCGGCCGGATTTCCTTTCTCATCGGAGCCCTGGCGGTGCTGCTGGCGCTGGCCGCGGGGATCCCCGTGGGGGTGATTTCCGGCTACGCTGGGGGCACGGTAGATCTCCTCGTCCAGCGCGGGGTGGACCTGTTGCTGGCCTTTCCAGGATTCCTGCTGGCGCTCACCCTGATCGCGGTGCTGGGCGTGGGTGTGACCAATGTGGTCGTGTCGGTAGCGGTGGCCGCGATACCGGTGTACGTCCGGCTGGTCCGGGGGGCGACGCTGGTGATCCGCGAGCAGACGTACATCGAGGCCGCACGAGCCCTGGGGGCGGGCGACAGGGCCATCATCCTGCGCCATGTGCTCCCCAACTGCCTGACGCCGGTGATCGTGCAGTCGACGCTGCAACTGGGGGCGGCGATCCTGACCGCCGCCGGCCTGGGGTTCCTCGGGTTGGGTGTCCGGCCGCCCACCCCGGAGTGGGGAACGATGCTCGGCGAGGGGCAAACCTACCTGCTGTCCTACTGGTTCATCGCCACGTTTCCGGGTCTGGCCATCTTTCTCGTGGTCATGGCGTTCAACCTGGTCGGCGACGGTCTGCGCGACGCGCTCGATCCACGGGCCGGGGCCCGGGGATAATGTTCGCTGCTCCCAGGTTCGCCTAGGTCCGGTTCTCTCGGGCAGGAGTATATTAGAAGATGAGGAGGCGAGATCCATGCGGTGGTGTGCGATAGGGTTGGCGCTGGTGGTCCTGGCCGGCAGCGCGGCCTGGGCGCAGGGTCCGTCGGCTTTTGTGGATGTGCCGCCCTGGCATTGGGCGTTTGATGCGGTGCAACAGGGGTCGACCGCGGGGATCTTCACCGGATACCCCACCGCTGACAGTGAACTCGTGGCCAACGCCCTGGTTCAAGTGTACGAGGCGTTTGCGCACGCGGGCCATCCGGCCGCGCGGGGATGGGCGGAGTGGTTCTTGACCAACACGCCGACACAATGGCCGCAGCCGCTGCAGCGCAGCCGGCTGGCAGGGTTCACGCTGGAGGATCTCCGCGTACAGGTGAATGCCGATCGCGCGCGGGCGACATTCACCGCGACGGTCGCCATGCGCACCGACGGCGGGCAGTCTACCCTCCGGTCCTCGATGGAGGCGCAGGCCGAGAAAAACGGGTCTGGTCACTGGCGGATCGACTACTCGACACTCGTGGCGGGGCAACCCCAGCTTTTCAGATAGATCGATCGGAGGGGGAAGGATTCGCCTTTCCGCTCCGATTGTTACGAGCAGGACTGCCGGAAGGAGCCGGGGAATGGGGATGGGCGTAATCGCGTCCGGGGGGCAACCACGGATAGTATAGCGGGAAGGGCAGGGGAGTGGTCGATGGCAACCGGTACAGTCAAATGGTTCAACGCAGAGAAGGGTTACGGCTTTATCACACCCGACGACGGCGGTCGGGATTTGTTCGTGCATTATACCGGTATTGAGGGGACCGGCTACCGGACCCTCAGCGAAGGGCAGAAGGTCGAGTACGAGGCCACGCAGGGACAGAAGGGTCCCCAGGCCACAAAGGTCCGCGTCGCCGGCTAGCCTCTTCCCCGGCTTCTAGGTCGTCTCCACCCCGCGACCAGGTCGTGATCCTGCCGCGGGGTTTTCTGTCTCCGCACAGGCGTTCGGTGACCGATTTGAGCCACTCGTCATTTCAATTCACTCCTACTGAAATACACTCACAGGATATTCAGTGCAGGAGTCGAACTGTGCGCATGGGAGGGCAAGAGGAGGCTTTCCCATGGGGAAGGTTGCAGTTGTGGTGCTGGCACTGGTGATCCTGTTCGCGGCGCTGCCGGTAGGATGGCTGGCAGAGTCAGCGAAGGCGCAGGTCAAGATCGCGGGACACGGAGGAGGGGAACTCCTGTAGATCACGCTTCCGGTGTCCCGCATGACAGGGTGGGCCCCGGGGGTCCCCAGAAATTCGTCTGCGAATTTTCTGGGGTGGGGTCGTGGAGGGCGGCATGCGTTCACAGAAGCGGCGCCGGCGGTCAGCCCTGGCGGGGAAGAATACCGTCTCCCTAGGCCGGCGGATCAGGGCGGCGCGTCAATCGCGTGGGATGACGCAGCACGAACTGGCCAGGGGGGCCTGCTCGATCAGTTTTGTCAGCATGGTCGAGCACGATCTGGTGCGTCCATCTCTGGCGACGCTGAAGGTCCTGGCTGAGCGGCTGGGCAAGCCGCTCAGCCATTTTCTTGACGACGAGGCTGCGCCCTCTGCACAAGTGCAACTGCACCATGCAGAGGCGCTCCTGCGCCAGCACCGGTTCGCCGAGGCTCTGGAAGCGTTCACCGCTGCCTCGGCGCCTCCTCACACCGCCGACCAGGCGCGATGGGCCCTCGGTGCGGGCCAGGCGCTGGCCGGTCTCCGCCGGTTCGAGGAGGCTGGGGCCCACCTGGAAGCCGCCGCGCGCCGCGCCGCTACCTCAGGTGATGCAGAGTTGATGGCGGCGGCGGCGAACGCGATGGGATTTCTGGCATTCCGCCAGCGCCGGTTTGCCCAGGCGCACGAGATTTTTCACGAGGCGCTACAACGCCTCGCCGCCGCGGGGCTGCAGCAGACGGAAGTCTATGGGAAGCTGCTCGCCAACCTCGGTCGCGTCTGTGTGGAACTGGGGCTGCCGGCGCAGGCGCTGGACTACCTCCGGCAGGCGGCAGAGACGCTGGCCGCCGCGGCCGACCCATTTCACCTCGGCCTGCTGTACTTTCACGTCGGCGTCGCCTGGGAGCGGCAGCACTCGTTTGAGCGCGCCCGCGAGTTCCTGCAGAGAGCGGCAGAGTTATTCGCCGTCCACGAGAACATCCGGCTGCTGGGAATGGTGAAGCGCAGCCTGGGGATGCTGCATATTGAAGAGGGCGCGCTGGCTGCCGCGCAAGAAGATCTGGACGCCAGCCTGCGGCTGGCCGGCCAGTGCGGCGACGACGAGGGGGTGGCGCAGACGCTCGTGGAACTGGCGCGGCTCCGGGCTCGCGCGGGCGATGCGGGCGGCGCCCTGCGTGCGGCGGAGGATGCCGCGTCGCTGGCAACGCGGATTGGTGACGAGGCCGAGCTGGCTCGGGCCAGGGCGGCGCTGGCCGACGCGCTGGCCGTCGCAGGCCGGCGCGACGAGGCGGCCGTCCGTTACCAGGAGGCGGTGGCCGGCTTCCAGGCCCTGGGCATGACCGGCGACCTGATCCGGGTCTGCCGCGACCTCGGTTTCCTGCTGATGCAACAGGAAAAGGGCGAGGAGGCCGCGCGCTGGTTTGCGCTCGCGTTTTCACACCAGAGCCCCACAACGGTCCTGTCCATGGACCGCGCGCCATGACGGCACGCAGAATGCGGGGCGCGGATGTTGCGTCGTTGCTGCGGTCGGTGGTAGGGGAGGCGGCCGGGAGCGCGGCCGTGCGCGTGCGCGTCGACGGCGGGCGGCTGGAGGAGGTCTTGTGCGAGATCGACCTGGACGGGGCGCGCTATACGCTTTCTCGCGTCCGGGCGGCTCCGCCAGCAGGAGGACTCAGTCCGCGGGAGCGGGAGATTGCCGCGCTTGTAGCGCAGGGGCTGCCGACGAAGGCCATCGCCGCAGCGCTCTGCATTAGCGGATGGACGGTCTGCACGCACCTGCGTCGCATCTATGCCCGCTGGGGGGTAGGGTCGCGGGCCGCGATGGTGGCCAAACTGCTGGAACGAGGGCTCCTTTAGAAACAACGGAAACGCGGAAACACGGAAGCGCGGAATCGCGAGGTCACAGTTCGCCGCAGTTCTCGTCGCGTTTCCGTGTTTCCCTGCTTCCGCGTTTCCGTTAGTGCAGTTTCTGGTCGCGGACCCCGGGCACCTCGCAATACCACGCGGCCAAGCGCGCGAACGACAGGATCGGCGGCAGCGACGCGCGGATGGACGTGACGATCCGCTCCGGAGCAGCCAGTCCGCTTCCGGTCAGAAGTTGCCACCGGGCTTCCACCGCCGCCCCGAGCTGCAGGGCCAGATCCATTGTTATCATCTTGGCATCCGCCAGCGGCAGAAACACCTCCCACCGGCGGCTGGGGCGCGGCATGCCGAAGATGTTCAGCATGGCTTTGGCGATGCCGGTTGCCGCGCCGGTCCCGTTGCTGAACCATCCGATCAACTGGCCCAGCGACTCGGGGTCTCTGCCCGCAGCGTCGGCGTCACGCGTCGAGGCCTCGAGCACGGCGGAAGATCCGAGAATCCTGGCCAGGCGCCAACCAATCCGGATGGGATCGAGGAAGCGTGGGGGTTGCGGCAGGACAAACCCGGGACTGCCGAGGAGCCCCAGCCCGAGATTGCGGGCCTGCAGGATCGACTCTTTGGCGTCGTCGAGCAACGCCGTCCGTTCGTCGTCCAGCCGCGCCGCGGCTCGTCGGGCAAAGGCATCCCTGGTTTCAGGATCATTGACGACAAGGACGTCCGCGCCACTGAGGATCTCGTGGATCACCGGCAGGATGTGCGTGTTCAGCGCGGAGGGCATCAGGATTCCCGGAGCGTCTGCCAGAGGGTTGGCCGCCGACAGGCGCTCCAGGTAGCCGCTCATGTCCTCTTCGCCGACCCGATCCGGAAACAAGATGGCGATCTCGATATCGCTGTCGGGCCAGGTGCGGTCGTCCGCATACCTCCCATACAGGTACGCGGCGGCGACGTCTCGTTCGCGGGAGAAAAACGCCTTCAGGGCGTCGACGGCGGTCACGCCCCCATCGTACTACGAAATCGCGGATTTCGGATTGTGGATTGCGGATTGAAATGCAGACAGGATCAATCCACAATTGTCAATCCACAATGCGCAATGCAGCTTACCGCGGTTCCGCGTTTCCGCTCGGGAGGATCTCTCGGACGGCCGCCAGCAACTCCATGGGGTTGAAGGGTTTGGTGAGAATGCGGTCGGCGCCGGATTGCTGGGCGCGCGTCAACATCTGTGGAGTGCCGAAACCGGTAATCAGCACCACCCGGATCGCCGGATGCGTCGCCTTGGCGCGCTCCAGCACCTCCAATCCGGAGATTCCCGGCATGCGGATGTCGGAGATCACCAGGGCGAAGGCCTCCCGGGTCAGCAGGGCGACGGCGTCTTCGCCGTTGGGGGCGGTGCTGACGCTGTAGCCGGCGCGGCTCAGCACGCGGGCGCACAGGTCGCGAATGGACTCCTCGTCGTCGACCACAAGGACGCGGGAGGCGGAGGGCTGCGGCTGGGCAGGTTGGACTGATGTCATGAATAGGTGACCGCGACCGGGAGCGCGACTGTGAACCGGGTCCCTGCCCCAACGACGCTCTTCACCGAAATGGATCCGCCGTGGCGCTCCACGATGCGTTTGCTGATCGGGAGCCCAAGCCCGGTGCCTTTGCCGTCCTCCTTCGTCGTGAAGAAGGGGTCAAAAATACGTTCGAGCTTGTCCTCGGGAATCCCCACGCCGCCATCCTGGAATGCGATCTCCACCTGCGGCCCGGTGCCGTTCCCTCTGACCTCTCGCGTGCTGACCTCCACGACGCCGCCCGTGGGCATGGCGTCGATCGCATTGTTCAGAATGTTGATGAAGACCTGCTTGAGCTGGTTGACATCCCCCAGGATCGGGGGGACCGATGGATCGAAGTTCGCGGTGATGCTGACATGCTGCGCCTCGGCGCGGCGGCGGATCAGCGGCAGGACGCTCTCCAGCGCCTCGTTGATGCGCGTCTGTTCCATCGCGGAGTCGGTCTGCCGCGCGTAGCCCAGCAGATCTCGCACGATGGCGCGCGCTCGCAACGCCTCCTTCTCAATGACCTCCAGGTCGCCCCGCTTGCTGTCGTCTGGGGGCGTTTCGCTCAGGATCAGCGAGGCGTAACCCAGGACGCTGGTCAACGGGTTGTTGATCTCGTGGGCGACGAACGCGGCCAGTTCGCCAATCGTGGCCAGCTTGGCCGACTGCATGAGCTGGAACTGCGTTTGCTCCAGCATGGCCATCTGGCGTTGCAGGTTTTCATAGAGGCGCGCATTCTCGATGGCCACGGCGATCTCGTCCGCCAGCGTCTGCAGCATCGAGAGGTCATCCGGAGAAAATCCGGTGCCCGGACGCAGCCACACCCGCAGGTCGCCGATGGACTCCCCGCGGTAGAGGACAGGGATGTCGGTCGCCGCGGGGTCGGCCTGCGCGGTCTCCGCCTCATCCGCCAGCAGCACCTGCACGCGTTCGAAGGCAAATGTTTCCTCAATCAGGCGCGAGGTTTGCTGCAGCAGCACGTCCACGCTGTGGATCGTGACGATCTTCTTGCTGACCTGTGTGATGGCACTCAGCTGCGCGCTCTTCCGGCGCTCCCGGTCGAAGAGCTGGGCCTTCTCCATGGCCACGGCCGTCTGGCTGGCCATGGTAGAGAGCAGGTCCATCTCCTGCGGGGTGAGCGCCCGGCGTGTGCCGACGATGATCATGCCCACGGCGCGATCGCCAACGGTCATCGGAATCGCGACCACCATCGCGTCGCGAGGAAGCCGGCCGTACTGGCTGAGCTGGGCGATGTCTTCATGATCGCGCCCCTGTTCGAGCGCCAGCGGCGTCCGGGCCTGCAGGACGCGCCGGAAGATCGGCTCGGATGCGTTGCGGGTGAACGCCGGGAACGTTTCGTCCTCCGTCCGCCACACGCTGAACCTGATCAGGTCGGCGTGTGGTTCGTACACGCCGGCGCCGAAGGCGTCGGCCGGCACGACCTTGCGGATCTGGGCATAGAGCGCGTCACAAACCTGTTCCAGCTCCAGACTGCTGGTCAGGGCCCGGGCCAGCTCGTTCAAGCTGGCCAGCTGCTGGGCGCGGCCCTCCGCCTCCTGCTGGCTGCGGCGGATGCGCTCCGCGTCCTCGATCTGCAAGCGCAGCATCTGGGACAGTCCCACCAGCGGAAGGGTCAGCAGCACCGTGCGCCACGGGTTCACGATCCAGAAGTCGGCCACCGCGGCGCCAAGCCAGATCAGGACCATCTCGCGGTAGAAGCTGGACCGTGAGATCACGCCGACCTGCCGGAACGGCTTGCCGGCCACCAGGGTGATGGCCAGCGTGACCAGGGCGCCGTTGGCGACGTAGAACACGACGCCGGCAGAGAACGCCGCCGCGTACCACTGCACCGCCATTGCGCCGACCAGGCTTTCCGGCCGCGCGATCGCCCACAACGTCTCAGCCAGGCTGACCGACAGCACATGCTGCGCCACGTTGAACGCCCCCTGGTACCAGGGCAGTTCGCGGCGCTTGAACCCGTAGGCGGTAAAGGTGATGAGGACGAGCAGGATGCTGTTGCCGGCGGGGAAGAGCAATACGGTGGCGACGATTACCGCGTTGATCAGCGACCAGGCGATGCCCTCCCGGCCGGGCATGATCACCCGGACGCCGACCAGCTGCGTCAGCAGCGCCGCCGCGACGAAGACCGCAAATGGCAGATCCAGCCGCGGGGCAGCACCCGGAAGCTGCGGCACAAGGGCCGCCAGGATGCCGCCGGCGATGATGACCCCTAGGACGTAGACGCGGGCTGGCGTTGAGAGGTTCTTCATATTCCCGCCGCGAGAGAAGGCAAATGGCCCGGGGCCACCCCGCGTGTGCAGGCGGCCTCCCGGGCAACCCCTGTTAGACTACCGCCCGGCGGAATCCTCCACCAGGCGCAGTTCGTTGCTACTCCCAGACTGAGGGCACCGCGTCGAGAGTCTCCCAGGTGGCCGACTCCCATGTCGCCTCCGTCGAGGCCGTCTGGCCCCATGACACCGACGCCCCCAGGCACACTGCCAGGATCAGCATGACCGCGACAGTCAGGACCTTTTTCATTGTGATTCCCTCCCGTGTGATGAAACGTTTCTACCGTCTAAATAGAGCAATTTTCGTACCAAACCCCTTCGGTGCGCAGATTCCCTGGAGGGATCCTAAAAGAGTCATGCCCGGCCTGAGGGAGGGTTAGATGCGGGGATCAACTCCAGAAGAACAACAACGAGGGGGTCCGGTGGGACCCCCTCGTCACGAACAGTCCTGATGTCTGGATACGGCCGAAACTACTCCCAGACTGCGGGGACGGCGTCGAGAGTCTCCCAGGTGGCCGACTCCCACGTGGCCTCCGTCGAGGCCGACTGGCCCCACGACACGGATGCCGCCACAAACATCAGGGACGCGAACAAGAATACAGCGATCGCCTTGCGCATTGATTTGCTCCCTCTTCCTGCTGAGATAGACCCGTCATCTCGCCGGCAAGGAACTAAGTGCCTGCGGCCTTCCGAATCGAGATGTGAGCCGGTCTCCATACTCATGGCTCGCTGACTCTACCACAGCCTCTTCATGCTGTCAACGAACGCGTAACTGTCCTTCACCCTGTCTATCGGCTACATACCCAAAAGCTCGAGGTGTTAGCGCTGTCCCGCCAGCGGCCCCGGTAGGTGGCATGGGAATTGCTCTTCATCCGGCTAGACTTCCCTGGTGACGTGTCGAGGTGTGATGCGATGGGCTCCACAGCCGGACAACTTCGCCAGATTCTCGAACGTGAGCTGGCCGTGCACCGTGAACTGCTGCGGCTGGCTCGGGCCCGGCACCTCTTGCTGAAGCAGGGGCGTTTTGACGAAGCCGCAGACCTGGTTGTCCTGGAGGCGGCCTACATCGTCACCCTGCGGGATCTTGAAGCCAGGCGTCGCCAGGTGCGCCACAAAACCTCGACCAGCGTCCCGGATGTGGCCGCGTTCACCCGTCAGATCGGCACGCTCCTCCGGGGGCTCGGTGCGGTGGAACGCGCGAACCGCGCCCTGTGGGCACAGCGGGTCCTGACCCCGGCCCTGGCGGCTGTCGCGTCGGCGACCACCTCACGGGCGCAGGCCCGCCTGAATTAATGGATCGATAGAACTCCCCGCCGTCCGCTCTTCTGAACGCGGGAACCGGGTGCAGGCGAACCTCAGGGGGGACGCTGCAAGGCCGCCCGCACGGGAGAGAGACGGCGGGGCTTTTTACACGACAACTGCGTCTACTTGGTCTTCTTGGTCTACTTGGTCTTCCCGGTCTACATGCCTAGTTCCGTCGGCCCCGCAGTGAGACCAAGCAGACTAAGTAGACCAGGTAGACTAGGTAGACGCGGTGGTGCACTCGGGCGCGCTTGCGGCGCGTCTAACCTCCGCGCCACAGAGGCATGATTTCGCAGGACCCCCATTTCGGCCCAAGAAGAGAGTGCTGATGGTCACCGACGGTACGTCCATCCTCGTGGTCGACGACGAGGAGAATCTGCGGAATTTGCTGACCAAGATTCTTCGCGAGGACGGCTATGCGGTGGAGACTGCCGCCGACGGCGAAGAAGGGCTGGCCAAGTACAAGGCCGGTCGCTACCAACTCGTGCTCCTGGACCTCAAGCTGCCCAAGCTCGACGGGATGAGTGTGCTGCGATCGATCAAGGAATTCAACCCCGACGCTCTGGTCATCATCATCACCGCGTTCTCCACGATCGACACCGCGATCCAGGCGATCAAGCTTGGCGCCTACCATTATGTCGGCAAACCGTTCCGGCCCGAAGAGTTGATGATCGTGGTGAACCAGGCGCTGGAACGCAGCCGCCTGATGCAAGAGAACCGGGCGCTGCAGCAGGAACTGATGCGCACCTTCAAATTCGAGGGGATCGTCGGGGAATCTCCGAAAATGCGCGACGTCTTGCGGCTCGCCGCCGCGGTCGCCCCGACCGACGCCACCGTGCTGATCTACGGGGAGACGGGGACGGGCAAGGAACTGCTGGCCCGCTCGATCCATTTCCAGAGCCCTCGCGCCAACGGCCCATTCGTGGTGGTCAACTGCGGAGCCATTCCCGAGACGCTGCTGGAGACGGAACTCTTCGGCCATGAGAAGGGCGCGTTCACCAGCGCCATCACCAGCCACGTGGGCCGGTTTGAGCGCGGCCAGGACGGCACGATCTTTCTGGACGAGATCGCCGACATGAGCCTCTCGATGCAGGTCAAGCTGCTGCGCGTGTTGCAGGAGCGGGTCATCGAGCGGGTGGGCGGCAACAAGCCCATCGATGTCAACGCCCGCGTCGTGGCGGCGACGAACAAAGATCTGAAGAAGGCCATCGCCGACGGCCGGTTCCGCGAGGACCTCTACTACCGGCTGGCCGTCATGCCGCTGGAGTTGCCGGCGCTGCGCGACCGCAAAGAGGACATTCAGGTGCTGGCCTACCACTTCGTCAACAAGTACGCGGTGGCGTTCGGCAAGCGGATCAAAGGCTTCACCCCCGCGGCGATGAAACGGCTGCGCAGCCACCAGTGGCCGGGGAACGTTCGGGAGCTGGAGTACACCGTGCAGCGGGTCGTCATCCTGGCCACCGGGGAACTCATCGACGCCGAGGAGATCTGGCTGGACGAACAGCCGTCCCCGGGAGCGAAGTTTCCCAAGGCGTTCTCGCTGGGCGACGCTGAACGCCGGCACATCAATGCCGTCTTGAAGATGACGGCCTGGAACTTGGATGAGGCCGCGAAGGTGCTGGGGATCGACCGCGCGGCGCTTCACGCGAAAATCCAGGAACATAATATTTCGGCGGAAACCGGCTAACCGACCGGGTAGACATGTGTTCGGCATGAAACTTGCTCTAGCAGAGCGGTACGCGAGAAGCCGCATGGGACGCGAGGTTGCACGCGCGGCATGAACGACAAGGAGTCCATGGTGCTCCCCAAAGCCAGAATCTTGGTCGTTGACGATGAAACGTCCATCCGGGAGCTGTGCGTCCGCATTCTCGGCCGGACCTATGAGGTCAGCCCTGCTCCCGACGGCCCCACGGCGATCAGCATGGCCCGCGCGCAGACTCCGGATCTCCTGCTCACCGATATCCGCATGCCAGGCATGACCGGGCTGGAGGCAGCCCGGCAGATCGTGGCGGAGGCGCCCGACGTCTCCGTCGTGGTCATGACCGGGTTCAGCGAGTTTGACAACTTGCTGGAAACCGTGAAGCTCGGCGTGAACGGGTTCTTGATGAAGCCGTTTACGCCTGACGACCTGCGCAAGACCGTCGAGGAGGGCCTGCGCAAAGGGCTGTACTTCAAGCGCAACACCCGCCTGCGGGCGCTGCAGCCCCTGCTGGATCTCCACAGCAACCGGCTGGGAGACGTGGATCAGGGCCGAGTGTTTCAGATTATCACCGAGGCCGTGCTGCACGAACTGAACGCCGAGCGCGTAACCCTCGTCACGCTGGACGACGATGGACAGGAGCTGATGGTGACGACATCCGCGACGGGCGATGCCGGGACCGTGACTACGACCGGCCAGGCGGATGGGGCCAGGCATTCGGCAGCTAAGAGCTCGGCGTCGTGGAGGGTGGCCCCGGAGGACCTGTTCAGAGCCGACGGCCTGGCGGAAGCGACAGCCGACGACGAGGGTCGGATGCTGTCGGTCCCGCTGCAGTTCGGAGGCCGCGTCGTGGGCGTCGTCACCGCGCTGCGGTCCACGACGGCGTTCGGAGGCTCCGACCGCGACGTGTTGCGGGTGATCGCGGCCCAGGGCTCGAGCGAGATCGAGAAGATCCGGTTGTCCCAACAGCTACGCCGGTCGTATTGGAACACCGTCTACGCGCTGGCCGCGACCGTCGACCTGCGCGACCATCCTACGCGCGAACACTCCAACCGGGCGGTCACGTACGCGCTAGCGATCGGCTCCCGGATGGGGCTGAGTGCCGATCGCCTCGAGGATTTGAAGACGGCCGCCCTGCTCCATGACATCGGCAAGATCGGCATTGGAGACGGAGTCCTGCGAAAGCCTGGACACCTCACCGCTGAGGAATATGATGGCATGAAGACGCACACTCTGATGGGGGCGAAGATTCTGGCCATGGCCGACTTCCCGCCGCGCGTCGTGGAGGCGGTGATGTTTCACCATGAGTGGTTCGACGGCTCGGGGTACCCGATGGGACTGCGGGGCGATCAGATCCCCGTTGAGGCGCGCATCATCGCCGGCGTTGATGCATTGGAGAGCATGACCAGCCCGCGTTATTACCGGCCGGCCATGCCGGTGCCGAAGGCGCTGGCAGAACTGGAACGAGGGCGGGGGACGCAGTTCGACCCGCAGGTGATCGGCGCCCTGCTGGCCTGCCTGCAGGCCGGCGACCTGCGCCCCCTTGGGATGGACGACGAGGCCGTCGGCGTGCCGGAGACGGCCTGAGGACAGAACACCACCATGTCGATGGATCCGCGCATTCACGCATCACTCGGCGTCAACCCGCAGCTGCACCAGCGCATGGTGCCCAAGCTGATGATGGTGAATGCGCTCCTGGTCCTGCCCCTCCATCAGTTGCTGGCCCGCATTGAGCAGGAGCTTTCCGAGAACCCTGCTCTGGAACTGGACGAGGTGCCCGCCTCTGCGGACGCCGACTGGTCGGGTGACGAAGGCGGGCAGTCGCTGACGAACTGGACGCCTGACGACGAGGAGTTCGATCCCTTCGCCCGCATGGCGGCGCCGGTGTCGCTGCAGGAGCACCTGCTGATGACGCTGCAGGCGCAGGGGCTCTCCGCCCGCGACCACGCCATCGGTGAACGGCTCATCGGCTACATCAACGACAACGGGTACATGGAAGCCACCGCGGTGCAGGTGGCCCAGGAGCTGAACGCCGAGGTCGAAGAGGTCGAGGCGGTCCTGGCTCGCATCCAGCGCTTCGAGCCCGTCGGCGTCGGCGCGCGCAACGTGGAAGAGTGTCTGCTCTTGCAACTCCGGGTGATGGAGCCAGGCGCCGCGAACCGGCTGGCCCAGCGGCTGGTGGAGACCCATCTGCCGGACCTGGCCGCGCGGCGGTTTGAGAAAGTAGCCAAGGATCTCGGGGTGACCATCCCCGAGGTCAAAGATGCGCACGAGTTCGTGAAGGCCAATTGCTACCCCTATCCGGGTGAGCGGTACCGCAGCGAGCAGGACGGCGGGGCGGTCCGCCCGGCCGAAGTGGCGCGCCCCGATGTCATCATCCGCCAGACCGAGGAAGGCTTCGCCGTGGAGCTGTGCCGGCAGGATGCCTTCGCGCTCCGCGTCAACGCCTTTTACGGTGATTTGCGGCGGCAGATGCGCCGCGCCGCCTCCGGCTATTCTGACAAGTCCCGTGATCACGTCCGCGACTACGTCGGCCGCGCCAAGTTGTTCATCGAGGTCCTGGCGCGCCGCAACTGGACGTTCGCCAGCATCGTGAAGACCATCGTGCAGACGCAGTGGGAGTTCATCCAGCGCGGTGAGGCGCACATGAAGCCGCTGACCAAGGCCATGATCGCTGCGGAGCTCGGCATCAGCGAGTCCACGGTTAGCCGCGCGCTGGACGGCAAGTTCGCACAGCTCCCCAGCGGCCGTGTGGTGAGTTTCGAGCTCTTCTTCGATCAATCGCTGCCCGTGAAAGAGCGGATCCGCGCGCTCATCGCCGCGGAGACAGACCCGCTCACCGACGAGCAGATGGCCCGCCTGCTGACGGCCGAGGGCACGAAGATCGCCCGCCGCACCGTGACGAAGTACCGCGAAGAGATGAACGTCCCGCCGTCGACGGCCCGGGGTCCGCTGGCGGAAGCGAAATAACGACGTCGAAACATTGAAGCGTTGAAACGTTGAAGCGAGTCCGCCGGCAGCCCGCCTCGTAGCGCACGCCGCTGTCCATAAGTTCAGCCTCTGCAGACCTTCCCTGATCTGGTCTGTCGTTCTAACGGTTCAACGTTCCAACGGTTCAACGGCAGTCCTCGTGGCACGCTCCTTGCTCCTGTATTTTGTGGAGCAACGAAACGGTCTCATCGTTACTCGAATGCCGGAGGACGGCCATGGCGCAACGCAGTCGACGCAGTCGGTCTCAGCCTGAACGGGCACCCGCGTACGCGCCCGACTCCGGTAGTGCCGGTGGTGAGTCAGCGCCCCGCAACGGCCAGGGCCTCGCCACGGAGGCGGAGGAGATGGCGCTGCGGCTGGAGTGCGTGAAGCTCGCCGACGAGCAGTTGCCGCTGCGGCTGGCCTACACCCGCTACCTCGATCTGGTTCACCGGACTCTTTCCTTTGAACACGGCACCCTGTACGTCACTGAATGGACCAGCGGGCGGCTCCTGCCTGTGGCGGTTCGCGGGAACCGCGTGGAGCTGGCCGACCGGATCCGGTTCGCCCGCGGCTCAGGGCTCTCCGCCTGGGTGGCGCAGGAAGGCCGGCCGGTGGTGATCCCCGATCCCGGATCCAACGGACACCGTTCACCGTTTGGCGACGCGGCGCTGCGCGCATTCCTGGCCTTTCCCCTTGTGCAGCAGGGCATCGTCGCCGGCGTCCTGGCCCTCGCCCGCACGGACCGCACCTTCACCGAGGGCGAGTTCGAGCGGCTGGGCCGGCTGGCGGAGTCACTGGCACAGACTCTCTCGAAACTCCGCCGGGAGGAACGGCTGCGCGAACTGGTCTATCAGGATGGCGAGACCGGACTCAGCAACAGCCATCACTTCACGGCCCGCCTGGAGGAGGAGTTGCAGCGGACCCGCCAGCACACCACCGAGTTCGCCGTGGCGCTGCTGGAGGTGGACATCGCTGCGGGACCCGAACGCGCCGCGGTCGTCGGGGCGCTGACCCACCATGTCGCGGCGGCGATGCGCACTTGCGATCTTGCGGCAAATTTGGGCGGGCGGCGATTTGGCCTGCTGTTCGCCGGCCTCGACCGGGAGAAGGCCTCGATCATCGTCGACCGCGTGGTCCGTGTGGCGCAACGAGAGCTGCGGCAGACCACGGTGTCGCCGCTGCCCATGCGCCTGAGCGTCGTCGGCAGCGCCGAACAGGATGAATCGCCGGACGCGCTGCTGCAGCGCGCCGCCTCAGCGCTGGCCGACATTTCCTAAGGAGCGGTGCATGGCCAGGGATCCCCAGTCTGTCACAACCTTGTGGCAAGCGTTCAAAGACGCGCGCACCGCGGTGGTGCGCGAGCGTCTGGCCCTGGCATATCTTCCCCTGGTCCGCACGCAAGCCAGGCAGATGACTGGTCGTGTCCCGCCCACGGTGAAGAGCGAAGATCTGGAAGGCTACGGCATGATCGGTCTCCTGGAGGCAATCGACCGGTTCGATACCGACCGCGGCATCCCGTTTGAGGCGTTCGCCCGGCTGCGAATCCGCGGCGCCATGTATGACTATCTGCGCACGCTGGACCTGCTGCCGCGGATCGCGCGGCGCAACGTGCACCGGGTGCAGGCGCAGATACACGCGCTGACGCGGCGGCTCGGCCGTCTCCCCACCGACGACGAGCTGGCTAAGGCGACCGGGATGGCCACCCGCCAGTTGGGCAAGGCCCGCACCGATCAGCACGCGGCATTGCCGCTGTCGCTGGACGAGTTCGGGGACGCCGGCCGTTTCCCCGAGGCGCTGGCCCGAGATGCCGGCGGCGACGTCATGGGGAGCATCGAACAACAGGCGCGTGATGCGGACCTGTGGCATGCCATCGAGGCACTGCCGGTTCGGCATAAGGTCGTGGTCGGACTATACTACTGCGAGGGACTTACATTGTGGGAGATTGGCCGTGTCCTGGGCGTGACCGAGTCGCGGGTGAGTCAGATGCGCGGGGAGGCGTTGCAATCGCTGCGCACCCACCTCGCCCTGCGGTCGTGGCTGGATGGGGAGAGCCGTGGCCCAGACCGCGGAGATTCGAACGCCACGGTCGTGGCCTGACGCTGGGCTAGTGGACGCACGCCGCGGGTACAACACTGCTGTGGCCGACGAATCGCAATCCCACGCACAACTGCAGGGTGTGCTCACCGAGCTGCGGCGGCAGTCGGCGGCTCAGAGCGTCCTGCTACTGTCAGGTGATGGGGCGGTGTTGCACTCCGTGGGTGACATCCACGCCGACCTCGACGCCCTGGCGGCCTACGCGGCCAGTGCTGTGATGGTGGGAGAGCGTCTGGGAGAGAGTGCCGCGTTTGGCGCGCCCGAAGCCGTGATGGTGGTGTACGGCGGACGTGCCGTGGTGATGGCGCCGCTGGGGCCAGTGGTGGCGGTCGTGATCGGCGCCGCTTCGCAACTCGGGGTCTTGCGGTTGACCCTGGCGCGCTACCTGGACGATCTGAATGCCGCACTCCGGGGAGCGCTGGCCTCCGGACCTCAGGGTAGTAATCCTGAGCTCTCCGGCACCAATGGCTCGCCGGACGACGGCGATGACTCCCTGACTGGCGAAGACCTCTCGAGTATGCGCATCAATCCCGGGCTCGTATAGCTGAGACGCGCTCGCCGCTGAGTAGCTTCGTTACCTTCTAAAGGCTCCCGTTGAGTATTCGTTCACACCTCATTGTGAATGTGGCCGTCTAGCTATTGTCGCGGCCGGGCAAGTTTCCCTTGGGGGACAACTCGCAAGCCGCGCGCCGGACGCCCAAAATCCGTCTGCTGGGCCCCTAGGACCTTCGGACGGGCGTCACCAAGCTGGCACGCGACTTGCTTCACTCTTTGCATCGGACCCGGTAGCCTGCGTTCAACCAGGCCGGCTGGGAAACGCGAGGCATGCGGAGGAAGCACAGATGCGGAGCCAGACAAAACTCATACAGATTATCCTGGGTGCCGTGATCATCGTTGCCGTGGCGGTCGGCGCCGGGTACGGGGCGACGGCCACGGGCAGCCAGACAGTGACGATCACTGCGGCGAACGCGATCGAAATCACAGTCCCGGGCACAGCGTCAATCGGCGCCAATGCCGGAGTCGCCGGGGGCTGCGGGACGGCGAATACCAGCATCACCTTGAAGAGCAACAAAGTATGGAGCATGCAGGTCCGGGCCAACGCAGCATACACCAACGGCAAGGCGAAGAACGGCAGCGTGGAATTGACGAATCAGTTCCAGTGGAGCGGCGACAACTCGTCATTCAGCAACATCACCACCAGTTACGTGGATGTCTTCACCGGCCAGGCAAAGACAGGAAGCGCGGGTGTTGCGAAGACGGTCTACTACAAGCAGTGTGTCACATACGACGACGATGCAGGTGATTACACGATCGTCGCCGAGTATCAGGCTTCGAACTGATCACGTCCGGGATCGCTCCAACAAGAGAACTGCAGGGAGGCTGATGCGCGACCGGTCGCGATCCGGCGGCAACGGCCTCCCTGGTGTGTGTCGGCGCCCATGGTCCGGGCGACCTCGGCAAGGGTGATGGGACCGATGAGGATGATGCATCCCAGGATCCTGAAAATCGTCGCCGCCTGCAGTGTGACCCTGCTGGTGACACTGTTGGTGCCCCCCCATGCGGAGGCGGCCCTCACCATCACCGTCCCGGCGGCTGCGACGATCGGGTCGACCCTGCCGACATTCTGCAGCACCACCTCAACCACCATCACCGTCACCAGCAACTCAAGGAACTACGATCTGCGCATCCGTTCAACGCCGGCGACCTACCCGAACGGCAAGGCGAAGGACGCCTCCTCCGCCGAGATGTTCAATGCCTTCGGGTTCGCCACCGCGGCCGGGGGGCCGTTCCTCCCTATCACAGCCGTCTACCAGAACGTCTTCTCCAACCAGCCAAAAGGCTCAAACATCAACCACACCGTCTACTACAGGCAGTGCGTGGACTGGGGCGACAGCGCAGGGAATTTTACGATCGGGGTGGATTACCTGCTCGCAGAGCTCTGATGAAGCGGTGCCTGAGGCGGTCCTGAAACGCCCATGACACGACGCATCCGGTCAACGGTTTGGCTCATGCTGGTTCCCCTCGCCGCACTGCTTGGCGTCGGCAGCCTGCCCGCGGGCGCGCAACCGATTCGGTATGGCATCAGCCCTGGTGAAATCGAACTGGTGCCGGCCTCCGGGGGAACCGCTAGCGCCGTCCTCGTCGTATACAACAAAGCGCCGAATACCGCGCGCATGCGCGTGGTCGTGGAGGATCTCAACATCCGTCCCGATGGCGTCGCCGATGTGCTGGAGCCGGGTAAGTTGCCCTGGTCGGTCGCCAGGTACACGCGCGTGCAGCCGGCCGAGTTCGATCTCGAGCCGGAGCGGCAGATGCCGGTGCGGATCGCGGTGACGGTTCCGCCGGGCGCCCGGGGTGGACTCTACGGGATGATCGTCGTTAGCTCGACCCCGGTCTTGCAGACTCCGGCTGGGGGAAAGGCGACCTTCGTCGTGGTGGCGCCGCGGCTCGCGGCTCGCCTGCTGGTCGCCATCCGCGGCACGGAAGTCGTCCAGGGGGCCATCGTAAACATGCTTGCCGCCCCCCGGCCCCGCGGTGCGGGCGCAGATATCAGGGTCACGTTTCGCAACAAGGGTAACGTGCATCTGCACACTCGAGGCGAGATCGAACTCCTCGACGCCTCTGGCCAGCGCATCGGAAAGCTGCCGCTTCCTGAGGCCGTGGTGTTGCCGGCCAGCGTCCGAGAGTTCAAGATCTCGTGGGACAAGAGTTTGGGTCCCGGGACCTACACGGTCCGCGCCGTCATCGACTACGGCGCCGACGTGCTGGTATCAGGCGAGCTGACCTTTGTCTACCGCGGGCCGTGATGTGCGGGATGGAAACGAATCGCTGTGACGCCCCGTGTCCGCAGGTGGTGGATAGGTGTCACGGGCGCGGCGATGCTGGCGCTGGGACTGACCGTGCCCAGCCAGGGTACGGCGCCGCCGATCCGCGTCGTCGTTGACGACGTTCCGCTGAGTGTCAGCCCTCCGGGGTTCCTGCAAGACGGTACGGTCTACCTGCCCCTTGCCGCGCTGGCGAGGCGATTCCAAGCGACGACAAAGTTCAACGCCCCGACCGTCGAGGTCCACCGCATCGACGACTCAACGTTGACGCTGCGCCTCGATCGCCTGGAGGTGTGGTCGGGCGACGTCGTCACCACCCTCCTGGACGCGCCGGTGCGTCTCGTCAACGGGGCGACGATGATCCCCAGGGGCGCGGTGGACGCGCTGTTCGACACGCTGACCACCTGGGATCCGCAGGAGGGCCTGGTGAGCATCGTCACCCGCGCGCCCTTTCAGACGGCAGTGGCGGCCAAGCCTCCGCGCCCTCCCCAGGTCACGGCGCCCGTGCCAACTGCGCGTCCATTTGCCCTAGAGTTCCAGCAGGATCTCACGCCGCCCGTCACGTCGTCGGGCTACATCGCCGTGGGGCTGACGTCGGGAGCTGGTACGCTCAGCGCGACGGCAACCGTGCAATACAAGTCGTTCGGCGCCCCCGAGAATATTGAAGGCCTGCTGAGGGTGGGCGTGGGCAACGGTCCGCTCGATGCGTCAGGGGTGGTCGTTCTCCGGAACCCGGCCTACACATTCACGGTGGGTGGACTTGTACTCGATGAGTCTCCTTTCACGCTGTACCAGCAGGGCATCCTGGGCGTCGCCTACGAGGGGAACGCGGGGGCCTCTGGGACACGGTTCTTCGGCGGGTCGCTCGCCGACTCCAGCAGTCAGGTCTACGGCATGACGATGCTCTTCCCCCAGTCAGGGCCCTGGCAGTCTGAAGTGGGTCTTCTGTACGATCCCACCATCGGGGTGCTGCTCACCCGTGTACGCGCCGACCGAGAGATGGCGCCGGGCCTGGCTATCTTCGGCGAGACGGCCCTGGGGGCGTCCGGTCCCGGCTCTGGGCCGGCGTGGCGGATCGGCGCGGTCGCCTCCTCGCCAACGTTGTCAACATCCCTCAGCTACCTGGTGGTGGGTGCAGACTTCCCGGCGGTCGGGAACGCGACGCTGTTCACTGGCCGCAGCGGCCCGCTGCTGCAACTCGCGTATATGCCGGACCCCCGCTGGACGATCTCCAGCAGCGCCGCGCTGCTCGACGGCAGCGCCAGCGGTCTGCCGAACCGACAGTCCTACGACCTGCTGATGGGCTTCCGCCCGGCCCCCGGATGGGGGATCGCGTTGGGGACACGCCTCACCGATGATGTCGCGACAGGGGTGAGTACGCGGAACGTCGGGACGCAGGCCGCGGCATTCTACACGCAGGACCGGTGGACATTCACGCTGGCCGCCAACCAGAACGACACGACGGATCTGCTCACCAGTGCCACGAGCAGCAGCGCCACATTCAGATTGCAGACTATGTACGCGCTGGAAACGGGACTGCCTGCCTGGGCGGAGATTTCGCGCCAGATTGGGGCCACAGAGAGCTGGGGCGTCGGAACGGGTTGGAGCTTTCGATTGTCGAGCCAACTCGATCTGATCGCTCAGCTGCAGAACAACGTGTTTACCCTGCCGACCGAGTTCAGCCAGACGATAGTCGAGTTGAGCGTGTCGTCGGCCCTGCCGGGTGGCGCGCGCCTTTCGGTGGGGCCTAGAATACAGTTCGACTCCACCGGAAGTACGACCACGAGTCTTTCTGTCCAATACGGTTATCCGATCATGACCTATGGGATCGTTCCAAACGGCCGGCTCGAGGGCGTCGTGTTTCAGGATCGCAACGAGAACGGCAGACAAGATCCCGATGAGCCTGGTGTGCCGGGTGTCATCATGCGGATCGAAGGTCGTCGGGCTGCGATCTCGGATCGCGACGGGCGGCTGTCCATCGACGCACTGAGGGAGGGCGAGTACCGCCTGACACTTGATGGCGACACCGTCCCGGTGGGCTTGGTCACGACCCAGCCCCGCATCACCGTGCAGGTCACAGACGGCGCCCGTACGAACGTCGAGTTTGCCCTCGTCCCTGACGCCACGCTCAGCGGGATCGTTTACCTCGATGCCGATCGGAACGGTGTCCGCGATCCCGACGAGGAGGGCATCGGCGGTGTCGTCTTCGAGTTGCAGGGGCCACGCCAGCAGTTTGCGACGTCCACGGACGACGGAACGTTCGCTTTTTCCCACCTGCCGCCCGGCGACTACACCCTGGTGGTCAATCCGGCCTCTCT
>VBAI01000197.1 GCA_005882295.1 Candidatus Segetimicrobium genomatis | reverse complement strand
CGCCGGACCGCCTTCGGGAGACGCCTGGCAGATGCTGCGGGCCGTCCGTTCTCTCCCCGCCGCATTCGCCTCGCGCCAGGAGGCGATCGAGGGCCTGGTGCGTTTCGGGTTCGCCCCGGATGTGGCGCAGTGGATGACGACGAACCTGGAACGCGCTGACGGACGTTACCGATGGCGTCTAGACTTCGATGCTCTCGAGGAGTTGCTCCGCGACTTCTTCCAAACGGATCTCTGGAGTGCCGTCACCCGTCCTCCGGAGGGTGTGACGCTCCATTTTGTCAAAGCATCCCAGTCAGACGCCTTGAGCCTGGATGCGCTCGAACGCCTGGAGCGCATCGCCGAACATCACGGCATCTTTGTTCACACCGTGCCTGGCGGCCATTGGATCCACGCTGATAATCCCGACGCGATCGTCGACCTGCTCACGAGGCATCTCCCCTGAGCACGCTGACCTGCCTTCCGCTCATGGCTTGAGCGCACCTAGCTTGTCCGGATTGCCAATGGCCCAGATGTTGCGGATCCGCGCCTGGTCCACTTCGATGCTGACCACAACGGCAGGCATCCCGTCGGGGTGACGAATCAACAGCGTGGGCTGGCCGTTCACATCGGCCACGGCATATTGCGCCCCCACGGGAACGAACTTCGCAGTGACTCCGATGACGAAGCGCGCGACATCTGCGCGGCCACGCACTGGCTCCAGCGCTGCCCCGCGCACTTTGCCTCCGCCATCGGCCCAGATGGTGGCGTCTTCTGCTAGTAGATTGGTGAGATTGTGGAGATCGCCGTTCACCGCCGCACGCATGAACTCTTCCAGCAGACGCCGGTGCTCTTCCGGGCTTACCTGGAAGCGTGGGCGATTCGCGGTGATGCGGTCCTTGGCCCGGCTGAACAGCTGGCGACAGGCGCCCTCCGACTTCTCCAGCATACCTGCGATCTCGTCATACTCGTACTCAAATACTTCGCGAAGCAGAAAGACCGCACGCTCAGCGGGCGTCAGCCGTTCCAGAAGAACGAGAAACGCCATGGAGACAGACTCGTTTCGGTCGGCTTGAGCCTCCGGGTTGCCCAATTCCGGCTGGTCGGTGCCGAGGATAGGCTCGGGTAGCCACGGTCCCACGTACATCTCGCGCTGCGCCCGCGCCGAGGTCAGGTGATTCAGGCACAGACGCGTCACAATCGTGGACAGATACGCCTTGGGCGACTCGATGGCGGTGAGCGGCGCGGACTGAAAGCGGAGATACGCGTCCTGCAAGATGTCTTCCGCATCGGTGACGCTGCCCAGCATCCGATACGCAATGGAGAACAGCAGTGGGCGATGCTGTTGAAATGTGGTCAGGTGACCGTCAAGAGAAGTGCTCATACACTCTCCATTTTCTAGTACGCGACTCCGATGACTCGCCCTATCGTCTCGGGTTGCCCCAACACGCGAAGCATAAGATGGGCGACGTCGGCGCGGGAAATGCTGAGCCCGTGCGGGAGGTTCTGCCCGTACGCCGTCCGGTAGGTGCCGGATAGTGGCCTATCGGTCAGCCGCGGCGGTCGGACAACGGTCCACGCCAGGCCGCTGTCCCGAAGGATGTCCTCCATCAGAGCGAGATCGACATAGTGCTTACGGAAGATGGCTTTCACCAATGGGGCGGCCAGATTCCGCATGAAGAATCCGTCCCCCGGGTCGTGCTTCGGCGGCTTCGGACGACCAGGCGAAGAGATGGTGGAAACCGGCGCTGCGCTGACAACGACAACCCGCCGTACGCCCACCGCCTTCATCGCCTGGACGATGGCCCGCGTGCCCTGCGAAGTGATTCCGGCCTCGGAAATCGACCGTGGACCAAGGGCAGACAGCACCGCGTCGGTACCTTCGATCGCGGAGTCGATCGCTACTGGGTCCGAAGCCGCCAAGTCTGCCATTATAGCGCGTATTTCTGGGGACAGCCTTTTTGGATTGCGGACCACTGCTGTGACTTCATGACCTGCGGCGACAGCCTGCGCGAGGAGTTGCCGGCCGATACCGCCAGTCGCCGCGAAGATCGTAAGTTTCATCTCACTCCCTCAGCGACAACCAGACCCGGCGTTCCATGTTTCACGGGACGAGTCAAGAGGACGATGACATTGATGATGGCCGAAGGCACCAGCAGGCCAAGGGCCGCAATCAAAACCCATGGTGAAGCGCCGCCGCGAGAGGCGACAAGGTCCCAGCGGCCGATCGCGATGATTCCGGCGATGCTGGCCCAGAGTGCTGTCTCCAGCGCATTAAAGCGTTCGTCGGCTCGAATGTGGAAGCCCGCGGCCATGAGGACGATGACGGCGAGGCCGATGGCAGCCAACGGAGTCAGCCACGGCAGGATGCCGGACGCCATGGGCAACACCAGCCCAGCAGCGCCAAGCACCTCCGCCAACCCGATGGAGATCACCAAAGGACGGGGCAGGTCAGAGAACCCGGTCCATCGTTCCAGGCCGCGGCCGATGATCTTCGGCGCGCCGGCCGCGAGGAAGAAGAGGGCGAGGAACCCTTGAACGCTCCAAAGGACGAGATTCAACATATCCATACGGGACCTCCTACAGCTAAACTCACCGCATCCGACGATATATGCTCGTCGGTCGACGGTGCACATCTCTTGTCGTCCACTCCATAAGACAAAAGAGGGGTACCTTTTGTGACAGGCAAGAGCCTCGGATCAGGGTGAGGGGGAAACGCGTATCGGTATAGCCACGACGGGAGATAACCGAGCCTCCGGTCCGATAACTTCAGCCGGTCCGATGACTTCAGCGATCAGAAAATGCGTTCCCGGCCACCGCCTCACGACGATCGTCAACGAGTGGGAAAAACGCCCGCTGGAGTCAGTTGTAATTTTGTCTTCTGCGAGGCATCCCATCATATGCGGTCCGGTGCTGCACAGCGCGATCCGCACTCGGACGTTGGGCTCAGCACTTCCAATTACCTGGACCGAGCCGGATATGGTTGTTCCTTCCATCGGTGCATGAATCGTGGGTGGCGGCGACACGGACGGTAGGGGTGGCGGGAATGCAGGAGGACCGTTCAGCACCTTGATGTTCGTCCCGTGGATGCGAACGTCGCTGCCGATAATGGGCTTACCAAAAATGAGGTCGCTTCCCTCCACATCGACACCTTGCAGCCCTATAAGTCCCGAAATGCCAACCCTGCTGGCGTGAAGCGAGATGCGACGGCGAGAAACAAGATCAACGTCAATGCCAGAGGGACGCCCCAAGCCAGCCACCGTGGTAATATCCCCTTCTGCGACAAGGGCCCCGCTGCCCGACGGGTGATTTGCGATCAGCGACCCCGCGACGTAGATGGTGCCGTAAACCCACGCTAACGAAGGCAAGCGGGTGTCGCCGGAAATGACAAGGGTCGCGTACCGTCTGAGCGCCGCGAAATCGACGATAGGAAGAGTTACGCGCCTGCCCTGCCGTCTTACCTCGCCCGCACGCGCCCCGCCCTCGATGACGACGTCTTCCCCGGCCTCGACGCTCCCCTCCACGACGACGGAGCCCCGCAAGATCACCCGCCTGTTCGCATGCACATCGCCAAGAACACGAATGTTCTCGCCCTCCAGAATCAGGTCTCCGCCGGCGGTGATCGCGTGTAGCTCAGGGATGGTACCTGCAGAGACCGCAGGGACCAACCCGGTCAGGAGCAGCACGGTTACAATAATGGCGAGCGCAGCTCGCATACTCAATCACGTCCCGGGCGGATTTCGCCCCTCGCCGTTCTTCCGATCCAGATGGAAAGTACTACACCTCTCAATGCGGGATTCCGCTTCGAAGGACTCGGGCATCCGCGATCAGTACTCTCATAGGCCACCGGGCCCGCTGTCGTGGCCGTACCTCTGCTCTCGAGACCGGACCCGACTGTAACTCGTATGAGTAGGTACCACGACCACTGGTGGCCCCATCGACTCGGACCACAGAGGCGCTGCCGACCACATAAGAACTCGCGGTAATCGCCAATGTCAAACAATCCCCGCTAAACGTCACCTGCCAGTTCCACCGGATTGCGGTGAACGTGCCCGCAGGCACTGTAATGGTGACGGTGCCTGCCTTGTTCGAGGAAGCCGACCACGCGACTGTTCCCGAATCCTGCCCGTCAAAGAAACACTGAGCCACGCCAGATGTCGCTTGGGCCCTTCCAAAATTTACAATGCCGTCGCCGCCGAAGACCAGTTCATATGTTCCCGGGTCACTGCTAGGACCGGTCCAAACATCTGCCCTCTGGGTTGCGACTTGATTCCACGTGAAGTACGTTCGCTCGGTGGCGCCCGGCGCAAACGTATCTGTTTCGTCTAAGAAGTGGTACTTGACCCCCCGGTAGGACGTCGTGCCCCCGTAGGTCTGGGTCGCCGCCCCAGTAGAAGACGGGCCTCCTGTGGGAGTGCGCGTGTAACGATACGTCCATATCGTGCCGGCGGGAAACGGGAACGCAGGAGGAGCGTTCACCTGAGCTCCCCTGCTACTCCCGACCACCCAGAGCGTCAGGAGGACGAACGCCAGCACGACGAGCGTCAGGATTCGAACGACCCTCACCTTCCTCTCCTCTGTGCGGAGTCGCTGCTGTGGACCTATCTTACGCGTCAGTAAACGAAGATTCCGCGGGGCGATACTGGCGTCCTTAGGGTTATCCAGTTCAGACCCGTCATATCGTCCATCCGTACCACACGCCTATTGCCGAAATCGGCGACGAAGATCCGGCCTGCTTCGTCCACAAAAATCCCGTTGGGCTCATTGAACTGGTTGACCTCTGCACCTTGGCTGCCCAGGGTCGTCCAATCTGCCCCCATCATGTCACTAATTCGAACGACTCTGCTGTTCAAAGAATCTGTCACGTATATCCGGCCCGCTCCG
>VBAI01000071.1 GCA_005882295.1 Candidatus Segetimicrobium genomatis | reverse complement strand
GTCAACTTCCACGACGTCCACCAGGCTGAACTCGTGCGTCTTGCCATCCTCATCGAGCAGCGTGATGACGTCACCGGGCTCTGTCACGCAGCACCTCGGTGATTCGTGATTGGGGATTCGTGACTCGTCAACGGCCACTGCAGCGTAAATCACGAATCACGATTCACGAATCACGTTGTCTGAGTGAGCGTAGCACCGGCGGCGCGGAGGTGTCAAACCCACCGACAGGGGAGCACGGAGAGTTCGTGGCGCCTCTAGTGTCGCTGCCGGTCGAGGTAGGTTTGGAGGAAGAGTGCGGCCGCGACGGCGTCTCGCGCAGCGCGCCGGCGCGTGCGATGCGCCCCGCTCGCGATCATCACTCGATCGGCCTCGGCGGTGGAGAGACGCTCATCCTGAACCTCCACGGGCACGGGTACCACCGTGCGGAGCGCGTCGATGAACTTCCGCACCCCGGCCGCGGCATCTCCCTCGGTCCCATCCATGCGCAACGGCAGCCCGACCACGATGCGCGCGGCGCCTGATGCGGCCACACGGGCGCGGATCTCTGCGAGCACCTGGCGGCGCGAGCGGCGGACGATGACACCGGCCGCCTGGGCAATGACGCCGCCGGCGTCGGACACGGCTACCCCAACGCGTTTCTCTCCGACGTCCAGCGCCAAAATCCTCACGCGGATTTCCTCGCCGCCGTGATCAGATCGTCGAGGACACTCGCCGTGACCACGTCCTTCACCAGCGCGCGCACGACGGACGGATCCTTGACGCCTCCCTGTCCCATCTTGTCATGCCCGCCGCCACCACCGCCGTGCCGTTTCGTGAGCGCTTCCACAAACCTCCCGGCATGGATAGCCGGATCAGAACTCAGCACGACCACCTGACCGGTCGACTCTGAGCCCACCACGGCCAGCACGCGGTCCCCGGCGGCCCGGCGCAACCCGTCCGCGAAGGTGCGCAGTTGCCCTGGGTCGGAAAACGCGACCATACTGCTGCGGACCTTCAAGCCGTCCTCACGGTCGAGGGTGTGATCCGCATCGACCGCTCGATCCCGGAGTTGCGTGCGCAGCTGGCGCTCGAGCTCGGCGACCCGGTCCTCTAGGCGTTTGATGCGACCGAGCAGCGCCTCAGGCTCAGCATTCAGTTCTTTGGAGAGGGCGTCCAGGATTGACGCGTGCTTCGAGACGAGCTCGTAGGCGCCCCGACCGGTCACCGCCTCAATCCGCCGCACCCCGGCGGCGACCCCGCCCTCCGCCGTGATCTTGAACAACCCCATCTGCCCGGTGCGCGACAGGTGCGTCCCCCCGCACAGCTCGCGGCTGTACCCGCCGATGCTGATCACGCGGACCCGGTCCCCATATTTTTCGCCAAACAGCGCCATGGCGCCGAGCCGGGTGGCCTCGGCGTAGCTCATCCACCGCGCCCGCACCGGCAGGTCCGCCAGAATCTGCTCGTTCACCCGGCGTTCGACCGCGTCGCGCTGCTGCGGGGTCAGGGCCGCGAGATGGACGAAGTCGAACCGCAGGCGGTCCACAGCGACCAGCGACCCAGCCTGGCGCGCGTGTTCGCCCACTACCTCGCGCAGGGCCTGATGCAGCAGGTGCGTCGCGGTATGGTTGCGCATGATGTCCCACCGGCGTGGCGAATCGATTTCGGCGCGCACCGGCTGCCCCACACGGAGGCGGCCGGTCGTGACGCGGCACCGGTGCACGATCACCCCGCTGACGGGACGGTGAGTCTCGAGGACCTCCGCGGCACCGGTCGCGGCGCGCACGAGGCCCGTGTCCCCCACCTGGCCGCCGCTCTCCGCGTAAAACGGTGTGCGATCCAGGATGACCTCGACCTCGGCTCCCGCATCCGCCTGGCTGATCGCCTCACCGCCGGCAAACAGCGCCACAACGCGGGCGCGTGCCGCATGCTTCGTGTATCCGACGAACTCGCTGCTGCCGCCTTTACGGACCACCTTCGCGTACCGGCGGTCGTCACCGGCCCCCCCGAAGGCCTGCGCGGCCCGCGCCCGGCTGCGCTGCGCCTCCATGGCGCGGGCAAACCCTGCTTCGTCGATGGTCAGCCCGCGCTCCCGCGCGATGTCGCGCGTCATCTCCACCGGAAAGCCAAACGTATCGTAGAGCCGGAACACCTCCTCGCCGGAGAGCTCACGCCGCGAGGCGGCCAGGGCGCCGCTGATCAGCTCTTCCAGGCGCTGCAGTCCTCCGGTGAGCGTCTGGGCGAATCGCTCCTCCTCCTGGCGCACCGCCGATTCGATGAACGACTGCTGCCGCCGCAACTCGGGGTACGCGTCACCCATGGCATCGGTGACGGTGCTGGCCAGCTCCGCCAGGAACGACCGGGTCAGGCCGGCGGCCCGTCCAAATCGCATCGCCCGCCGCATGATCATCCGCAGGACGTAGTTCCGGCCTTCGTTGCCGGGCACGACGCCATCGGCCATCAGGAACGTCATGGCGCGGCCGTGGTCGGCCATCACGCGGTACGCGACGGCCTGCGCTTCTCGCTGGCGATCCGTATGACCGAGGATCCGCTGCAGGCGGTCCATCAACGGCGCGAAGAGGTCGGTGCCATAATCGTCATTCACCCCCTGCAGCACCGAGGAGATCCGCTCCAGGCCCATGCCGGTATCGACCCCCGGCTTCGGCAACTGTCCGCGCGTCCCGTCGGCGTGCTGATCGAACTGCATGAAGACGAGATTCCAGATCTCCAGCCATCTGAGACACCCGTTATCCAGCTCGACGCTACAGTCCGGCCGGTGGCACGAACAGTGTTGCGGACCCCAGTCATAGTGGAGCTCCGACGTTGGTCCGCAGGGGCCCACGTCGGCCATCATCCAGAAGTTGGTCGGATCGCCCAGCCGCAGGATCCGCGCCTGGGGCACCTCCATGGCCCGCCACGCCGCGGCGGCATCATCATCGCTGGTATGCACGGTGACGATCAGCCGCGATGGCTCAATGGCATACTGCCTGGTCACGAGTTCCCACGCGTAGGCAATCGCCTCGCGCTTGAAATAGTCGCCGAAGCTGAAGTTGCCCAGCATGAGGAAGAACGTGTGGTGGCGTGGGCTGGGACCCACGTTCTCCAGATCGTTGTGCTTACCCTGAACGCGCATGCACTTCTGCAGCGTCGCCGCGCGCGTGTACGCCCGCTGCTCGCGGCCCAGAAAGACATCCTTGAACTGCACCATCCCGGCATTGGTGAAGAGGAGCGTGGGATCGCCGGCCGGAACCAACGAGGCGCTGGGGACTACGACATGGTCTCTGGCCCCAAAGAACTCGAGAAACGTCCCGGCGACCCCGCGCCAATTCACACGAGTCTGATCGGTCATCCCGTTACTGTCAAATGGCACGGCTCACGACGGCGCCTGAACCTCCCCCGCCATCTCCGCGAGCAGCGTCTCCGCGGCAGCCACGGCCTCCTCCAGGGCCTCCACCGCGTGGTCCAGCTGGGCTCTGCTGATCACCAGCGGCGGAGCGATCCGAAACGTCGACGGATTGTTCAGACTGTAGAAGACGATCACGCCGCGCTGCAGCGCTTCCGCGGTGACGAGCAAGACGATGTCGGGGTCTGTGAATTCGACCCCGATGAGCAGTCCCTTCCCCCTAACCTGCTTCACCACCCCGGGGTGCCGCCGAGCCAGCGCCTCCAGGCGCGCCATCAGATACCCACCAAGGTCTGCGGCGCGCTCAACCAGATGCTCGTCCTGGATGACCCGGATCGTCGCGAGGCCCGCCGCACAGGCCAGGGGATTCCCCCCGAACGTGGACGAGTGAAGGTAGGGGTTGGTTTCCAGGGCCTTCCACAGCGCCGGGCGGCCGGTGAATGCGCCAATCGGCATCACCCCACCGCCCAACGCCTTGGCCATAGTCAACAGATCCGGGACCACACCCCAGTGCTCGCAGGCGAACATCCTGCCGGTCCGTCCCAGGCCCGTTTGCACCTCATCGAGGATGAGCAGGGCGCCCTGCTCATCACAGATCCGGCGCACGCCCGCGAGGTACCCTTCCGGCGGCAAAATCACGCCGTTTTCCCCCTGGATCGGTTCGAGGATCACCGCCGCCGTCCGGTCCGTCACCGCGCGAGAGGCGGCCTCCAGATCGCCAAACGGCACGTGGGTGAACCCCGGCACAAGCGGTTGAAACGGCGTCTTGTACTTCTCTCGGCCGGACGCCGACAGCGCGCCCATGGTCTTCCCATGAAATGCGCCCTCCGCGGCGACGAACTCGGTGCGGCCGGTGGCGAGGCGCGCCAGCTTCAGTGCGCCTTCGTTCGCCTCCGCCCCGCTGTTGGCGAAGAAGGTATACTGCAGATCGCCGGGGGTGATCTGGGCCAGCAACTCGGCCAGATCGGCTTCGGGTTTGCGCGGCATGGCCCGGACCGACATCGGCATCCGGTCCAGCTGTTCTCTCACCGCGGCGACGACCTTGGGATGCCGGTGACCGACGTTGAAGACGGCCGGCCCGCCCGAGCAGTCGATGTATTCCTTGCCGTGCAGGTCGCGAATCACCGCCCCGCTGGCTTCCCACTCCACCGTCATCACGTTGGCGAAGCGGTACAGCTTCGCCAGGCCCGCGTTGACGTACCGCGCGTACTTCTCCAGCGTCTCCTGCGCCATTCGATCGCGCTGCTCAGGCTGCATCTCACCCTCGGGGGACCCTACGATGATGCGGCCAAGTCGGGTTGCATCAACCGTTCCTTGGCCCGGCGCACCACCTCGCGGGTCTCTTTGTACTTGATCCGCTCGATGGCATTGTCGACGGAGACCCACGCACAGGCCACGAATCCTTCTTCGGCCTGCGGGCGCGCCTCCTCGCCGCCGAGGAACTCCAGGAGAAAGTACCGCACCGTCTTGTCGTAGTACGTATCCTCGGACCGCCAGAAGAAGTAGTACCGCTCCTCGCCCAAGTCGGCCACGACGCGGACGTTGGAGATCCCCGTCTCCTCACGGACCTCCCGCAGGGCGACGGTCTCGGGGGTCTCGCCTTCCTCGATGGTTCCCTTGGGGAGCATCCACTTGCCGCTGGTGTGTTGGAGCAGCAAGATGCGGGCGTCCCCGCCATCGCGGCGGAAGACCACGCCGCCCGCGCTCCGCGCGCGTTTCACCGGTTTCCGGGCACGCGCGTCGGGGGACGTCATCTGGGGAGCATCTCGCGCACCATCTGGTTCACCGCCGCGCCATCCGCCCGCCCCTTCACCTTCGGCATCACGGCAGCCATGACCCGTCCCATGTCACGTGCATCTTTCGCCTGCACCTGGGTGATCGCCTCCGCGATGAGGGCGCGGAGTTCGGCGAGGGAGAGCGGCGCCGGGACATATTCGGTGAGGATGGCGAGCTCCAGAGTCTCCTTGCGCACCAGGTCGTCACGGCCGCCCTTGGCAAATGCCTCGATGGCCTCCCGCCGGCGTTTCATCTCCCGGCCGAGGATTTCGATGATTTCCTCATCGGTCAGATCGCGCCCGCGCTCGATCGCGGCGTTCTGAATCGAGGCGCGGGCCAGGCGGATGGTGGAAACGCGCAGCGAGTCTCCGGCCAGCAGGGCCTTGCGCATGTCTGCGGCGAGCCGGTCTGCAAGCGTCATGAGATGCTCCTTGTTGGAAGAATCATAGAAGGGGGACGCCTGTCCCCCTTCTCGTAGAACACTGCACTCCGCCCCCTGGGACGCCATGACGTCCCGCGACTCCGGTGGGCGGCGGCCAAGATCGGCCGGCTACACTCCTCCGCGTCGCCTCCGGCGAGCCAGCTTCCTTCGCCGCTTCGCGCTCGGCGACTCGTAGTGCTCGTGCCGCTTGGCGTCGGTCAGAATTCCGGAACGTTTGACCTGCCGCTTGAACCTCCGCAGGGCGCTATCCAGGCTTTCATCCTTGCCAACACGAACCTCTGTCATCCCCCACCCCCTCCCCGCCACTCCGGCCCAGCAATCACCGCGCGGGACACGTCGGATCCACCGGCCGGGATGAACGAAACTTCCGTCATTATACTACGCAGGGCTGTGACGTTCAAAGAAATGACTCTGACCCCCCTCACCCTTCATCCCTTTCCCTCCATGGAGAGGGAAATATGGTTGGGCACTTCCGTGCCCTCTCCTATCCCGGAGGCCATTCCATCTTTCGGCCCCCAAGGAGATGGAAGTGGAGATGGGCCACCGCCTGACCGCCGTCGGGGCCGGTGTTGGTCAGGAGCCTGAACCCGCGTTCGGCGATCCCCTCCTGCTGTGCGATCGCTCCCGCCGCCAGGACAATCCGTCTCAGCAACACGTCATGGCGTTCCGTAATCTCGAGCACAGACGCGATATGCCGCTTCGGCAGCAGCAACACGTGCACCGGCGCCTGGGGATTGATGTCACGGATCGCCAGGACCTGATCGTCCTCATAGACGCGCTGGGAGGGAATAGCGCCGGCAACGATTTTACAGAAGACGCAATCAGGCATGTTCACTCCCACGTCCTTCGATCGACAAGCTTCTTCTCGTCGGAACCGAGTGTCCCCACTGGTAGCACCTCCACGGCGGCGCGTAGCCGGGTGGTGTCCCGGATGCTCTCGGCCACCGCGCCGGCCGCCGGCGACGGAGAGGCCTCCACGCGCACCGTGAGTTCGTCCAGGTGCTCGCGGCGCGTGACCACCGCCTGGTAGCGGGTCACCTCGGGGTGCCGCGCCATGGCGCGGTCCAGATCGTGTGGATGCAGGAAGACACCGCGCACCTTCACGGCATCCCCCACACGCCCTAAGATCCGTTCCAGCCGCCCCGACGTCCGGCCGCATGCGCAGGCGCCGGGGGCGATTCGAGAGAGATCCCCGGTGCCAAGGCGCAGCAGCGGATACAGGTCACTGGGGAACGTCACGGCCACCTCGCCAATCTCCCCGTCCGGCATTGGCGCAGCGGTGGCCGGATCAACAATTTCCACCAGGACGCGCTCGGCCAGGTGCAATCCGCTGCGCTGTGAACACTCGTACGCCACGAGACCAATGTCCCCGATCGCATACGCCTGACTGATGCGCACGTGATGACGACCCTCCAGATCACCGCGCAACGACTCGGGGAGCGGCTCGCCGGAGACGAACGCCACCTCAAGCGATGAGCGGGTGCCCTGCGCGGCGACCTTGTCAAGAATCATCGCCAGAAAGCTGGGCGTCCCGATGATCCCGCGGGCCCGGACGTCGTGCAGCGTCTTCACCTGGATCTCGACGTTTCCAATACCCGTGGGCACCACCACGGACCCCAGGGCCTCAAGCGCGCCATCGAACATCGCGCCCGCGGGGGTGAGATGATATGAAAACGTGTTGAGCACGACGTCGCCTCGCCGGAAACCGGCGGCAAACAGCGCCGGCGCGAACCCCCAGTAATCCGGCGTCCGGCCCTCGGGTTCATAGATCGGGCCGGGCGACACGAAGATCCGCCGAACGTCGGTAATCGGCCTCGCCAGCCAGCCGCCCCATGGGGGGTCGTCCCCCTGCAGGCCGGGGAGCGACTCCTTTTTCAGGAGCGGAATGCGCGACAGGTCGGCCAGCGTGAAGGATTCGGGTGTTACCCCCGCAGCGCCGAGGGTCTGGCGCAATGCGGGCGAGCCGGCGGCGGCGCGGGCCACGATGCGCCTGAGCGTGACTTCCTGCATCCGGGCCCGCTGCGACGCCGGCTGGAGTTCGGCGGGATCGTAGACGTCGTGAACGGTCTCCACCCCCGATATAAGACTCTGACCCCCTTCCCCTCAATCCCTCTCGCAGGAGGGAGTTGCTCGCGGCCCGTAATTAGTCCGCAATGAGACCCGTGGAACCGGTCCTCTCTGTCGACGACCTCCGTCTGAGCTTTCAGGGGATCCAGGCCATCGCTGGCGTGAGCCTGACGCTGGCCTCGCGCGAGATCCTCGGGATCATCGGCCCCAACGGTGCCGGGAAGACCAGCGTGCTGAACTGCATCAACGGGTTCTACCGCCCCCAGCGCGGCCGGGTGGTGTTCGGCGGTCGCGACATCACGCGCCTGCCTCCCCACCGGCGCGCGGCCCTGGGCATCGCCCGCACGTTCCAGAACATCGCGCTGTACCCGGGCATGAGCGTGCTGAATAACATCATGACCGGGCGAGTCATCCGGATGCGTTCCGGGGTGCTGGCCTGCGGCGTGTATGCGGGACACGCGTCGCGCGAACACGTGGCTCATCGCCAGGTGGTCGAGGAGATCATCGACTTCCTGGAGATTGAGGACGTCCGCCGCCACCTCGTGGCCGACCTGCCCTACGGCATCCAAAAGAAAGTGGAGCTCGGCCGGGCGCTGGCAATGGACCCGCAGGTGCTGATTCTTGACGAACCGATGGCCGGCATGAGCGCCGACGAGAAGGCGGATATGGCCCGGTACATCCTCGAGCTCAAGGACGTCCGCTCGCTGCCCATGATCCTCATTGAACACGACATGGGGGTGGTCATGGATCTGTGCGACCGCCTCATCGTGATGGACTATGGGAAGAAAATCGCCGAGGGTCCGCCAGGGGCCATCCAGCGGCATCCGGAGGTCATCCGCGCCTATATCGGCGAAGCGGCGGAGGGACCCGCCGCCCACTGACCATGGCGACCCTGATCGCACGTCCAGCGGATCCATCCTCCTCGTTCGCGCTCGACGCCGCCGCGGACACGTTTCCGAAACTGCTGCGCCGCAACGCCGGGATGTTCGGCGCCCGCATCGCCTTCCGGGAGAAGGAGCTGGGGGTCTGGCGGCCGATCACCTGGGCCACGTACTACCGGCAGGCGAAGGCGTTTGGGCTGGGGTTGCGGGCCCTGGGATTCCAGCGGCAGGAACTCCTGGCGATCGTCGGCGACAACCGGCCGGAGCTGTTTTATGCGGCGCTCGGCGCCCAGAGTGTCGGCGGCATTTCCTACGGGATGTATCAGGATAGCCTGGCCCAGCAGCTCACCCACCTCGTGGACTTCTCGGACGCGCACTATGTGTTCTGCGAAGATCAAGAACAGGCTGACAAAGTGCTGGACATGGAAGCGCGCCTGCCACAAGTGCGGCGGATCATTGTTGAGGACTGGCGCGGCATGTGGCGGTACCGTCATCCCAACCTCACGAGCTTTGCCGAGGTGCTGCGGCTGGGCCGTGACCTGGAGGCCTCACAACCCGATCTGTTCGACCAGCTGGTGAACGCGGGGCAGCCCGATGACACCGCCATCTTCTGCCAGACCTCCGGCACCACCGCGTTACCCAAACTGGCGATGCTGTCCCACCGCCATCTTCTCGCCCAGGGGCTGAACTTCCACTCCGTCGAGCCGCACATCGGACCGAAAGACGAGTTCGTCTCTTATCTGCCGTTCGCCTGGATCGGGGAACAGATGATCGCCATGACGTTGCACCAGCTGATCGGGTTCGTCATCAGCTTCCCCGAGGAGCCGGAGACTGCGCAGCGGGACTTCCGCGAGATCAGCCCACACTTCACCTTTGCGCCGGCCCGCATCTACGAGGCGCTGCACACCGGCGTCACCGTGCACATGCTCGACGCCGGCTGGCTGCGCCAGCGGGTGTGCGCGTGGGCCCTGGCCGTCGGCGGCCGTGTGGTGGATCTCCGCTCGCACGGCGCGCCGGTGCCGTATGGGGTGAGGCTGCAGCACGCAGTGGCGCGCCATCTGGTATTCCGGCCGGTGCTGGACAAGATCGGCTTCGCGCGCATGCGCGTGGCATGGAATGGAGGTTCGCCACTGGGCCCGGATTACTTCACGTGGTTCCACTCCCTGGGCGTCAACCTGAAACAGATCTACGGACAGACCGAGATCGCCGGCATCTCCTGTGTGCACCGCGACGGCCGGGTCCACTTCTGGACGATGGGGTTCCCCATCGCCAACACGGACCTGCAGATCACCGGCGAAGGCGAGATCATCAGCCGCAGCCCCAGCGTGTTCCTTGGCTACTACAAGAACCCGGAGGCCACGTCGCAGGCCCTGCGTGGGGGATGGCTCTACACGGGCGATTACGGGACCCTCGATCCCACCGGCGATATCATCATGTTCGACCGCATGTCCGACGTGATCACCCTCGCCGATGGCAGCAAGATGAGCCCGTGGATCATCGAAGCGATGCTGAAATTCACCCCGTACATCCAGGAAGCGATGGCCGTCTACGCACCCGACGGCGGCACGCTGGCGGCGATCCTGAACATCGACATGCGCAGCGTCGGCAAGTGGGCCGAAGACCGCGAGATCGCCTACACGTCGTTTGCCGACCTGTCCCAAAAACCAGAGGTCCTCGATCTGCTGCACGGCATCGTGCGTGATGTGAACCGCCGCCTGCGGCCGGAATGGCGGGTGCGGCGGTTCGTCTCCCTGTACAAAGAGTTCCACCCCGATGATGATGAGCTGACGCGCACGCGGAAACTGCGCAGGCGGTTCATCGCCGAACGATACCGGTCTCTCATCGCGGCCATGTGCGCCGGCCAGACCACGTTTGACGCCGCCCTGCTGGTGCACTACGAAGATGGGACCACGCGTGAGGTGCACACGACGCTGCAGATTAAAGACGTTGAAACGTTGGAACGTTAGAGCGTTGAAGCGATTACCATCTTGTCTGCTTCGTTCCAACGTTCCAACGATTCAACGTTGCCGGTCATCCTAGGTATCGCTACCACATGAGCGAGTTTCTCCTCAGCGGTCTCCTCAACGGCCTGGCGGTCGGTAGCATCTACGCGTTGATCGCCCTTGGCTTCGCCCTCCTGTACAAGTCCACAAAGATTCTCAACCTGGCGCATGGCGAGCTCGTGCTCTTTGGCGGGTATCTGGCGATTGCGCTCACACGCGCGGTCCCCTTCCCGGTGGCCGTGGTGCTCACGCTGCTGGCCGCCGCGGTGTTGGGATTCACGGTAGAACGGGTGATCATGCGGCCGCTGTTCGGCCAGCCCCTGCTGTCCGTGATCATTGTCACGCTGGCGCTGGGGTATGTCGTGCGCGGCCTGATGGTGGGTATCTGGGGTGGGAGCACTCGAAATTTCCCGCAGGTCCTCCCCGGCGGGATCGTGCGCGTGGCCGGCATCCCGATCCAGCCCGCCGGCGTGTATAGCGCGGTCACGGCGGCGTGCCTGCTGCTGGGATTCTGGCTCTTCTTCCGTTACTCGCTGGTGGGGATTGCGATGCGGGCGGCGGCGAATGACCAGTTGACCGCCAGCACCCTGGGGGTGAGCCTGCGCCGAGTCTTTGCGTATGCCTGGGCCTTTGCCTCGATCGCGGGCGCCGTCGGCGGGATTCTGTTGGGATTGTGGCTGGGCGTGAACTTCGCGCTCGGCTTCGTGGGGCTCAAAGCCCTGGCCGCCGTGATCCTGGGAGGACTGGACAGCATCCCCGGCGCCATCCTCGGCGGTGTCACCATCGGGATCATCGAGACGATCGCCGGCGGGTACATCGACGCCAACATCATCTATGGATTCAAGGACATCACGGCATTCGTGGTCATTCTGCTGGTCCTGCTGGTGCGGCCGTATGGGCTGTTTGGGACGGAGCATGTGGAACGACTCTGAAATACCGGGAACGCGGGATCGCGGGAACGGGGGAACGCGAAAGAACCCCTCGGATCGTGTGGCCTACAGAGGAAATGCTGCATGAACCGGGAGTGCTCGCGTTCCCGCGTTCCCGTGTTCCCCCGTTCCCGGGAGTGACGTGATGAGTGTTAGGCCGGCAGGGGACTTCAAGACCAGCTATGTCCAGGACATGGCCATCCTGGACACGCGATTGTATCGCCTTGGGTTTGCCATGCTTGTCGCCGGCCTGCTGCTGGCGCCCTGGTGGGCAGGGCGGTTCATCTTCCTGCTCAACACCATCGGCATCTACGCCGTGGGAGCGTGCGGACTGGGGCTCTTGACCGGGTTCACCGGACAGATCTCGCTCGGCCACGCTGCGTTCATGGCCATCGGTGCGTACTCCTCGGCGTTCCTCAGCCAGGCACTCCGCTTCCCGTTCCTTATCGCCCTGCCTGTGACCTCGCTCATCACGTTCCTCTTCGGGGTCGTCGTCGGGCTGCCGTCACTGCGCATCAAGGGGCTGTACCTGGCGATTGCTACCCTGGCGTTTCAGTTCCTCACCGAGTACGCCCTCATCCACGCGACCGGAGGGATCGGCTCCACGACCGTGCCGCCCATCGTCATCGGAGGGTGGACCGTGCGCACGGACCGGCAGTTCTACTACATCGTGCTGGTCGTCTGGCTGGCCGCCGGGGCGTTTGCCGCCAACCTGGTCCGCAGTCGCATCGGGCTCGCGTTCATGGCCGTGCGGGATCGTGACTATGCCGCCCAGGTGCTGGGCCTCGACCTGCTCTACTACAAAGCCCTGGCGTTTGGAATCGCCGCAGGCTACGCAGGGATCGCCGGAAGCCTGTGGGCCCACTACAACCGGCTCATCACCACCGAGCAGTTCAATATCGGGGCGTCCATCGACTATGTGGCGATGATCGTGATCGGTGGGCTGACCAGCGCCTGGGGGCCGCACCTGGGATCCGCCTTTGTCTGGAGTCTCTCCCAGGGGCTTCAGATCTTCACACCGGCGGTCCTCGCCGTGTTTCCGGCGTTTGGCAAGATCGCCACGCCCCTGCGGGAGATCGTCTTCGGGGTTACGCTCATCGCCCTCTTGATCTGGGAACCCGGCGGTCTGGCGATGCTGTTGCGCAAGCTCAAGCGAAAACTGGATTTGTGGCCCTTTGCATACTAAAACTACGGGATTAGGGACTGGGGACTAGGGACTAGTCACGACTCACTAACCAGTCCCCAGTCCCTAGTCCCAAGTCCCGCAGTTTCGCGTCAGGCGAGCCAGCGTTTCCTTCGCTTGTAACTTTTTATTTCGGTAAAGCGCCGGCGCTGCGCCCCGCGGATGCCGAGATAGAACTCCTCGACATCTGAGTCCCCTCGAAGTTTCTCCGTGGGTCCGTCGAGCACGATCTTGCCATTCTCCATCACATACCCGTAGGACGCAAGCTGGAGGGCCATGCGTGCATTTTGCTCGACGAGCAGGACCGTCATCCGCTCGTCCGTATTCAAGCGGTGGATCAGACCGAAGATTTCGTGGGCCACCAGCGGGGCGAGACCCAGGCTCGGCTCGTCCAACAGCAAAAGCCTGGGATTCGCCATCATCGCGCAGCCGATGGCCAGCATCTGCTGCTCGCCGCCTGACAGGTACCCGGCGCGGATCGTGCGGCGGTCCCGCAGGCGTGGAAAGTACTGATAGACGAGCCCGAGGCGGGCCGCGCGGCTGCCGCCGGCGTCCGCGTGCAGCGCGGCACCGACCAGCAGGTTTTCCTCTGCCGTCAGTTCTTCAAAGAGCCGGCGGCCTTCCCGCACCATGACGATCCCGGCCCGAGCGGTTTCTTCCGGAAGCTTGTGCTCGATTCGCTGTCCCGCGTACTCGATCGTGCCGCGGGTCACCTCCCCCCGCTCCAGACGCACCAGTCCGGTGATCGCCTTCAACGTCGTGGTCTTCCCCGCGCCATTCGCGCCGATGAGGGCCGTGATCGTTCCCTCGCCCACAGAAAGGGACACGCCCTTGAGGACGAGGATGCTCCCCCAGTAGATGACCTCGATATTGTTGACGGTGAGCATGGCGAATCGGAAGCGGGAAACAGGAAACGGGAAACGGTGACGGGGTAGCCGCTTCCCGTTTCCCGCTACCCGTTTCCGTTAGTTTAAAAACCCAGCCAGTCCTTCCGCCGCTCGACGGTCACCGATTTCACGACCGTGATCCGTCCATCCCGCACCGTGACAATGCGGGTCGTGGTCGACGGCCGGTGATCGTCGCGGGCCAGCGTCACCACCGGCGCCAGACCGTCCGGATCCCAGTTCCTCAACGTCTCCAGCGCCGACCGGACGGATGGCCCGCTGAAGCCGCCGAGCCTGGAGTACGTGCTCCAGTTGTCGACGATGATCTCCAGGCCTTTCTTGAGCAGGTAGACGTTGAGCCAGCCCCGGATGTAAGAAGCGATGAATGGAGTCTGGGTGGTCCCCCAGGTGAACTCGGGCTGCTTGTTGTAGAAGCGCCGCAGGGCGTCAAAGATCTTGGTCATCCCGGCCGACGGTTCGCCGTAGTAGACATGAGGGGTGGTGGCGATCACACCGTCCGCGTCTTTGCCGATGAGCTTGATCATGTTCTCATCGAACCCCCAGACGTTGACCGCGAACCGCGTGGTCAGTCCGGCGGCTCGCGCATCGCGGACGATGACCGACGCCGAGTTGGTCGTCCCGCCGATCCAGGCAAAGTCGGCGCCGAACGCCTTGACGGCCGCGACCTGGGACCGCGCCTCCAGCGCCGCCAGCGCCACGATCTGATCGGTCCCCACCACAAACCCGAGCTCCTGGGCGTAGGCCTTGCCCGCGGGAATCGGCGCGCGTCCGTACGGGTGATCAGGATACAGAAACACGATCTTGGGTTTGCTGATCCCCTCCTGCGCGGCGACGTCCCTGAGGTACTTCAGGACGGCGCGGATCTGATCCGAATAGCTTGAGACCGGGTAGAAGTTGTACGGCGTCTTCGCGGGATCATCGAGGTGAGACGAGTAGCTGGCCGAAATGTACGGAATCTGGTCCTGGCTGATGGTCTCCTTGAGGGCCTCGGTATCGCCCGTACCCCAGCCGACGATGGCGTTGACCTGGTCGACATCGCGGTACTTGCGGTACAGGGAGAGCGCGTCTGGAATCCTATAGCCGTAGTCGGACCACACCAGGTCGATCTTTACTTTGCTCCGAACGCCGCCCTCGACCTCGTTGATGTACCGCGCGTGGTCCAGTACACCCCTGGAGTAATCCACGCCCACGTCAGATGTCGGACCGGTGGTGTCAAAGAGTGCGCCCACCTTGATGGACGCTGGGATGGCCTGCTGGGCGATGGCCGGCGCGGACCCGGCGGCCTGGAGCGCCAGGATGATGATGAACGCCGCGCATGCCGCATTGACGCGCGCATCCGTGTGCATCGTTCTTCCTCCCTCCGCAAGTGACCACAATGGGCTGGAAGAAGATGCTTCGGGGCGAGGACGTGCGACTTCCTTCCCAACCTGAATGACGGAAGCGGGAAACGGGAATCGGGAAACAGTAAACGTTGCTGGTCGTTGCTTCCCGTTGCCCGTTTCCTGTTTCCGGCCGTTTAGGGGGCAACTTTCCTCACCGTCACGCTTCTGATCACGAGCTCTTCGGTGCGGTTCCCGGCCGCGTTGATGGCGAAATCCCATCCCCAGGTGTTTGCAAATGCCGCGTCGCCGATGCGGACAGTGTACGAGACCCACCCAGGGGAGACCTGGACCCACTGCCACGGCGTAAAGCGGTAGCCGCTCATCGAGTCGTACCACAGGTTGAACCCGAGCTGCTCCGCCGCCGAGGCGCCCCGGACTTCCACGGTGATCTCGACCAGGCTCCTCCCGTCGACGAAATAGAGGAAGGTGTCGTCCACGTCAAAGTGCGCGTAGATTCGCTCCCGAGCCCCATTGGTCCGCAGCGCCTCGCCGCCGTCCGCGTCAACCACTTCATTGGCATCGTTGCGCCACTCGCGGAAGGGGGCGTTGTACAGGCCGAGCTCCGTGTTCGTCCGGCCCAGGCGGGCCGAGACGTCCCCTGCCTGTCTGTAGTCGGTGGCGGCGGGCAGCACAGGAAACGCACCGGCCTGACCGGCCTGCTTGGCCTCCAGCAGGACCGCGTTGCCGATACCGGTGAGGAGCAGCGGCTCGTTGCCCACCGTGAGCGTGGACTTCTCGGCGTCTGCTGCCACCGCGCGGGCATCCCCGGTCGGTGTGTATGCTTTCACCGGGCTTCCCTCGACGGTGAGGGGCATATCACTTGACGCGGTCCAGACCACAGCCGCAGCGTCAGTGTCGCCGAAGACCAACAGCAGGGCACGCTGCCGGGTGAGGTATCCGGCAAACGGCCGGCGGCCGATCTGTGTCCCCAGCGTGTCCAGAACGATCCGTGTGATGGCCGTCCCCTCTGCGACCCAGAAGACGTAGTCGATGCCGAACGCTTTCGCCTCGGCCTGCAGCTTGACCAGCTGGCCCGGCCAGCTGGCGCGCTGCCCGAACGAGAAGGGATCCCACTCGATCCACAGCGACTTCGTCCCCCGCGGCAGCAGCCGTTCCCGGAGCACGCCCAGCGGCCGTAACAAGGCGTCGGGGGAGATCCCGCGCGGCGCCAGCGAGACCACGTCGAAGTCATCAAACGCATCGGTCACCATGCGACGGAGATCAGGCAGATCGATACCATATGGCGTCGAGAGCACGATGCGCGCGGAGGGATCGGCCGCCTTGATGACCACGCGCGCCGACCGGAGCAGTTCGACATATTCGCGCGTTGTGCCCCGGAACAGCGGCAGGCTGCGCGCCGTCCAGATCTGCCAGTCTCTGACGCGGTCTCTGAACCGCGACGAAGTGGCGGTGACGAAGGCTTCCCAGTCGGCAAGCTGCTTCGCTGGCTGGCGCGCGTAGATCCCTGGATCGAGCAGCTCGGCGCCGCTGGCCTGCGACGCCCACTTGGGGGTATACGACAGGACCAGGATGACCCGGAGCCCTGCGCTCACCGCGGCGCTCACCGCATCGTCCAGGGCTCCCCACTGCCAGGTGCCCTGCCGCGTCTCAATCTCCGACCAGTTGACCACCAGCTTGACCGCCGTGGCGCCGGCGTCGCGCAGGGCGCCGAAGTCAGCGCCCTCCGCCGCGCGGAACCCAACCGGGACGGGGGGTGCGCCCGGCGCAGCGGCGGGCAGCGCCGGCCAGGCCGCCGCCGCAACGATGAGCGCGAGGAGCCATGGGACATGTCGCATCAGGATCCGGTCCTTTCCACGTCTAGTGCCGTACCAACTTGATTTGCCACATGTGCCTTTCTTAGTAACCTTTCGAATCGCTCAGAAGGCAGGTCTCACTATCAAGTTGGTACGGCACTAGCATCACTGTGCCCCCATCGCGCCTCCCATAGTTACGCGGGGCGCCCACTGGCGTCCAGGGCAGGAGCAGTCAGCGGTGGATGGAATAGAAATGCGGCCGCGTTCATCAACTCGACTTTGCCTGGGGGCGGAGGTGAATCCTGCATGTGGGAGCGGCCCAAAGCGATCTCGATCGTGGCCGGCAGCGGCGAGGGACGCACCGAGCTGACGGCGTTCGATTGCGCGCTCATGGACGCGGGCATCGCCAATCTGAACTTCCTCCGCGTGACCAGCATCCTGCCCGCCGGCATCGAGGTCGTCGCCATCCCCACGTTCGTCCCCGGGACGCTCGTACCTGCGGTGTACGCGCGCATCGCCAGCCACACGCCCGGCGAGCGGATCGCGGCCGCGGTCGGCCTGGGATTTTCCCGGGGGAGTTACGGGGTGATCATGGAGTACGAGCACACCGGAACGGCAGAGAACGCGGAGGGGATCGTCCGCAAGATGGTCGAGGAAGCGCTGGCGGTGCGGGATCTCCCCCTGGGTGAGATCCGTGTGGCCGTCACTGAGCATGTCGTGCAGCGCATCGGCTGTGCGATCGCGGCCGCAGTCTTCTGGCCTTAGGAGGTTCGTATGGAGTGGATTTCCGATCTCGTAGGACCCGGGCTTGCCCAGGCCAGGCCGGTCCGCGTTCCAGCATATTCAGGTGGCGACCAGCAGGTTGTTCGGCCGCATGCTGATCCTCGACGATGCGATCCAGACCACTGAGCGGGACGAGTACGCCTATCATGAAATGCTCGCGCACCTGCCGCTGATCACTCACCCAGCGCCGCAGCGCGCCCTGATCATCGGTGGCGGCGACGGGGGCACGCTGGAGGAGTCTCTCAAGCATCCCCTCCAGCACGTGACTATGGTGGAGATTGACCGGGACGTGGTCGACGTCTGCCGGCGCTTCCTGCCCGGCATCAGCGGCGAAGCGTTTGATGATCCGCGGACGCACCTGTTGATCGAGGACGGCATCGCCTACGTGCGGGCATCGCGGGAGCGGTTCGATATTATCCTGGTAGATTCTACCGACCCGAAAGGGCCCGGCCTCGCGCTCTTCTCTCCGGAATTCTATGCCGCCTGCGCCGCACGCCTCACCGACGACGGGCTCCTGGTGGCGCAGAGTGGGTCGCTGCTCTATCAGCGGGACCTCACCGAGATGGTGCGCCGCCATCTGGGGACCGCCTTCCCAGTCGTCGGCACCTACTGGACACCGGTGCCCGCCTACCCCGGCGTCTTGTGGAGTTTCTCGTACGGAAGCAAGCGACACGACCCGAGGCGGGTGACCGACGAAACGATCACCCACCGCCTGGCCGCAATTCCGACCCGTTTCTACGGCCCCCCGACGCATGCCACCGCCCTACGGCTCCCCCCACTCCCCTGACGATGGCCTTCCTGGGCTCCCGTCCGGCGGCTCGTCCGGCAGTCACCATCCTCGGCGTCCCCTTCGATGCCACCTCAACATTCCGGGCGGGGAGTCGCCAGGCGCCCGCTGCCATCCGCTGGGCATCACAAAGCATCGAAACCTACAGCCCGGTGTTGCGGCGCGACCTTGACGACGTGACGTACGCCGATCTCGGCGACCTCGATGTCGCCGGGTGTACGCCTGAGCAGTTGGTCGACGCCGTCCGGGATCGCATCCGCGCCCTGGACGCGACGCTTCCCCTCCTGCTGGGCGGCGAACATACCATTACGCTTGGCGCTGTCCTGGCGTTGCAGCAGCGCCACCCCGATCTGGCCGTCGTCCAGGTGGATGCCCACACCGACCTCCGCGATACCTATGAGGACCGGCGCGTCTCTCACGCCACCGTGATGCGGCGAGTACTCGACGTGGTCGCACCCACGCAGATGATTCAAGCCGGCGTGCGCGCCGGGACCCGCGAGGAGTTCGCGATCGCCCAGCAGTTCAGGTATCGGACGCCCAGACTGGATATCCCCGGCTCGATCTGGTCCTGGCTCGAGCAACGGCCGGTGTACGTCACGATCGACATGGACGCGATCGACCCGGCGGACGCCCCGGGGACGGGGAATCCCGAACCCGAAGGCCTCCGCGCTCAGGATCTCCTGGGCTTCGTGCGGCGGCTGGGTCTGCTGCAGGTGGCGGGACTGGATCTGGTGGAAGTCTCGCCCCCCTACGATCCCTCGGGACGGACGGCCGTGTTGGCGGCGACCATCGTAAGAGAGGCGATTCTCGCGATCAAAGGAGCCGACAAACCATAACTGACGGGAACTGGGGAACGCGGGAACCGCCACGCTTCGCTCGCGGCGAAGCGGGGGAACGCGAAACAACCGAGATGTGTCATGCGCTGGTGACGCGTTCCCGTGTTCCCGCGATCCCGCGTTCCCGTTCGTTCGCCGTCATCACCGTCCCCAGATCTCTCGAAAGACGCGCAGTGCATTCCCGCCGAGAATTCTCGTGATGGTCTTGGCGTCATACCCGCGGTCCAGCAGCCCTGCCGTGAGGTTTGGAAGATAGGCCACGTCCTCCAGATCGCTCACCCGGCCGCCAAAGCCGTCGAAGTCGGACCCCAAGGCCACATGGTCCGGTCCCATGACCTTGATCATGTACGCGATGTGATCGAGGATGCGTGCCAACGCCGGCCCGCCGGTGAACGTGGGGTAGAAGTTGACCCCCGCGACGCCTCCGCGCCGTGCCAGCGCGCGCAGCTGCTCATCATCCAGGTTGCGCGGGTGCGGAGTGAGCGCGGCCGCGTTTGAGTGCGTGGCCACAATGGGCCCCTGTGTCGCCGCCAGGACATCCCAAAAGCTCTTCGCCGACAGGTGCGAGACATCGACGATCATCCCCAACTGCTGCATTCTGGTCAAGACCTGCCGGCCCAGTGGTGTCAGCCCGCCGTGTCGCGACTCCATCGCCCCATCGGCCAACCCGTTGCTATTGTTCCATGTCAGGCTCATCATCCGCACGCCACGCTGATATACGGCGTCGAGGTGATCGACGTCGCCCCCCAGCGCCGATCCATTCTCAATCGCAAGCACCGCGGCCAGCCGTCCGGCCTGCTGCAGGCGGGCGATCTCCGCCACCGATGTGGCCGATCCCAAGACGGCGTGGTTGGCGGCCGCCAGCCGGTCAAACGCATCGAGCAATTCCATGACCCGCTCGAACCCATGCCCAGCGTCTTTGGGATGCACAAACAGCGCAAAGCACTGCACATCGACCCCGCCCTCACGCAAACGGGGCAGGTCGGAGTGCCCGGTGGAAGAGCGCACGGTGATGTCCCGCTTGGCCGCCGCCTCCAGCAGGACATCGTTGTGCAGATCCACAACGGCCGCCTCCTGGTGCACCACAGCGGCGACGGGTGGACGCGCGAAACTCGGGGCCATCAGCGCAGGGGGGCCGGTGCGGGTCAGGCCGGCGGCTCGCCCCGTCCCAACCGGCGTGACGACGTTGCGGTCTGCCTGCGACGGGCTCGCCGGTTCGAACGGGGTTCGGGCGCACACCCGCAGGGAGTGTGATGACATTTGGGGCAGACCCGCGCGTAGCGTGAGGCGGCCTGCTCGACATCCACGCCGCACAGGGAGGCGACACTGACCGTCCAGGCCAGCACGTCCGAGATCTCCACGTGCGCGGCTTGGCGGTCACCGTCACGCATGGCCCGCGCGAGCTCGCCGACTTCCTCGACCAGCCAGCGGAAGGTACCGTCCTTGCCCCGCTGGCGGTCGCGGGGACCATAGATGACTTCAATGCGCTGCTGGAACTCGCGCAGATGCACGCTGGACCTCCCAACGTACGGGAACGGGGGAACGCGGGAACGCGATCCCCGATTGCAAACATAGTTTCAAGTCCTTGTCGCGTTCCCCTGTTCCCGCGCTCCGCCCCGAGCCGGCGACGCCGGCGTGGGGGATCCCGCCTTCCCGTCGGTTTGTTTCAGTGGTTGATTTCATCCGCAAGCAGGACGAACGCGGATCCTGGCAGACTGCTGCCTACCAGCGCGTAGGTGATTCCCCGCCACTGCCAGATCAGAACCCGGACGTACCCCAGGTCCAGCAGCTGCGCGTCGGTGGACTCAAGCGTGACAGGCACCCCCACGCGCGGGAACGCCATCTTCGACGAGGGAGTCTGAAACACCGTCAGCGTGCGCACGCCGTCGGTGTATGTCGCCGCCGAGGTGACGAGCGCACCATACTGCGAGATGGCCCCATCGCGGAAGCGGTAGCCGTACGGGAGAGATGCGGGCACGACGCTCCCGAACCGCGCCTGCCGGCGTAGTGCCTGGGGCGAGGCGACGGGATCGCCGGAGAGGAACAGGGAGATGATCCGTGCCCCTGCCGGCAGATGGAACCGGAACAGCGCGGGCGGGAGGTTCAGCCCGAAGCTGATCCTCGTAAAGAAGCTGGTGAACACCACCTCCCCGGTGGCGTCGCGCTCCTCCATGCGCAGCACCACGCCGGTTGCCTGATCCACCCAGTATCGGCGGCTGGCTCCCCCGGCCCGCGGCTCCATCGCCACGACGATCGTCTGCCGCCCGATGACCTCCTCAACCCCGAGCACGGCCGCCAGAGATCCTCGCAGGACATCCCGCGCCTGGGGGGCGTTCCCCGGGGGGCGGACGAATGATGGACCTCGGATCACAAGATGATAGGAGGGCTCGTACTGCCAGGATGACGCCCCATCGTCGACGATCAGCCGGCCGCTCACCGATTCAGGGGAAAGGTATTCCACCCGCAGCTTCCCCAGCCGTTTGTAGGATTCCAGGGCCGTGACCGTTTCGGCGCGGTCGCCCCGTACGGCGTTGAGGACCTTCGTCCCCTCATAATCCACCAGGGCAGGCGCCCCCAGCATCGCGGCGACAACGGCATCCACCGCCGGGATCGGGAGGCGGGCGGGCGCGCCGAGGCCGGGCACCGCCAGCGCGGCCACCAGCCAGAGCGTGGGCAGACCTCTGCGGCTCATCGTTCCTCGCGGCTTTCCTCGCGCGGCGTCCCGGCCAGCGCAAGGTTGGCGTCGCCGACCAGCAACCCCAGGTAGGCGCGGTCGGAGAATGGATCCTCACTGGACAGTAGCGCGTGCTCGCGGACAAAGAAGTCCGCACCGATCTCCCCCGCGCGGATCCGCTCGATGCGGCCGCGGATCAGCGGGACGGCAACGAGCGCGACGATGAGCACGGCACCGGCGAGCGCCAGGGCCGGCCGCCGGAACACGGCGCGCACCCCCTCGCGAAGTGGTGCGGGGACCGGCGTCGCAGGCGTCCCGATGCGTGGGCGGATCGTCGCCCACAACTCCTCGGGCACGGGGCGCTCAGGCAGCCGCTGCAGAAGCGATTTTACGTGCTGCAGGCGCGAGAGGGTTTCCCGGCAGGCTGCGCATCCCACCAGGTGGGTCCGGATTTCGTCGGCGTCGGCGGGAGTGAGCTCGCCGTCGAGGTAGGCGGAAAGCTGGTGCTGCAACCGGGCGTGGGTCATGGGATGTTCCTCAGGCGGTCGGGAGCCAGGTGGCCGAGCCTGGCCTGTAGTGTCTTGCGGGCCCGGTGCAGACGCGACTTCACCGTCCCCACGGGCACTCCCAGCGTCTCCGCAATTTCCTCGTAGGCGTAGCCCTCGATGTCGCTTAACATCACCACGGCGCGCAGGTCGGGATGAAGCGCCACCAGCGCGTACTGGATCTCCGACTCCATCTGCGCATCCACCACGCCGGCCTCGGGCCCGGCGTGATCGTCCGCGATCTCCCGCACCACGTCGCCCCCGCGCTGCGTCCGCACCGGCTCATCGAGAGACTCGATCCTGACTCGCGGGCGCCGCCGCAACATGTCAATGAACAGGTTGGTGACGATCCGATACAACCAGCTGTCCAGGTGCGAGGAGGGATCGATCGACCGCAGGGCGCGGAACACCCGCAGGAATGCCTCCTGGGCGAGATCTTTCGCGTCAGCATCGTTGCCGGCCATACGGTACGCCATGGTGTACACACGTTGCCCATAGCGGGCCACTAGCGCCTCGAACGCGGCGATTTCATCTCGACTGTAGCGGGGCGAGGTCTTGGACCGGGTCACCCTGGGCTCCGGATCGCCCCGCCCCCGATCTCTTGCTTACGCAGGACGGAACGGTTCAGTTCCCCTCACGGCACGATGAGTGCAGATCGGAGCTGTTGCAGCAGTCTCGGTCCGATTCCTTCGACCTGCAGCAGTTCCTCCAGCCGCTGGAATGGACCGTGACGGGTGCGGTATGCGATGATCCGTCCGGCCAGCACCGGGCCGATGCCCGGTAGCGCCTCAAGGTCGGCGGCCGTCGCGGTGTTGATGTCCAGCACGCGGCGGGGCGACCCGCCGGTGGGGGATGCAGGAAGGAGGGCAGGAACGGTCACCCGGTCTCCATCGCGCAGCACCCGCGCACGATTGACCGCGCTGAGATCGGCCTGAGCTGTGGCTCCCCCTGCGCCCTGGATCGCGTCCTCCACGCGTGACCCGTGAGTCACACGGTACAGACCGGGCCGAGCCACTTCGCCGTCCACCTGTACCACAAGCTCGGCCGGAAGGGGCGGCTCGACAAACCGCACAGGTGGGGACGGCCGGCGTAGTACCAGGAGCAACCCACCCGCCACAACCGCGGCTGCAATCGCCAGCGCCACCACCAGCTGCTCCTGGCGGTTCCACCTCACACCAGCGCCTCGCCCCCGCAACCGCCCCTACTATACCATGCAGGTCAGGCAGGCTTGGGTGAAGTTCCGATCAATACATCCGATCAATACAGGAGAAAGCTCCGGGCCCCCACAGGACCCTAGAACAGAAGGCTTTACTTATGGAGAGAATCCTGGTTACATAATAAGGGGATTGGTCACTAGGCCCATCGGCCCGCGCCGCGTCATTATCGAAACTTTCGCTACGCTCCTTGTCTCGCCCGGCTCGCGGGTCTCGGTAGACATGGGCGGGTGTCCACCTGTCACCAATGGGAGGAAGGTAAAATCATGGACGTACAGCTGAAGACCCGAACACTCGATGGCGTGTCCATCCTCGAAGTCGCGGGGGAACTCGATATCTATACCTCGCCCAAGCTCAAGGCTGCCATCCAGACTGCCCTCACCACGGGACGGGCATCGTTGGTGGTGAACTTACTGCGCACCACGTATCTCGACAGTACGGCGCTGTCCGTCTTGACGACCGCGCAGAAGCAGGCCCGGGAGGCTGGTGGCAATCTTGGGTTGGTGTACGATCAGCCGCAGATTGAGAAAATCTTCACGATTACAGGGCTGCACCGCGTCTTCCCGATTTTTCGCACGGAAACAGAGGCCGTGAACACGGCCCGGAGCTGGATCGTCGCGGTCCCCCCCAAGCGCACCTAGCTACGCTTCGATCAACGACCGCAGCCGTCGCAGTGCCTCACGCTGGATCCGCGACACGTGGATCTGGGAGATCCCAAGGCGGGTGGCGATGTCGGCCTGCGAGAGACTCTCGTAATAGCGCAGGCGTATCACTTCGCGCAGCCGTTCGGGCAGGCGTTGCAGCGCTCCTTCCAGCGTGTGCCGGACTTCCAGACGGGCGAGCGCAGGATCCTCCTCCCCCAGGCTGCTGGCCAGCGCGCCGTGTTCCTCATCGCCCTCGGCATCCAGCGAAATCGGGCTGTAGGCGTGGCCCAATTCGAACGCCTCCACCACTTCCTCGAACGGCACCCCGGTGGCGTCCACAATCTCAGGAATCGTCGGGGAGCGACCGATCTGCTGGGCCAGCGTTTCGACCGCTTTCATCAACGAGTTGTTGAGCTCCCGCAGACGGCGCGGGACGCGGATGGCCCAGAACTTGTCGCGGAAGTGCCGCTTGATCTCACCGACGACCGTGGCGGTGGCGTAGGTGGTAAACTCGGTCCCGCGCGCGGGGTCGAAGCGGTCAATAGCCTTCAACAGGCCGATGCTGGCGACCTGGATCAGGTCCTCCACCGGTTCCCCGCGGTTGCCGAATTTGCGGGCCAAATAGGCTGCAAGATCCGAGTACGCGAGGATGAGCTCATCGCGTAGCTTCGGATCCCTGGTTTCGTGGAATTGCGTCAGCTGATCGCGTAGAACGGCCTTACTCGGCCGTTTCTGTCGCGGACGTCGTGGCATGCATCACCGGGCGATCCGTTTCACCATCCGTGTCACATGCTCGGTCCCATGGGCGCGGGTCTCTACCTCATCCATCAAGACCTGCATCAGTAGCCGGTTCAGTTCAGTGTCCGGCGACCGCGCGCTCTTTGCCGCCCGGTGGGTGATCTGGACTTCGAGCCGGTCTTTGGCGATTATGAATGACACGCCCACCGCCGGCGCTCCCGTCAGGATCGCGGCCGAGCAGGCTTCACCTACCGCCACCTTGAGATCCTCGATATCGTCGTAGGATAATCCCATCCGGCCGGCGACGGCGGCGGCCGTCAGCCGCACCACGACCACGTAATCGGGGCGGCCAGGAATTTTCAATTCGATCCGCGTTCCTGCGTCGGATGCGGCAGAGTATTCCAAGTTCGTGACCTTCCCAACCCCGGCTTTGGCCTTGTCGTCCATGAGCGCTATCCCTCGCCGTGCTATTTTGCCCACAATGGTATGTTCGCCATGCCCGCGCGTTGGCCTTGTTCGGATCACTTGGTTACCACATTCACCAGTCTCCCCGGCACCACCACCACGTCGGCCACCTGCCTGCCGTCCATAAACTTTCGCACCTTCTCGTTGCTCAGCGCCAGCGACTTTGCGTCGGCATCGGTCAGCCCGGCCGGGACCTGAACCCGATCGCGGACCTTCCCATCCACCTGCAGCACCAGGGTCGCCAGTTCCGCGCGGGCCAGAGTCGCGTCATAGGATGGCCACTGCTGATGATGAACGCTGTATGGCTCACCCATCGACTCCCACAGTTCCTCCGCGATGTGGGGAGTCATAGGGGCCAGCAACAGAATCAGCGACCGCCTCGCCTCCTGCCACGCGCGCGATCCCGCCTGCGCGCTCTTCACCCTGGTCAGGTAGTTCACGTATTCCATCAGCGCGGCGATGGCCGTGTTGAAGTGAAACCCCTCCAGATCATCGGTGACCTTCTTGATGGTCTTGTGCGTCCAGTGAGCCAACTCACGGTTATCGCGGGATCGCGATCCGCCCCTGGAGGCTGGTTGTGGGTCCGCGTTCCCCCGTTCCCCCGTTCCCGCACTCCGCCCCGAGCCCGCGGAGCGGGCGTGGGGGTTCCCGTTGGTTTCGTGGACCACGTTCCAGACCCGCTGCAGGAACCGGTGCACACCTTCGATGCCACGGCTGTTCCAGGGACCGCCCCCTTCCCAGGGCCCGATGAACATTAGGTACGCCCGCACCGTGTCGGCGCCCACCGAGTTGACATACTCGTCGGGATTCACCACGTTGCCGCGCGATTTGCTCATCTTCTCGCCGTCTTCGCCCAGGATGACGCCCTGGTTGAACAGACGCAGCATGGGCTCGCTGAAACTCACCAGTCCCATGTCCCGCATCACTTTCGTCCAGAAGCGCGTGTACAGCAGGTGCATCACGGCGTGCTCCACGCCGCCGGTGTACTGGTCGACCGGCAGCCAGTACCGGCCTGCCTGCGGATCAAAGGGGCGCTGGGCGTCGCGGGGGCTGACGTACCGGTACTGGTACCAGGACGAGTCGATGAACGTGTCCATCGTATCCGTCTCCCGCTCCGCCTCACCGCCGCATTGCGGGCAGCGCGTCCGCCGGAATCTCTCGTGCAGCTTCAGCGGTGACTCGCCTGTGGGCAGGAACTCGGCGTCTTCCGGCAGGCGCACCGGAAGGTCCGATTCCGGCACCGGCACCGTCCCACACCGGGGGCAGAAGATCATGGGGATCGGCGTGCCCCAGTAGCGCTGCCGGCTGATCAGCCAGTCGTGCAGGCGATAATTCGCCTTGCGCTGGCCGACGCCGCGGCGCTGCAGGTCGTCGGCGATCCGTTCCCACCCTTCGCGGGAGGGCAGACCGGTGAAGGGCCCGGAGTTCGCCATGATGCCCTCCTCCAGGTACGCCTCCGGCAGCGGCCGGCCGTCCCACCCGGGCGGCGCGACAACGACGGTAATGGGCAGGCGGTATTTCCTGGCAAAGTCGAAGTCGCGCGCGTCGTGGGCCGGCACACCCTGAATGGCGCCCGTGCCATAGGTCAGCAGCACGTAGTCCGCGACGAAGATGGGGACCCGATCCCCATTCATCGGATTAATCGCGAACGCCCCGATGGCGACTCCGTCGCGCTCCTTCTCGGTGGACAACCGCTCGATATCAGACTGACGCGCGGCCTTGAACTTGTAGGCCTCCACCTCGGCGCGGCGCTCCGGAGCCGTCAACCGGTCCACCAGCGGGTGCTCCGGGGCCAGGACGGCAAAGGTCATGCCGTAGACGGTGTCCGGCCGCGTCGTGAAGACACGGAACGAGACCCCCGGATGGTCCTGCACCGTCAACTCGAACTCGACGCCGACACTCCTCCCAATCCAGTTTGTCTGGAGCGTTCGGACGCGTTCCGGCCACTCGATGCCGGAAAAATCCAGCAGCTCGTCGGCGTACGCCGTGATCTTCAAGAACCACTGCTCCAGATTCTTCTTGATCACGGGCGTGCCGCAGCGCTCACAGACGCGTTCGTCGCCGACAACCTGCTCACGCGCCAGCGTGGTGTGATCCTTCGGACACCAGTCCACCGGCGCCAGCGCGCGGTACGCCAGGCCGCGCTCGTACATCTTCAGGAAGAACCACTGGTTCCAGACGTAGTACTCCGGATCGCAGGTGACGACCTCGCGCGACCATTCCCACATCGCACCCATGGACCGCAGCTGGCGGCGCATGCGGGCGATGTTCTCCATCGTCCATTGATACGGGTGGATGCCGTGCTGAATCGCGGCATTCTCCGCCGGCAGCCCGAATGCATCAAAGCCAATGGGAAACAGGACGTTGTAGCCCCGCATGCGCCACAGGCGCGCAGCGGCGTCGGAGGGGGCCATGGCGTACCAGTGGCCGATGTGCAGATCGCCGGACGGATACGGGTACATCGTCAGGAAGTAGTACTTCCGCCGCGCGTCGAAGTCCCGGGCCTCGTACAGGCGGTCCTTCTCCCAGCGAGTCTGCCACTTTGCCTCAATTGTCACCGGATCATAACGGACCATCAGATCTAATCGGTCTCCCTAGGTTCTAGCTGTTGATTCCATAGATTCAACGGATTTTTTTACATTGACATACGTTAGCCAATCATGCCGGTCGGGCTTGCGCCCTTCCGTGATCCCAAAAAACTCCTCCTGGATTCGCTTCGTGATCGGTCCCCGGCCGCTCCCGATGCGGATGCGATCTACCGACCGGATCGGGGTGACCTCCGCCGCGGTCCCCGTGAAGAACACCTCGTCGGCCACGTACAGGAAATCTCGCAGCAGCGGTTGTTCGCGCACCGGAATCCCCAGGTCCTGGCACAGGGTCAGGATCACCCCCCGGGTGACCCCCGGCAGAATGGCGCTGGTCAGCGGGGGCGTGTAGACCTCCCCGTTCTTGACCACGAAGACGTTCTCGCCGCTGCCCTCGCTGATAAATCCGAACGCATCCAGGGCGATGCCTTCCGCGTACCCGAGGTCGGCGGCTTCCATGGTGATCAACTGCGATGTGACATACTGCCCGCCGATCTTGCCCATCGGCGCGCCGGTGTCGGGCGCCATGCGCCGCCAGGAGCTGACCATCACGTCCACGCCCTGCTCGATGGCCTCCGGACCGAGGTAGCGTCCCCACTCGATGGTGATCACCGCGACCTCGATCGGTGACTTCCGCGGGTCCAGGCTGAACGAACCCGCCCCGCGGAACACGATCGGCCGGATGTAGCACTCCTCGAACGTGTTGGCGCGCACCGTCTCCATGATCGCGTCGCTGAGTTGCGCCGGCGTCTGAGGCAGGTCCATGCGGAAGATCTTGCACGAGTCGAACATCCGCCGGACGTGTGGAGTCAGGCAAAAGATCGCCGGCCCTCGGGGGGTGGCGTAGGCCCGGATCCCCTCGAAGACGCTCGTCCCGTAGTGGAGCGCCTGCGCCATCACCGACACCTTGGCCTCAGCGGCCGGCACCAGCTTCCCGTTGAACCAGATGTACTCGCCAGAATTCATCGCGCGCCTCCCAAACCTCAACTGCGTCTTCTTAAGTCTTCTTGGTCTACTTGGTCTACTTGGTCTACTTGGTCTACTTAGTCTTCTTAGTCTACTTAGTCTACCAGCTACTGCCACCGGCAGCCGCCGGCATCAGTCAGAGCATGTAGACCAGGAAGACCAAGTAGACTAAGTAGACCAAGTAGACGCCTTTCATTACAAAAAACAGCCGCCTCCGTCCGTTGGGGACGAAAGCGGTCTCCGTGGTACCACCCCGGTTGATAGCGCCACCCTGAACCACGCGCATGCGCCCGAGCGAGCGAGTGGTGCATGGTGGACCTGGCGGGAATTGAACCCGCGACCTCCCGCACGCCAAGCGGGCGCTCTCCCCCTGAGCTACAGGCCCGGCCTTCGACTCGCTCCGCTCACTCAGGCCGCCCTGAGCGGAGTCGAACGGGCGGCGCTATCCTCTCAACACGCGTAACGCGCGTCGACGGCCCAACTTACCGCTGTCACGTAATCGCGTAGGCGCGTAGTCGCGAGATCCTGCCTTGAGACCGCGACAACGTGACGCCGCGACTCCGTCAGTTTCAGTTGAACAGCTCCCGGATGAGTTCGGCTGGCGACGTGGCGCCGGCTCG
>VBAI01000196.1 GCA_005882295.1 Candidatus Segetimicrobium genomatis | reverse complement strand
AAGATATGTTGTCCAAACTACTCGCTGACGTCCCACATTACCATGTCACGCCAGAAGTACGCGTCGACTGTCCCGACCAGGTGAAATTCGACATCGTCCGACAAGTAACGGAAGATTTCAAGCGTGCCTATGAGGTTGTCGACGTCGATGGCGCTCGCGTTCTGTTCGGCGACGGTTGGGGTCTGATCCGTGCATCAAACACTCAGCCTGCCCTCGTCCTGCGAGGTGAAGCCAGGACGCCCGCAACCCTGGGACGAATTAAGGACACACTAGAGCAAGAACTCAACAAGTTCCCTCAAGTTGGCTCCATTACTTGGTGATGTCAGCCGTCGTCCTTAGGCTTGATCTCAAGGGTCAGCGTGAGGATAGGGAACATCTCAAAAATGTGAGTCGAACACACGCGGAGCCCCAATCTGTGCTGAAAACAGCAAATATACTTCATTCGTTTCGGTTGACCTCGCACACGGGGAGGAGGCACGGATATCGCGTCCATCCACGTGCTTGTAACAGGCGGTGCAGGTTATTTGGGATCGGTGCTTTGTGAGCACCTCTTGCAGGCAGGCTATCAAGTCACGATCGTAGATAACTTGACGCATGGGCAGCAGTCGCTATTCCATCTTCTCGCCCACACCGGAGTCGAGTTTGTGTTCGGAGACGTGCGAGACGATAGGCTTCTCCGCCGCCTGCTGAAGAGTGTGGACGTGGTGATCCCGCTGGCAGCGATCGTCGGTGCCCGAGCGTGTGATCGAGACCCCTGGCTGGCACGCGCGATCAACTTTGAGGCTGTCGCTTTGCTCAACCAGCTGCGCAGCCCGCGTCAACTCGTCGTCTTTGCGACCACGAATAGTGGATATGGTACCAGGACTGACGAGTCATATTGTACCGAGGACACGCCACTGGAACCCATTTCGTTGTACGGTCGGACCAAGGTGGAAGCCGAGACTGTGCTATTGCAAACACCCGACAGTATTTCGCTGCGGCTGGCCACGGTGTTTGGCTTGTCTCCCCGGATGCGCATCGACCTTCTCGTGAATTACTTTGTCCACGCTGCGGTGACAGATGGTTACATTGTCATTTTTGAAAAGGATTTCAAGCGCAACTATGTCCACATCCGCGATGTCGCGGATTGTTTTGTCCACTGCATCGAACATGCGGAGCACATGGTAGGGCGGCCGTACAACGTAGGGTTGGATTCGGCCAACCTCTCCAAGGAGGAGCTAGCGCTAAGAGTGAAGCAGTATGTTCCCAACTTCTATATTCACTTTTCCGACATTGGCACGGACCCGGATCGGCGGAACTACATCGTGTCTAACCAGCGTCTGCGTGAAGCGGGCTTCGAAGCACGCCGGACACTGGATGAGGGTATCCAGGAACTCTTGAAGGGATACCGGATGATGATCCGTACTCAATTTCAGAATGTATAGAAGACGTACGAACGGCGAAGATGCGGCGGAGTAGCGGTTTGGTCTCGACGGTAGCGCGGGATTACCTGCTGGGTAGCGCCGCGGTGAAACATGATGTGGCGGAGCGCTGCCTGGGCACGATAGTTGCAGCCGCCGAGCTGATCAGCAAGACGTTCCGCGCGGAGGGGAAGCTTCTGCTATGCGGCAACGGGGGGAGCGCGGCAGACTGTCAGCACATGGCAGGGGAACTCGTGAATCGGCTCACCGTGGACTTCCCACGTCCTGCTTTGCCGGCCATCGCACTCACGACTGACACGTCGGTGCTCACGGCCTTCGCCAACGATTTCGGTTTCGACGGCGTATTTGAGCGACAGGTTCAAGCCCTCGGTCGGCCGGGGGACTTGCTGCTTGGAATCAGCACAAGCGGGAGTTCGACGAATGTCATTCGGGCCGTGGTCGCTGCCCGCGCTATCGGGATGAACACCATGGCATTGACGGGAACACGAGGGCGCTTGAAAGAATTGGTGGACATCGCGGTTGCCGTGCCCAGCGACAACCCGCAGCACATCCAAGAAGCGCACCTGGTCATCGAGCATCTACTCTGCTATCTCCTAGAGCGAGACCTTTTTGAGCAGCGACGGGACGGAGAACAATGATAATTAGCCGTACGCCATTCCGCATTTCGTTCTTTGGTGGGGGTACAGACTACCCAGCCTGGTTTCGAGCACATGGCGGGGCCGTGCTGGCGACGACTATCAACAAGTACTGCTACATTTCTTGCCGTTACCTCCCCCCATTCTTTGCCCACAAGATCCGCGTCGTCTACTCTCTCATTGAGAATTGCCAGGACGTGGCGGAGATCCGGCATCCTGCGGTGCGAGAAGTCCTACGATACTTGAGCATTGGGAAGGGAGTCGAGATTCATCATGACGCCGATCTCCCTGCACGCAGTGGCATGGGATCGAGCTCTGCCTTCACGGTCGGCTTGCTCCATGCGCTGCACGCTCTTAAGGGCCAGATCCCCACTGTGCGCCAGTTGTCATCTGAAAGTATTTACGTCGAGCAGGAATTGTTGAAGGAGGCAGTAGGCTGCCAAGACCAGGTCCTGGCGGCCCACGGTGGATTCAACCACATCACATTCCCCCGGAGCGGGGATGTCACGGTCCGGCCGATGACCCTATCGCTAGAACGCATGACTGAGCTTAACGCCCACTTAATGTTGTTTTTCACCGGTGTACACCGCACGGCTTCTGATGTCGCACGAACCTACGCACAGAACCTTGAGACTAAAGACACGGCCTTGCAGGCGATGTACCAGATGGTGGACCAGGGCATTGGCATTCTCAACGGTGCGGATGATCTAGAACGGTTCGGCCTCCTGCTGCACGACGCGTGGCTAGTGAAGCGAAGCCTGAGCGCCAGGATCTCAAGCGATTTCGTCGAGCAACTGTACGAGGAAGCACGAGCGGCTGGTGCTATCGGAGGGAAACTCCTGGGTGCCGGCGGTGGAGGCTTTCTGCTGCTCTTCGTCCGTCCCCGCGACCAGCACCGCGTGCGCGAACGGTTGCATCGCCTCATCTACGTTCCGATTCGGTTCGAATTTTCTGGCAGCCGGATCATCTTCTTCGATCCGGAGGAGGACTATTCCGGGGACGAAAAGGTCTTGGCGAACGACAAGGTTACGACGTTTCAGGAATTGATCCGGGACATCAGTTAGGACACTGACATGGAGCTGCGCGCTCGCATCTACGTTGCAGGGAAAGACACTCTTATCGGGTCCGCCCTGGTGCGAGTCCTAAGACGGTATGGATACACTAACCTCGTCGGCGTGACAGATGGCGAGCCGGACCTGACTGACGGGGCGGCTGTCGACGCTTTCTTTGCCCGCACGCAACCGGAGTACGTTTTCATGGTCGGCGGCCCATCCGGGGGCATTCAGGCCAACCTGCGTTTTCCTGCCACCTTTATCCGGGACAACCTGCTCGCCGAGACCCATGTCATTCACAGTGCGTACCGCCATCGCATTACGAAACTACTGTACCTGGCCAGCTCGTGCGTCTATCCTCGGGATTGTTCCCAGCCCATGCGAGTGGAGTCGTTGATGACGGGGCGCCCGGAGTCAACGAACGAGGCCTACGCTATGGCGAAGTTGGCCGGCATCGGCCTGTGCCAAGCGTATGCTCAACAGCATGGCACGCTGTTCCTCAGCGGCATTCCGGCAGATGCGTTCGGCCCCGGAGACGACTTTAGCCGGGAAGACTCCCACGTCGTGCCCGCTTTAGTTGGGCGAATGCACGAAGCGAAGATCACGGGAACGCCAGCTGTCGACATCTGGGGGACTGGCCGTCCACGGCGGGAGTTTGTGTATGCTGACGATGTGGCCGACGCCTGCCTGTTCGTCATGCTGCGGTATGAAGGCCCGGAGCCCATCAACCTGGGGGGTGGTGTGCCCATGTCGATTGGAGAGGTGGCGGAGGTGATCAAAGACGTTGTTGAATATCCTGGCGCTCTGCGGTTCGATACGAGCAGACCGGACGGCATGCCGGTGAAGGTTCTCGATTCCAGCCCGCTGCTGAAACTTGGCTGGCGCCCCAAGACCCCATTAAGGGAGGCGCTCCAGACGACCTACGCCTGGTACCTGAGAGAGCGTTTGTCCCGTGCCTCGCCGACGGGTGTTCCCTTGTCATCCTGATGGAACAGAGGCACGAACCCATGTACGAAGTGTTCTATCGATCGCTCTTCAGGATCCGCCGGGTGGAAGAGGAGGTTGCCAAGATCTACCCTTCGGACAAGATCAAGAGTCCTGTGCATCTGTCCATTGGCCAGGAGGCCGTTGCGGTGGGAGCGTGCGAAGCCCTCCGACCCACCGATGTGGTCTTCGGCACCTATCGAGGCCACGCTCTGTACTTGGCCAAGCATGGGAACCTGAAGAAGATGATCGCTGAACTCTACGGCAAAGTCACGGGGTGCGCCAAGGGGAAAGGCGGGTCCATGCACTTGGTGGATGCTGCCGCCGGATTCATGGGTACCTCGGCTGTGGTTGGTACGACGATCCCGCACGCGGTGGGTTATGCGTACGCGATGCGCCTGCAGCGCCGCGAAACTGTGGTTGCTAGTTTCTTCGGGGATGGGGCTGTGGACGAGGGCATTTTCTCGGAGAGCCTGAACTTCGCCGCCCTGAAACGGCTGCCTCTCATCTTCATCTGTGAGAACAACTTCTATTCCATACATTCACACCAGCTGGCGCGGCAGCCCGCGAGCAATATTGTGGAACGCGCGCGTGCCTATGCGATTCCAGCCGACCGGATAGAGGACAACGATGTGCTTCGTATTTACGACGTGGTCAAACGCGCAGCCGAGGCCATCCGAGCGGGCACATCTGGGCCGCGCTTCCTTGAGTGCATGACCTACCGATGGAAAGAACACGTGGGGCCTAACGACGATTTCGATAAGGGCTACCGGTCAATCACGGAGGCTGAGCCTTGGTTCGCCAAGGATCAGGTGAAGCGAATCAGAGATCTCCTCGTCCGCGAGATTCAAGAGCGCATCGAGGCGGAAGTTGAAGCGGAAATCCGGGAAGCGTTTGAATTTGCGGAACGCAGCCCCTTCCCGCCGGACGAAGAACTCTACACCGACGTGTTCGCGGAGGCGACCCAGTGGAGCGCATCCTGACCTACGCTGAGGCGGTGCGCGAGGCCACCAAGCAAGAGATGGCCAGGGATCCCTCCGTGATTGTGCTGGGGATCGGCGTCGACGATTTCAAGGCAGTGTACGGGACAACGCGCGGGCTTCTCGAGAAGTTCGGCCCTGAGCGGGTGTTTGACACCCCATTGTCGGAAGACGGGATGACGGGCGTGGCGATCGGTGCCGCCATGGCGGGGCTGAGGCCGATTCATGTGCACATTCGTATGGACTTTGTAATGCTCGCGATGAACCAAATTGTGAACATTGCGGCGAAGGCCCGTTACATGTACGGCGGTACAGTGTCCGTGCCAATCGTCGTACGGTCAGTCATCGGCAGAAGCTGGGGGCAGGGAGCACAGCATTCTCAGGCGTTACAGGCTCTATTTATGCACGTTCCGGGGCTTCGCGTCGTCGCGCCTAGCACGCCTTATGATGCCAAGGGATGCCTG
>VBAI01000070.1 GCA_005882295.1 Candidatus Segetimicrobium genomatis | reverse complement strand
TCACATACGACCGGTGCAGGGCCTGAGTGACGTACGCCGTGACGATGACCAGCACCAGCACCACCAGCAGCAGGTAGGATGATGTGAGCTTCCATCGGATGGAGCGCATCATCGGCGTGACTTGTGACTCGTGATTCGTGACTCGTCCATGCTAATTCCGCGCTCCAGTCATGCCCGCTTCCCGTTTCCCGCTCCCGGCTTCCGCTCCGCGTAACTTGTAGCCGACGCCGCGCACGGTGACGATGTACGTCGGCGACGCCGGATCGTCTTCGATCTTTTCCCGCAACCGGCTGATGTGCATGTCGACCGTGCGTGTGCTGCCGTAATAGTCATAACCCCAGATATGCTCGAGCAGGAAGTCGCGGGTGAACACGCGGTTGGGGTGGCCCATCAGCAGTTGCAGCAATTCGAATTCCTTCGCGGTGAGATCGACCTGCCGGCCATCCAGCACGACCTCATGCGTGGTCGAATCCAGTGTCAGGCTGCCGGTATGCAGCGGTTCCGGTGCGCCGGGGGTGACATCCCGCGCCGTGCGGCGGAGGATGGCGCGGACCCGAGCCACCAGTTCCCGGGGCGAGAACGGCTTCGTGACGTAGTCATCGGCGCCAATCTCCAGGCCAACGACCCGCGCCAGCTCACCGTCTTTGGCCGTGAGCATGATGATGGGCACGGAGGATTCCCGCCGGATCTGCCGGCAGACCTCCAGCCCATCGACGTAGGGGAGCATGATATCGAGGATGATCAGGTCCGGTCGCTCCTGGCGCGACCGCACGACAACTTCGCTGCCGTCGTATGCGGTCAGGACATCGTAGCCCTCTTGCAGCAGGTTATATTTCACCAGCTCGACGATGTGCGGCTCGTCGTCGACCACGAGGATCTTTTGCGACACTTGTGCACCTCTCAACTGCGGGACTGGGGACTAGGGACTGGCATCCGAAGTTTTTCTCGTCCCGAGTCCCTAGTCCCGTAATTTCGTTTTACATGACGCGCCGGATTTCGCCTCCGAGATATCCGGTTGCGCTGATCAACACCGCCCCTACGATGGCGCCGCTGAGCGACAGCGGCCGCGGCATGCGCGGCCAGCGCCATCTCGTGGCGAACAGGCCCGCGTACAGCACCGTCGTCGCGTAGGCCAGCAGACCGTGGATATTGTGCCGGTCGACGAACGCCTGGCCGATCCCTTCCCGGACCAGGGGAATGTAATCGACGAACCCCGACACGATGGCGACGCCGGCGGCCAGGACCCCGAGGCCGATCAGGTATCGCGACACCGTCGAGAAAAATGATTCCTTCTTGAAGACAAACAGCAGGTCAAAGAGGAAACTGGTCAACCACAGGGCCACAGGAAAGTGCACCACCAGCGGGTGGTACAGGAACGGCATACAGGTATACTCTACACCCTCCGTGCGGCGTCTGTCACGGAAGTGTCACGCGACTGTAACCTGGCGCGTGGCCCGATCGGACGAGGCAAGGAGGCGCATCTGCTGCGTCGAAAGGAAAATCCGGTTGTCACCGCATCAGGAGGTCTTCGTGTCCGATCCGTACACCTTCCCGCCCGCGCCGTCGTCCGATGCCATCGAGTGGCCGGGTACGCTCATTGGCGCGGGCAACGTGATTACCAGGACCAAGACCCGGACCGCCGTCCACGATAAATCCATTGACCGCATCGAGGGCCGCCGGGACGCCCTGGTCGACGCCGCCGTCGGGCATATCACGCGCCGGGCCGGAAAGGAACCGCTGTTTCGAAACGACGTGGTCATCCACGGAGTCCGCGTGCGGGCCACCACCAACTCTCTGCACCTGCGAGATTTCTGGGGTGATAACTGGTACAGCCCGGAGGAGTGGAAGGCCGCAACGGGGCTGGTTCCGCCGCGCGAGCCTCAGGTCACCGTCTACGCCCTGGGCGGGGTGGCCGAGCAGCCCGAGGCGGCGTATTACAGTCGCAGGACGAATACAATTGTGTTCTTCAACACCGCCTACTACGGGCAGCTGAAAAGCTGGGTGCTGGGGGCGGTGGGCCGCGTCCTCGCAGAAGAGTATGGGATCCACTCGGTCCATGGCGCCTGCGTGGAAAAAGACGCCCACGGTATCCTGTACATCGCCCCGACCGGCACCGGGAAGAGCACGTCCTCCTACGGCCTGGTCGGGTTTCCCCATACCCGGTTCCATTCCGACGACTGGGTCTACATCCGGTATACCTTCCGCGCCAGGGATGGGCGGCGGCTGCATCCGGTTGCCGTCGCGTTGCCGGACGGCAGTCAGGTGCAGGGATACCAGGTCTTCGGCTGGCTCGAATCACAGGCGCGGACGCAGCCGGCCGCCACGGTCACAGGTCTCGATCTCGAGAATCACGAGATCACGGTCCCCGTGAACGGGCTCGATCTCAACGCCCCGGTCGAGGCGTACGCGTTCACGTCGGAGAAAATCTTCTACCTGCGCACCAACCTGGTGGAGAACTTCCCGCTGTCGGCGATGCAGATGCTGCGCTCGAAAATGGAAAACGTCCCAGACGTCGCTCCCGAGTACGTGATCCGCCGTGCGGCCATGCTGGACGATCTGATCGAAGCGATTCGCACCGAGGGGGGCGCGGTGACGGAGTACTTTGCCGGCCGCTCGCAGGAGGAGATCAGGCAGATGCTGGCCCGGCTCATTGCCTTCGATAACGCGCGGGCCATGCTGGATATCGGCAAGGTGTTACCCGCGGACCGCATCTTCACCAATCCCATGGAGCCGACCCGTCTGTCGACGGTGGTGCTGCTGCGGCGCGACCCCAGCGATCCGGTGGTGGCCCAGCGGCTCACCGTGGCCCAGTTCGTGGCGGCGTTGCTGATCGGCGAGACGCCGGACAAGAAGCGCGAAGTCGCCTATAATGCCTATCGCGCCGTGGATGATGACGTAGAGAAAGCGTTCATTGCCGCAGTCGAGGATGAGGCCAGACGCCGGAGCGCCGCCGCTCCGGCAGGTGCGGGGCACGGGCAGCTGTCTGCGGATGCGTTGTATGGCGCCTTCGAGCGCCGGTCCGATGCCCCGGAGACGCTCCGCGAAGAGTTTGAGCTGTTCCGGCAGATGTTCCGCGTCTGCAATTGCTTCGCCCTAAACACAATCTTGATGGCGGACCCGCATGTGAAGGACCGCAAGGAGGCGGTGGCACTGACGATGGAGGTGATCGCACGGCTGGCCGACGAGCGACCCTCCGCGCTGCACCTCACGCTGGATTCCTACCGCAACTTCCTCGGCGCGCCGGCGCCGCGATCAGCCTGAGTCCCACGGGCATCCCATGAAAGCGTTGCTCAAGCCCGACGCCGGGCCGGGGTTGGAACTGGCAGACGTGCCGGTCCCCCAGCCCGGACCGGGGGAGATTTTGGTGAAGGTCTTCGGGGGAGGGATCTGCGGAACCGACCTGCACATTTTCACCTGGGATGCCTGGGCCCGCTCTCGCCTGGCGCCGCCCCGCGTCATCGGCCACGAGTTCTGCGGGACGATCGCCGCCGTTGGCCCGGGCGCGACCGATCTGGCCGTCGGCGAGTTCATCAGCGGCGAAGGACACATCAGCTGCGGGCGGTGCCATGCCTGCCGGGCCGGAGCGCCGCACATCTGTGAGCGCCTGGAGGTCATTGGGATCGACAGAGACGGGGCCTTTGCCGAGTACGTGGTCATGCCGGCGGCCAACGCCTGGAAGGTTGGCCCGGACATCTCCCGCGATGTGGCCGCCATCATGGATCCGCTGGGGAACGCGGTTCACGCCGCGCTGGAAACGTCCCTGGCGGCCAGACGGGTCGCAGTCATCGGATGTGGCCCGATCGGACTGATGGCCATCGCCATCTGTCATCTGGTCGGCGCCGTCTTCGTGGCGGCGACTGACGTTTCCGACACACGGCTGGCTCTGGCCCGACGCATGGGCGCCGACCTGGTGCTCGACGCGCGGACCGAGAATGTTCCGGTCCGCATTCACGAGACGCTCAACGGCGAAGGAGTGGACGTGGTGTTGGAGATGTCCGGATCCGAACGCGGGCTTCAGGATGGGTTGCGGGCGCTGCGCAACGGCGGGTGGGTGTCGGTCCTGGGCCTGCCGGCGGCCGATGTGCGAGTCGATCTGGCAAACGGGATTATCTTCAAAGGCGCGCATCTGGCCGGGATCTTCGGCCGCAAAGTGTGGCAAACGTGGGAGCAGGGGACGGCGCTGTTGCGGAATGGCCTGGACATCACCCCGGTGATCACCCATCGGTTTCCCCTGGAGCGATTTGCGGAGGCGTTCGAGCTGCTCCGGGCTGGGACGGCGGGCAAGGTGATACTCTATGTGTGAGGACGACGCGACGCCTCGGGAGAATCATGGTCAATCCACTGGCGTATCTCGACCAAGAGCTGAATGAGCTGAGGGAGAAGGGGTTGTTCCGCTGGCCCCGGCTGCTGGAAGGGCCGCAGGAGCCGGTGGCCCGCTATGATGGCCGTGAGGTCATCAACCTCTGTTCTAACAACTACCTCGGCCTGGCGAACCATGCCCGCCTGAAGGCAGCGGCGCGGCGCGCCGTTGATGAACTGGGTGTGGGGTCCGGCGCGGTCCGGACGATCGCCGGCAACATGGCGATCCACAAGGAACTGGAGGAAGAACTGGCGCGTTTCAAACACACCGAGGCGACCCTGCTGTATCAGTCCGGATTTACCGCAAACGCCGGGACCGTGGCGGCGCTGTTGGGTAAGGACGATGTGATCGTCAGCGACGAACTGAACCATGCCAGCATTATCGACGGGGCGCGCCTGTCTGGTGCGGAGAAGAAGATCTATCCGCATAAGGACGTGGCCGCGGCCCGCCGGCTTCTGGAAGCGTCGCGCGGCGCACGCCGGACGCTGCTGATTACCGACGGCGTGTTCAGTATGGACGGCGACGTCGCCCCCCTGCCGGATCTGGTCGCCCTGGCGGAGGAGTTCGGCGCCATCATGATGGTGGATGACGCGCACGCCAGCGGGGTGATGGGGCAGCACGGGCGCGGGACCGTGGATCACTTCCGGTTGCATGGACGGGTGCACATTCAGGTCGGGACGCTGTCCAAGGCCTTTGCCGCGCAAGGCGGGTACGTGGCCGGCAGCCGCACGCTGATCGACTACCTCATCCACCGCGCCCGGCCGCTGCTGTTCTCGACATCGCATCCCCCGTCCGTGGCGGCCTCGGCGCTGGCAGCGCTGCGCCTGGTCCAGGAAGAGCCCGAGCTCATCGAACGGCTCTGGGACAACACGCGGATCTTCAAACAGGGCCTCAACGAGTTGGGATTCAACACGGGGGCCAGCGAGACGCCCATTACGCCGGTTGTCGTTGGAGACGAGCAGCTGGCCACAGATCTGTCCGACCGGCTGTTCACCGCCGGGGTGTTTGCGCTGGGGATCGTTTTCCCCACTGTCCCGCGCGGGAAGGCCCGGGTCCGCACAATTGTGACCGCCGCCCACACCCGGACGCACCTTCAGCGGGCGCTTGATGCGTTTGCGAAGGTCGGGCGGGAACTGAGACTAATTTGACTAACGGGATCGCGGGATCGCGGGAACGCGGGATCGCGACGCGGTGCATTTCAAACCCGACACGGTTGACGGTTCATGCTTGCGTAGTTTCGCGTTCCCCTGTTCCCGCGTTGCCCCGTTCCCGTCTTTGTCCAAGATGAAGGCGTTCACGAAACTTCTCACACCCCAAGAAGCCCGGGATGTCTACGCCCGGGCCTACGCTCCGTCACCACTTGGGACGGAACGCGTCCCCCTGGCGCAGGCGCTGCGGCGCGTGCTGGCGCAGGAAGTGCGGGCCTCGACCGATCTGCCGGCATTTGATCGGTCCACGGTGGACGGCTATGCGGTCCGTGCAGAGGATACCGGCCGGGCCTCCTCGGGGACCCCGCTGCATCTGCAGGTGGTCGGAGAGGTGTTGATGGGGGAGCCGGTGCGGTTTGCCGTCGGCGCGGGGCAGGCGGCGCGGATCCCGACTGGGGGAATGCTCCCGGAGGGCACCGACGCGGTCGTCATGCAGGAGCATACCGTGAGAACGGATGGGACGGTGTCGGTGGAACGACCCGTCAAGGTGTATGAGAACGTCCTCCCCCGTGGCGCAGACGTCAGATCGGGGGAGGTGATCGTCCGGCCCGGGCGCCGCCTCAGACCGCAGGATCTGGGCCTGCTCGCGGGGCTGGACATTCCGGAGGTGACCGTGTACCGGCGACCCCGCGTCGCGATCATCGTTACAGGTGATGAACTGGTCCCTCCCGGCAGATCGCTGCGCGGCAGCCAGATCCATGACATGAACACCTACACGCTGTCGGGGCTGATCGATGAGAGTGGAGGCATCGCCAAACCCTACGGGATTGTGCAGGACAACCTGGCGTTGCTGGTCGAGCGGACCAAGCTGGCGCACCGCGAGTGCGAGATGGTGATTCTGGCAGGCGGCAGCTCTGTCGGCGAAAAAGACGTCGTCGCGGACGCGATTGCTGCCGTGGGAGAGCCCGGAATCATCGTCCACGGGATCGCGATCCGTCCCGGCAAGCCTACCATCCTCGCCGTCGCCGGCGGCAAGCCGGTGTTTGGGCTTCCGGGCAATGTGGTGTCGGCGATGGTGATCTTCGAGCAGTTTGTGCGGTCGGTGCTCAACGCGATGGCCGGATTGCGCGAACCGCCGCGACCCGGCACTACGCTGCGGGCCCGGCTGACCAGGACCGTGGCGATCGGCGACCGCGAAGACCACATCCGGGTCTCGCTGGCGGAGCGCACCGGGGCGCTGTGGGCGGCGCCGCTCCCCGGCGGGTCGGCGATCCTCACCTCGATGGTCCGGGCGGATGGCCTGGTGACCATCCCGGCGAATACCACGCTGGAGGAAGGTACAGAGGTCGAGGTGCGCCTGCTTGGCTAAGAGGATGACAACAGGGAACAAGGGAACGAGGGAACAAGGGAACAAGGAGACAAAGAAAACTCGGAAAAACCATGGGGGGTCTCCTCGTTCCCTCGATCCCTCGATCCCGCGTTCCCGCGATTTGACGCACGTCGACGCCCACGGCCGCGTCCAGATGGTGAACGTGTCCGACAAGCCCGCCACCCTGCGTCAGGCGGTGGCCCGCGGGGAAGTACGCATGACCCCCCAGGCGCTGGGCAAGATCAAGGCCAATGCGATCGCCAAAGGCGATGTGCTGGCCGTCGCGCACGTGGCGGCGGTGATGGCGGCCAAGCGAACGGACGAGCTCATCCCGCTTGCGCATCCCCTACCGTTGACCGGTGTCGACGTGTCCTTCGTCCTCAAAGAGGAGGCGAGCACTGTCGAAATTGCCGCGGTCGTCAGCACCGTGGCGCCCACCGGCGTGGAGATGGAAGCCCTGGCCGCCGTGTCCGCCGCGGCCCTGACCATCTACGATATGTGCAAGGCCGTGGACCGCGGCATGACCATCGAGCGCATCCGCCTGGTCAGTAAGATCGGAGGCCGCAGCGGCGACTACCGGCGGGCGGGGGAGTTGTGAGCAGAGCGGAGCTTGATGGGGCGCGGATCGCCGTGCTCACGCTCAGCGATTCTATCGCCCGGGGAGAGCAGACCGACACCAGCGGTGACTTCATCGCCAAGGCGGTGGGGGCGCTCGGCGCGGACGTGATCGCCAGAGACGTGCTGCCGGACGACGCGGAACGCATCAGCTCGCGTCTGCGGGCCTACGCCGATGAGCTGCGTGTTGATCTCGTCCTGACCTCCGGCGGCAGTGGCGTAGCGCCGCGGGACGTGACCCCGGAGGCCACCCTGCGGGTGGTCGATCGGCTTGTCCCGGGGCTCGCGGAGGCCGCTCGTTCCCGGACGTTCACCCAAACGCCGCTGGCGATCCTCTCTCGGGGTGTCGCCGGCATCCGCGGGCGGACCCTGATCGTGAATCTGCCCGGTAGCCCGAAGGGTGTGCAAGAGTGGCTCGATGTCATCCTGCCGGTGCTCGGGCACGCGATCGATCTGCTCAAAGAGAAGCCCCGGGAATGGGGGACACCGCACGGCCGCAAGCCAACGACGTCTACTTAAAGCCAACTACGTCTACTTAGTCTACTTGGTCTACTTAGTCTTCTTAGTCTAAGGACTCAGAAACTTCAAATTGTTTGCGGAACGGGAGGGTGCATGTAGACCAAGAAGACCAAGGAGACCAAGAAGACTAAGGAGACTGGGTTTCGCATGAGAGCTGCGAATCGGTGCTTCGTGTGCGGGCAGGACAACCCGATCGGGCTGAAGTTGAAGTTCTCGCGGGTTGGGGAGGGGGTATGGGCGGAGTTTACCCCGTCCGACCTGCACGCGGGCTATGAAGGTCTGGTGCACGGTGGCATCCTGGCTGCGCTGATTGATGATGCGATGGCGAACGTCTGGGCTGCGAACGGGCGGGAGGCAGTGACCGCGAAGATTGAGGTGCGGTTCCGCCAGGAGGCCAAGCCTGGGGAGAAGCTGCTCGTGCGTGCGGAGCCCGCCGGTTCGAAGGGTGGGCTTCGGATCGCACGGGCGACGGTGACGCGGGCAGATGGGGCACTCGTCGCTGAGGGTTCGGGGTTCGTGTCTGTGAAGTGACGACCGCCGGGGCCTTCGCCCGCCTGGTCTGGGGAGCAGTTGCTGCCATAGGACTGGGCGTGATCATTGCGCACCACGTCAGGTATTTTCGCAAGCGGCGCCCGCTGTCGTTCGGTGCATTTCTAGAGACCACGGGATGGATCATTATCACGTCGTGCGCGATTGGGGCGCTCGGCGGGGGACTGGCCCGTGCTGGCACGCGAGCGGTGGAGACAGCGGCGGCGATTGTCGGCCTCGCGTTTTTGATCATCGGTGGACAGTTCAGATAACTACGTCTTCTTAGTCTCCTTAGTCTACTTGGTCTTCTTGGTCTAGGTAGCTCCGTTTGTGTCAGATTGTCTCGTTCGAAATCTTGCAGACAAAGTAGACTAAGTAGACAAAGGAGACCAAGTAGACGTCGTTTTGGCCAAAACAATGACCGAATCAGAGATGATCGTCGCCACAAACCGCCGTGCGCGTTTTGAGTATCACCTGGAAGATACGTACGAGGCGGGGGTGGTCTTGACGGGAACGGAAGTGAAGTCGCTGCGCGCCGGACGCGCCAGTCTGGCCGACGCGTTTGCCCGCATCGAAAATGGGGAAGTCTGGTTGTACCATCTGCACATTCCGCCCTACGAAGCGGGGAACATCTTCAATCACGATCCGCTGCGCAAGCGCAAGCTGCTCCTTCACCACGGCGAGATCCGCCGGTTGTTCGGCAAAGCGCAGGTGAAGGGATACACGCTGGTCCCGCTGCGGCTGTACTTCAAGCATGGTATCGTCAAAGTGGAGCTCGCGGTGGCGCGGGGGAAACGGCAATACGACAAGCGCGCGGCCATCGAGAAACGGGAAGCCCAGCGGCGGATGGAGCAGGCTCTGCGGCGGCGACGATAGGAATCAAGCGCATCTATCTTTCACGTCATTCCCTCGAAAAATTCCTTCGCTGAATCTCCGGGATTCTCCGCCGCAGAGTTTCGGGACTCTCCGACTACCGGCGCGGTGGGTCGTGTGCTATCAAGATTGACGAAGCGGACGGCCACGACATCGGGGAGGAGCCATGCCGCAGACGCCGTTTAAGAACCACTCCTTGCCCGGCCGCATCGAAGTCGGCGACTTCGACGAAGGTGGGGAAGGCGTCGGTTACCATGACCTGACGCCCGAGACGGGAAACGACTATCGGCCCGGTACGGCTATCGATTTGAAGCCCCGCCCCGGCGGCCAGTGGGCCACAGTGGATACGCAGGCTGGCGAATGGACCGCCTATACAGTGCGTGTTCCGTTCGGCGGCGTGTACCGCTGCGAGGTGCTGGTCAGCAACGACAGAAGCCCAGGGGCGTTCCGGGTGCAGGTGGACGGGGTTGACGCTGTCCCGATTATGCCTGCGCCGAACACGGGCTCGCGGGACGTGTACGTATGGGTTGGCGTGCCCGGTATCCGGCTCAGGTCTGGCGCGCATGTCGTGAAACTGCTGACCGAGCGCGAGTCGATCAGCGTCGAGGCCATGAGGTTTTTGGCCGAGGTGTTCGATCCGGCCCCGCCAGCAGGGGAAGTAGTCACCACCTTGTCATCGGGTTTATATCGCGTTCCGTAAACTGGTAAGAGCGCGCGGGACGCGCTCCTCGGAGGGGCTATCCCCTCCGAATCCTCCCCTTACCACCTGGAGGCGGCGGGAATCTGGAACCCTCGTCCAGCGCTCGCACTCGCCCTATCGGGCGGCTCGCGCTTCAGGGGGGACTAATCCCCCCTGATCGCGCGCACAGTAATGGATTCCAGATGTCCGGGGAGCCGAACTGGTGCGCGCTGCCCCCCTTTACCACGCGGGGGAGTACCTCCCCCGCAACCCCCTCAGGACGCGGGTTCAATCCTACCATGAACCAGAAATGGAAACGGACCCCACAGAACAGGGTCCGTTTCCATTTCTGGTGGAGGCGGCGGGAATTGAACCCGCGTCCTAGGATCGCGAGGGCGGGGCGTCTACGAGTGTATCTCAGGCTTTGGATCTCGCGTCTCGAAGCTCCCCTGAGCTGGATCCTCAAAACGCCAGCCCGTTAGGATTCCCGACCGGCGCCCGGGCGGTGCGCCGTGCGGTAGCCGGCTGTTGACGTCCATCCCGGGCCACCGGCCCTCCCGGGTGAACGTACGCTGCTACTTAGGCAGCGTATGCGTACTGTGTATTGGCGGTTATTCGCCGTCCAGGTGTTTTACGAGGGCCCGGACCACCTCGACGCGCAGCCTCGCTTCTGCCATCCCAGTCGAAACCGTTCGCCCCCACGCGTCATTTGAATTATAGCATGGCGCGCGGTCTTTAGAGTCTCCCCAGTCTTCAGTCTCCCCAGTCTTCTCAGTCCAAAGCACTCAACCGCAATCGCCTCGTCGGTTCGAGCCGTAATGGAAAGCCAGCGTCCTGAGACTGGGAAGACCGGGAAGACAGGGGAGACTGGGAAGACTTTAGGTTGCCAGAAGTGCTGATCCTTTGACGGCGTCAAACTGCAGCTCGTCGGCGGGCGACGTGCGCACACGGCCGAACGCGGCCCGGCGGCGTTTTTCGATCCGCACGCGTGCGGCCAGACAGATGGGGCACTGATGGATGGCGATCCGCACCCACGACCGCTCATAGGGAGCGACCTTCCCTGTGCGCACCCGAGCCAGCAGCGCGCGCGCCTCTATCGGCCGCCGCTGGTTGATCGCCATCTCCCACTCCCGGACCGCGCCGACGTTTGAACTTTCGACAACGTCCTTCAGCTCGTAGAACCGCCGGTTTCTCCAGCAGAATGGCACGCCCGTGAGATAGGAGATCGCCCAGCCGGTGGCGACGACGGTGCCGAGAACCTCAATGAAAAGCCTGACCACCCCAAGCCACACGGCCACCCCGGGAGGGAACTTGATGCTCTCAGGCAACTGCGCGGTGATCGACGCCGCCCCCTGTTCAACGAGGACCCGGACGTAGTTGAGCACCGTCAACGCATCCGGGACCGCGACGGCCCTGTGCCCACGCATCTCCCCCGCCACGTAGTCAAGCAGCATGGCCCCCAGATAGGCCGTGACGCCGCCCAGCTGCGCGAACATGCGGAACCCAGCGACGTCGTAGTTCGAGGTCAGTCTGACGGCCATCGCCACTCCCGTAGCCGCGGCTGTCCCGATGAGCACCGAACCAACCGGGATGCCGCCCAGCAGGTGAAAGTGCGGCAGGGAAATGAGATGAGCCACGTACGCGGTGATGACGCTTGAGAGGGTCGCGAGCACAACTGTCAAGGTGGCGGACACGCTCATCCCCTCCTCCCTAAGAGCTTACCCACGCGCGCTGGGGTTCCAGACCCTCCGATAGCGATCACGTGTACGACGGAAGAGACAATGAGCAGGTAGTAGTGCATCCAGAGACGACTTTTACATCCAAAGGTAGGATTTACAAAAGACGAGGATTACATAACCGGTATCCCGAAGCACGAAACCGGGCGCGGGGCGCCCACACCCACAGGAGGGAAGAACATGCGCGGAATGTTGGTAGCAGTAGTGCTGGCTTTGCTATTGGCTCTTCTCGGCGGAAGTGCAGTGCAGGTTGCAGGTGATACCGGACCTGGACAGAACGGTTCAGTCCCGACCCTGATGGACGTTGCAGGGGACACGGGGCCAGGACAGAACGGGTAGGCTCTGAAACATCTGCAAGGACGGTATAGTCAGGCGATCCCCGCGCCCAGTCCTTGCGGGAAATGGTCAAGTTTTGGTATGCTTTTTGATTAGCGTACGGGTCAGGCGGGTTCCTCCGCCGAAGGGTGGCTGAACATGTCGTTGGGACTGCGCATACGGCAGCTTCGCCAGTCGCGGGGGCTGACACAGCAGCAGCTGGGAAGTCCTGATCTCTCAAAGAGCTTCATCAGTCTCGTGGAACGCGACCGAACGAGGCCATCGGTGGCGACGCTCGCATTCCTGGCCCGACGGTTAGGAACGTCCGTGGATGCCCTGCTCGGTCAGGAAGGTCACATGCCCGAAACGGCGGCGGCGAGCCTGCTGGCTCTCAGCGATGACGCCACCCGAAAGCGCGACGTGGCCACGGCCGCTAAGCTGCTGGACGCCGCTGAGTTCCTCGGTGAAAAGTTTGCGCTGGAGGAGACCAAACGGGAGGCAGCCCTGCAGAGGGCCCAGGTTGCGTTCGAGCAGCAGGCGTTTGAGGATGCCTGGGCGCGGCTGGCCGCCTCGAAAGACGACGCTGAATCCGCACGCGACCACTGGCGTCAGGGTCGCGCGCTCGTCTTGATGGGTCGGATCAAGATCCGCGCCCGCGACTATCGCGAAGCGGCTGACCTGCTGGAACGCGCGCTTGCTGTGCTGCGTACGGCGAGGGCAAGCCGAGATCCGGTGCGTGCGCACGCCCTCATTTTCCTGGGGACGAGCCTGGTCTGGCTCAACCGGCTGGAAGACGCGTTGCGCCGATACCGAGAAGCCGCAGCGTCGGACGTTGCGAAGCGGGATCCCGCAGTGCGGGGCCGCGCAGAGTGGGGGATTGGATGGGTCCAGCGCAAGCTGGGGCGATTGGATGAGGCGCGGACTTCATTACTGCATGCCAGAGAGTCTTTCGAAGCCGCAGAGGAACTCGAGGACCTGCTCCGCGTCCTCCAGAACATCGGCCAGCTCGACCATGAGGAAGGACGCCCGCGCGAGGCGCTGCGGCACTTTCACCACGCCCTGCGGGTTATGGAGCGCCTACAACGCCCGCTCGATCGGGCGGCCATCCTCACTGAGATCGGCCGCGCCCACCTCACGCTGGGGGAGCTCGAAGACGCGGAGCAATTCGCCGCGCAGGCGCTGGAAGAGACACAGCGGACCAGCGATCCGGTAGAGGCCGCAGAAGCCCAAGTCGTGCTGGGCCGCGTGCGGCTCGCCCGCGGCGAGGTGAAGCCGGCCGTGGAAGGCGTCCGGCGGGCGTTGAGCACCTTCCGCGAGCGTGGGTTGGCAGGGAGGGAGATGCAGGTGGCGCGGGAGTTCGGCCTGGCGCTCAAGGAGCGGGGTGCACATCCGGAGGCCAGTGAATTTCTCGCGCTGGTTGCAGAAAGCGCCCTCGTCGCCCCTGCCGCCGCAGCGTCGTCCCGCGTACGGAACTGAGCTCATGTAAAACGGGACGGCACTGTGCCGTCCCGTTCATCATTGGTTCTATCGCGTGTGTTGTGCGTCGTTACCCGCGAGTGTTCACCAGCTCAGGTTCGCGCGCTCCAACCACATCTTCAAGCGTCACCGGCTCCATCCGCACCGGGCCCCGGCCGGCCCTGGTATCCGTGCTGGTCGAGCACAGGTCATAGACGGCGAGGATCTCCCCGAATTGCGGTTCCAACGTGGCGATCGACCCGCACCGCGGACATCGCCAGACTCCCATCACCGGCCTCCTCCCTGAGCCCCGCAGACCTTGCCGGTCGGCTCCCTCATGAGTAAACGTACCCACCTAGTCGCAGGTTCAGCCCTTCAGTTATATTCTTGAGCAAGACTCTTGCCAAGGGTGAGGGCCCCCAGAGGGGGGATGAGATGAAGGCGGTGAGGATTCACACCCATGGTGGACCGGATGTCATGCGCGTGGAGGAGGTTCCCGCTCCAGAGCCGGGGCCTGGCGAAGCTCGCGTGCGTCTGGCGGCGTGCGGGGTCAACTTTGTCGACATCTACCAGCGGCTCGGGCAGTACCGGCTCACCCTGCCTGTCACACTCGGCCAGGAGGGCGCCGGGACCGTCGACGCCGTCGGCCCGCAGGTCTCCGAGGTGAGGGTAGGGGATCACGTTGCCTTCGCCAACGTGATGGGCAGTTACGCAGCCTATGTCGTGGCGCCGGCCTGGCGGCTGGTTCCGGTGCCGTCCGGCTTGGACGACCGCATCGCCGCTGCGGTGATGCTGCAGGGCATGACCGCGCATTATCTGGCCCACGCGACCTATCCACTGAAACCGGGTGATGCTGCGCTGATTCACGCTGGAGCCGGGGGCGTGGGTCAGCTGTTGGTGCAGATGGCGAAGCGGAAGGGGGCCCGCGCGATCGCCACCGTCTCGACTGACGAGAAAGCTGAGATCGCGCGTTCGGTGGGGGCCGATGACACCGTTCTGTACTCACGAACAGACTTCGAGGTGGAAGTGAAGCGGTTGACCGCAGAGCGCGGCGTGAACGTGGTGTACGACTCCGTCGGGAAGGACACCTTTGAGAAGAGTCTGGGGTGCCTGGCGCGGCGTGGCATGATGGTGCTTTACGGTCAGTCCAGCGGCCCCGTCCCTCCTGTCGATCCGCAGGTTCTGAATGCGAAGGGCTCGCTGTTTCTCACCAGGCCGACCTTGCACCACTATACCCACACGCGGGAGGAGTTACTGGTGCGGGCCGGGGACGTGCTGTCCTGGGTGCGTTCGGGCGTGCTGCGTCTGCGCATTGACCGCGACTTCCCGCTGGCGCAAGCGGCCGA
>VBAI01000007.1 GCA_005882295.1 Candidatus Segetimicrobium genomatis | reverse complement strand
CTCCACCGCCAGCCGGCCCATCTCCTTGGGCTGCTGCGCGATCGTCGCGGCCATCGTCCCCGCCTTGATCGCCGCCAGCGCGTCGCCGATGGCGTCAAAGCCTACGACGAACATCTCTTTCTCCCGCTTCGCGGCCGCAATGGCCTGGATGGCGCCCAGCGCCATTTCATCGTTCTGCGCGAAGACCGCGTCGATCTTTTTCTGCGCCTGCAGGATGTTCTCCATGACCGACAGCCCCTTGGCGCGGTCGAAGTCCGCGGTCTGCACGGCGACCAGCCTGATACTGGGGTACGCCTTCAGACCATCACGAAAACCCTTGCCGCGGTCGCGCGCGGCCGAGGTCCCCGCGATGCCTTCCAGCATCACCACGCTGCCCTTCCCCTTCAGTCGCTTGGCGACGTACTGCGCGGCCATCTTCCCGCCGGCGACGTTGTCGGAGGCGATGTGGGCGGCGACCACGCCGCCGTTCGCCCCACGGTCCACAGTGATCACCGGGATTCTGGCGGCGTTGATCTTCTTGATGGTCGGCACAATGGCGTCGCTGTCCGTGGGGTTAATAGCGATGACGGCGACCTTCTTCTGAATCAGGTCTTCGATCTGGCTCGCCTCGCGCGCCGAGTCATTTTGGGCATCCACCACCACCAGGTTGACGTTCATCTTCTTGGCGGCCGCCTGGGCCCCATCGCGCAGATCGACGAAGAACGGATTATTGAGCGTGGAGAGGGACAGCCCCACCGTCGGTGGGGCGGCCGCATACAGCGGGATCACGGACAGCAACAACAACACGCCTACAATGAGCAACCCTCTTCGCATACGTTCTCCCTCCTCCGAGATATTCAACGCAACTCACCGGACGAAACGTTCCGTTCTTAATCTTATCGCAGCCGCCGGTCGAGGAGCACGGCCAGAAGAATGACGGCCCCCTTGACCACCTGCTGGTAAAATGGATTCACATTCAGCAGGTTCAGCCCGTTGTTAATGACGCCGATGATGAAGGCGCCCTGCAACGTTCCACCGATGCTGCCCTCCCCCCCGGCCAGCGTCGTGCCGCCCAGCACCACGGCGGCGATGGCGTCCAGCTCGAACCCCACCCCGGCGGTCGGCTGCGCGGAATTCAGGCGGGCGGTCAGGATGACCGCGCTGACGGCGGACAGGACCCCGCTGATGACGTAGACCAGTGTCTTGTGCGTGGCGACATCCACGCCGGAGAGCCGCGCCGCCTCCTCGTTGCCGCCGATCGCATACACGTAGCGCCCGAAGACGGTCTGCGTGAGGATCCCATACGAGATCAGGAAGACCAGGATCATGATGACCACCGGCACCGGGATCCTCGACACCTCGCCGGCGCCCAGCCAGACAAACGCATCCGGGAGCCCGGTGATCGGACGGCCGCCGGTATAGACAAGCGTCAGGCCGCGGCCGATGGTCAGCATGCCCAGCGTGGCGATAAAGGGCTGCACCTTGCCGCGGGTGACGATCAGACCGTCGAGGAGTCCCAACGCGGCGCCGACCGCCAGTCCCGCCCCGATGCCCACCAGCAGCGGGCGCCCCGCCGAGAGCAGGCCCGCGATGACCGCTCCCGAGACCGCCAGCACCGAACCCACGCTCAGGTCGATGCCGCCGGTGAGGATGACAAAAGTCATGCCGGCGGCGATAACCGCGTTGATGGAAACCTGCCGCGCGATGTTGAGCAGGTTGCTCACGGTGAGAAACGACTCACTCAGGAGCGAGAGGATGACGACGAGCAACGCGAAGGCGATGACGATCCCGAACCGCCGCAGAACACTCCCCAGGCGCGCCAGGGGGAGCTTTCGCAGCGCCGCCAGGCTGCGCCGGTCAGACTCCACGGTGCACCCGCCCAGCCGCCGACGCCATGATCGCCTCCTGGGTGGCCTGGGCGCGGGGGAACTCCGCGGTGATCACGCCTTCATGCATGACGAGGATGCGGTCACTCATGCCGAGGACCTCTTCCATCTCCGAGGAGACCATCACGATCCCCACCCCGCGCCGCGCCAGCGCGGTCATCAGCCGGTAGATCTCCACTTTCGCGCCCACGTCGATGCCACGCGTCGGTTCGACCATCAGCAGCACCCGGGCTCGAGTTTGCAGCCATTTGGACACTACCACCTTCTGCTGCGTGCCCCCGCTGAGGTTGCGGACGATCTGTTCCGGCGAAGTCACGGCCATGTCGAGATCGTGGATCGCCTGGCGGATGAGCGCCGTCTCGTCTGCGCGCCGGACCACGAATGCCGTCCGGAGGCGCCGCAGGACCGGCAGGGTGATGTTGGCGCGGACGCTCATCGGGAGCACCAGCCCCAGCCGCTTGCGATCCTCGGTGACCAGGCCGATGCCCAGCGCGATGGCATCGGCGGGCGAGCGAATGATCACGCGCTGCCCGTCCAGCAGGATCTCCCCCGCATCCAGCGGCCCGGCCCCAAAGATGGCATGGGCGACCTCTGCCTTGCCGGAGCCGATCAATCCCGCGATCCCCAGAATCTCACCCCGATGGACGACAAAACTGATGTCGCGGAAGAGCCCCTGTCTCGTCAACCCCCGGACGTCCAGGACCGGGCTGCCCAGCGGCACATCCTCCTTGGGGAATTTCTCGGTCAGCTGCCGGCCGACCATCAGGCGGATGAGCTCGTCCATCGTCAGCTCCGCAACGGTGTAGGTCCCCACGCGTTGTCCGTCGCGCAGCACGGTCACGCGGTCCGCAATCTTGAAAATTTCCTCCAGCCGGTGCGTGATGTAGATGATCCCGACGCCACGGGCCCGGAGGTCACGGATGAACCTGAACAGCCGCTCTGTTTCCTCCACGGTCAATGCCGCGGTTGGTTCGTCCATCACGACAAGCTCGGCGTCCGCGGAGAGCGCCTTGGCGATCTCCACCAGCTGCTGCTCGGCGACCGTGAGGGTACCCACTCTCCGACGCGGATCGATGGACAGCCCCAGGCCGGCGAGCAGCCGTCCGGCACGCGCGTACATCTGATCCCAGTTCACCAGACCCGGCGGGCGGCGTGGTTCGCGGCCCAGGAAAATGTTCTCGGCCACCGAGAGCGCCGGGACCTGATTCAGTTCCTGGTGGATGATCGTGATCCCCAGTTGGCGCGCCTGGGTCGGTGAGCCGATCTCCACGCGCGACCCGCGCAGCAGGATCTCGCCGGCATCACGCGGGTAAATGCCGCCGAGGATGCGCATCAGCGTGGATTTGCCGGCGCCGTTCTCGCCGACGAGGGCGTGGACTTCGCCGGCCAGCACCTCCAGTGAAACGTCCTGCAGCGCACGCACCCCCGGGAAGGACTTGCTTATACCTCTCATCTCGAGAAGAGTGGCGTCCATCTACGGACTGACGGAAACACGGAAACGCGGAATCGCGGAAGCAATTACCTGAGGCTCCGCGAATCGGCGCTTCCTGCACATTGCCCGTCGCGGTTCCGCGTTTCCCCGTTTCCGCATTTCCGTCTCGTTCAGAACGTCACTCCACTCTGCAGGATGATGTTCGCGTAGGGGGTCTGCTCGCCGGTACGCACGACACCCCGCACCCGCGGCAGCAGTGCCTTAAATTCCTCGTGCGCGATGTGTTGCAGCGGGGTTGCGCCCAGCAGGTGGCGCGCCGCCTGATAGAGAGCAGGGCTGCGCTGTCGCATCTCCTCTGCGACCGTAGCGGCCTCCACCTGCAGCTCAGCCAGCACGGCCTGCAGCACCTGCAGGAACGACGGGACGCCCGCAACCAGCGCCAGGTCGATCCGGGGGACCGAGGCGGGGATGGGGAGCCCGCTATCGGCGATGACCAGCAGGTCGGTATGGCCCATCGATGCGATCACCCGCATCAACTCAGCATTCAGGATGCCGCTCTTCTTCATAGACTAGGAGAGCCCATATCTGCGGGCATAGGCCTGCAAGGCTTTCTCAAAACACTCGCTCGGCGCGCGCACCATACCCGCGCCGATTTTCGGATAGCCGGGATCTTTGTGGGCGATGGCCGTGTCGATCACGGGGACGATCCCGGAGCGCATGACCTTCACGATGTCGATGCCCACCGGCGCCCCCACAAATCCCAGGGCCGGAATGCGGTACGTGGGATGGGTCGCGACCGTGATCTCCCCCATGTCCCGGCTGATCTGCATCGCCTGCTCGCTCGTCCCGCCGATCAGGCTCAGGATCCCTGGAGCTCCGCCGAGCACGAACCCGCCCCATCCTACGGTCTCAGTGATGGCGGAATCTCCCATGTCCAGTCCGGCATCGTCGGCGGAGTAGCCGGTGAGATACAGACCATCAATTCGTGGGGCCGGCGCCGTGTACCATTCGTCCCCCAGGCCGCTCACCCTGATGCCAAATTCGGTCCCGTTGCGGGCCATCGCGGTGACGACAGTGCTGTATGCAATCCCCGCGGCGGCGTCGCAAAACGCCTTGGCGGATGCCATCGAAAGACCGAGGAAGAAGAACTCATTGTACGTCAGGTGCGCCAGCGTCGCCAGCAGGTTGTTCTTCGAGACCCCGGCCTCAACCATGGCGAGCGCCATGACGTCGGCGAACAACGTTGTCGCTGCCACCGGACGGTTGTGTAACTCATCACCCATCTGCAACGCCTTGGCGATGATGGGCCGCAGCGTCACCCCACCTTTCTGCTGAATCCCCTGCCTCAGCGACGGTGCCCAGACATCACGCCATCGCCGAAGTCCGTCCAGAGCCTCGTCGCTGTAGTCGCCGAACTGCTGGCGGCCCTCCACCTGGCGGCAACACGCGCGGGAGCCAGACGCGGTGTCCTTCACCACAAACACCGGCAGCGATCTGGTAATGGTCCCCGCCATGGGCCCCACCGCCTGATGGTGGTGGTTGGGCTCAAGCGTAATCGCCCCGCTCGCCAGCAGCTGCTCCGCCTCCGCCGGGTTTTTGGCCCACCCTTCGAAGAGGACCATGCCGATGCAGGCGCCACGCTGCGCCCCGCACATCCGCGACCAGCCGACCGGAGGCCCGGAGTGAAGGATCATCCGGCCGACCAGACCCGGAATCACCTCACCGGCCGGGGCGATGTCGATCAAGACCGGGTCAGCGGACGTGATCCGACCGACCGCCTGGGCATTGGCGGCCTCGATGCGTTCCCTCATCGGCGACGCCATCGTGAGGTCTTACCGCGGCTGGCCAATGACGCCCTCTGCCAGCCAGTCCATCTTCCCGTAATCCTGGTCGGTGAGCACCTGTCCTTCTGCCACTCGCAGGTTCCCGTGGTTGTCCTTGATGGGCCCCATAAATACGCGCAACTGCCCGTTGATCATCGCCTGTTTGCTGGCGCTGACCTGCCGGACGACGGACGCCGGAACAGCGGGACCGAAGGGCGCGATGACCAGGTAGTCGCTGGCCACGTTCCCGTAGATTGCTTCGCTCCTCCAGGTCCCGTCCATGACCGCCCTGGCAAACCGGACGTAGAGGGGACCCCAGTTGAAGGCGAGACCGCTGATCCACCCCTTGGGCGCGAATTTCTGCACTCCCACGTAGTGGTAGCCGACCGAATACGCTCCCTGGCGCTCAGCAACCTGCACCACGGTAATGGGGGAGTCCACGATCATGGCCATCACGTCCGCGCCCTGGTCCAGCAGCGCGTTGGTCGCCGTCGCCTCCTTCCCCGGATCCAGGAATGTCCCTGTGAAGACCACGCGGGTCTCAAACTGCGGATCCACAGAGCGCGCGCCCAAATGGAATGCGTTGACATTCGCGAGGAAGAAGCTGACAGGCAGCGCGACCACGAAGCCGGCCTTGTGGGTCTTGGTCATCTTGCCGGCGGCCATCCCCATCAGATAGAAGCCGTCTTGGGTGTTGGCCCAGTACGTGCCCAGGTTTGGAGCGAGTTTGTAACCGCTGGGATGCTCAAACTTCACGTCGGGGTGCCGCTTCGCCACATTCAACGCCGGGTCGAGATAGCCGAAACTCGCGGCAATAATGAGCTTGGCGCCGCGCTGGATCATGGTCTCCATCACGCGCTCAGCGTCCGCGCTCTCCGGAACGTTCTCGACTTCTATCACCTCGATGCCGGGGAGCATCTTCTGCATGTACCGGACGCCTTCCGCGTGCGCCTGATTGTACCCCCCGTCGGTGACGGAGCCGATGTGCAGGATCCCGACGATCAGCGCCGGAGGCGCGGCATTCGCCTGCCGCGCGGCTCCACCCATCGTGATCACCACCAGCATCAGGCTGGTCACCAGGACGAGCAGCACCCGCAGCGGATGCGGTCCTCTCTGCCTCATGTCATCCACCCCCTTCTGAATCGATTCGAGTGCTCTCCACTCACTTCGTCCCTTCGAATACCCGTCCCAGACTCGCCGGAGCCGCGTGACGCCGTCCACCCGCCCAGACCAGCAGCACCCCGAGGCTCAGGAGGTACGGAAGCGTATCCAGCAGGAACGGGGAGACCGGCGCGCCACGCGCCTGAAACTGCAGTTGCAGCGCCACGGCTCCGCCGAACAGCACCGCCCCCCACACGATCCGCAGCGGATGCCATCGCGAGAAGATCACCAACGCCACAGCGATGAAACCACGCCCGGCGGTCATCCATTCCGCCCAGGTCTTCACGATCCCGATCGAGAGATCTGCGCCGGCGATGCCGCCAAACAGCCCTGCGAGGAAGAGCGCCTGGTATTGGATGGCCGGCGGGCTGTACCCTGCCGCATACGCCGCTGCGGGATTCTCCCCCACGGCCCGTAGGCTCAGACCCCACCGCGTCCGGAACAGTCCCCACCATACCAGTGCTGCCGCCGGGATTGCCAGGTACGCGAGGATGTCCGATCTGAACAACGGACCCAGGTAGGGCAGGTGGGCCAGTCCCGGGATCTGGAGGGGGTTCAATCCCGCGATGCGACTGCCGATGTACGGAGCGCCGAGCAGCGCGCTGACGCCTGCGCCGAAAAACATCAAGGCCAGTCCGCTGGCGAGTTGATTGGCCTGCCGGGTGACCACCAGCAGGGCTAGGATCAGGTTGAAGAGCCCGCCCGCGGTCGCCCCGGCCAGGACACCCAGCGCGGCGCTGCCCGTGCGCACGGTGGACGCGAAACTGGTCACCGCCCCCATCAACATGACGCCTTCCAGGCCCAGATTCACAACGCCGGCCCGCTCCACGATCACCTCACCCAGCGCGGCGTAGAGTACGGGCATTCCTGAGAGGATCGCCCCCAGCAAGACACTCTCGACGAAGGGAACGCTCACGGCACCCTCCTCCTGGCCAGCACGACAAACAGCATCAAGGCCATCAGGATGTTCACCACGGAGCCTGGGAGGCGATGTGCCATCTGCAGGACATCGCCCCCGGCGGTGATCACGGCCATCAGCAACGCCGACGCCACGATGCCGTACGGGTTGCCCCCGGCAATCCAGCTGATGAGAAACCCCGTGTAGCCATAGCCTGGGGACAGACTCGGTCGCAGCCGCCCCTGGATCGCCGACACCTCCCCCACTCCGGCGAGACCAGCCAGGCCGCCGCCGATGAACATCAACACGAGCACGTACCTGCCGATGGCGATGCCGCTCCGGCGGGCGGCCTCCATGTTGCCCCCCATGGCGCGGATTTCCAGCCCCCACCGTGTCCTGGTCAACACCACGTGGTACACGATGAAGGCCACGAGGGCAATGAGAAGCCCGAGGTGGACGCGCGTGCCGAAGAACGTCGGCAGGCGGGCGGCAGCCACGAACTCAGCCGTCTGGGGGTAGTTGGCGCTTTCGGGATCCTTCCAGGGGCCAAACACGAAGAAGCTGACAATGAGGATGGCGACGTAATTGAGCAGAAGGGTGGAAATCGTTTCGCTGACCCAGCCGTAGGCGCGCATCACGCCGGAGATCGCCGCCCAGAGTCCACCACCAAGGAACCCCAGGGCAGCGACCAGCGGCAGGAGCTCCCATGCCGGCAACGCCGCAAAGTAAGTGGCGGCCCAGGTGGCGAACAACGCCCCCATGTACAGCTGTCCCTCCCCCCCGATGTTGATCAGCCAGATGCGGGATGGGATCGCCACCGCCAGGGCCGTCAGCATGAGCGGGATCATCTTGACCAGCACCTCCGAGAACCCGTAGCGGTCAACAAGTGTGCTGGAGAGGATGTCCCTGTACGCCCGGATTGGATCTTTGCCCGCGGCCAGCAGCACCGCAGCAAAGATGACAAACGCCAGGCCGAAGAGACCGGTGGCACGGAGCATCGCTCGAGCGCTGCTATGGCGCGGAATCCTCGCATGCGCGCTAGCCACCGGCTACGCCTCCGGTCATCAGCCGGCCGATCTCATAGACTGTCGTGTCCTTCGGCCGTGCCTCCCCCACAATCCGTCCGCGATACAGCACGATCAACCGGTCGCTCATCGAGAACAGCTCACCGAGATCTTCTGAGATCAGCAGCTCGCCGGCACCCCTATTACGCATCGCCAACAGCAGATGGCGGGCCGCGGTCGCGCCCCGCACGTCCAGTCCGCGTGTCGGATAGAGGGCGACGATGAGACGGGGATCGATGGAGAGTTCCCGGACTAAACTGAGCCGCTGCACATTCCCGCCCGAGAGGGTTCCGGCCGGGACGGCCGGCGGAAGCATCTCCAGGGCCAACCGCCGCGTCGACTGTTCCAGGTCCCTGCGCACCGCGATCCAATCGACCGTCAGGCCGACGTGGCGCGCGTACTTGCGCGTGTCCGCCAGCGCCATGTTCTCCAGGACGCTCAGAGGTGGGACGATCAGCATGCGGAGGGGGTCCTCCGGCACAAACGCCACGCCGCTGCGGCGAATTCTGTCCACAGACCAGCGTGTGGCATCCTGGCCGTGGATGATCTTTTTGCCCCCGGCGGTCTGGGTGAGTCCGAGAATCACATCACCGAGCTCCCGCTGCCCGTTGCCGGACACGCCGGCCACACCGACGATCTCACCCGGCGCGATCGTCAGCGTGATCTGGCGCAGACTGACCCCGTCACCGCTGGTGTCGACCTCTCGCAGTTCCAGCAGGGGACGCGCAGATTCTCGGATGGGTTCACGGCGCGAGGAACCCTCTTCGGGCCACGCCGTCCCGAACATCAAACCCACCAGCCCCCGCTCCGTCGCTTCGGCGCGCACCAGGGTCCCCGCCACCGTCCCCCCGCGCATCACGGTGATGCGATCGGCGCATGTCAATACCTCGGGCAGTTTGTGCGTGATGAAGACGACGGCGTAGCCGTGCTCCCGGAGGCCGGCGAGCACGCGGAACAGTCCGTCGATCTCATGCGGCACGAGCACTCGGGTGGGCTCGTCGAGAATGAGCACCCGCGAGCGAGCCAGCAGCAGTTTGAGGATCTCCACCTTCTGCTGTTCTCCGACAGAGAGCCGCCACGCGGGGGCCCATGGATCCACGGCCAGGCCGTAGCGGCCGGACACCTCCTCAATCCGCCTGGCGATCACCCCATGATCCAGCACGGCAGGAAGGTGAGGCAGGAAGAGGGCGACATTTTCGACCACACTCAACGCTGGAATGAGCGTGAACTGCTGAAAGACCATCCCGATGCCCAGGCGGCGGGCATCGTGTGGGGAGCGGATCTGGACAGCGCGATCGCCGAACTGAATCGTGCCTGTATCAGCTTGGTGAATCCCATAGAGGACTTTGACCAGCGTGCTCTTCCCGGCCCCGTTCTCTCCCAGGAGGGCGTGGATCTCGCCCGGGTACACGTCGAAGTCGACGCGATCGTTGGCGAGGATCCCGGGAAAGGATTTCGTGATCCCCCGCAGCGCGACCAGCGGCTCCACATTATGCATCTACGCTGACCGCCAGCAGATCACCCGCCCGCGTGACCTGTGTTCCGAATTCCGCCATCCGCTCGATGAGTCTCGTGCACAGCCACCGCGCGTCCTCGCTCCCAGCGTGGTTAACCTGGAACCTTGCAATGCGCACCGGGTGCAGGAGGATGCGGCTGACATTCGTGTGTTCGATTTGCAGCTCGAAGAGACATGAGAGGTCGTTCCGCTCGACCGGATCGACTGCGTAGTCGTCGATGAAGTCACCGCACGAATACAGAATTGGCCGGCCCCGGTAAATCTCGATCCCCTGTACCGTGTGGTTGGAGTGCCCCCAGTACAGGTCGGCGCCCAGGTCGATCATTTCGCGTGCCAGCGCCTGAGTCCGCGCCGCTGGCGGGCCCCAGTTCGAGCCAACATGCGCGCTCACGATGACCAGGTGCGCGGCCGCTCGGGCCTGGGCCAGGGTCCGTGCCACCCGCGTGCGGTAAGGTTCTGCAAGGCCCCCGGGGTCACAGCGGACATACGCCGTGCCGGGTCGGTCCGGCGTCGCCTCCCATTCGGGCTCCCCGTCGGTCAACGCCACGACCGCGAGGGTTATGCCGCCTGCGGTCAGCATTGCGGGAGCCACCGCCTCCGCGCTGGTCTCCCCAGCGCCGGCGTACCGGATCGAGGCCCGCCGTAGCCGCCCCAGACACTCCCGCAGCGCCTCGGCTCCGAAATCCAGCACGTGATTGTTGGCGAGGCTGACCAGCTGGATGCCGGCCGTTTCCAGCGCATCGATCGCACGGGGCCCGCCGCGGAAGTGAAACGTCTTGGGCACCCAGGGCTCCCCCGTCGTCGCAATCACGCACTCCAGGTTGACCATCCGGAGATCCATCTGCCGCCACAGGGGCAGTGTGTTCCCCCAGACGTAGGCTGGCCTCGTGGCGGGATTGGCCAGCACATGCCTGTCCACCAGCCGGCCCAGCATCGCGTCGCCTGCCAGCCCAAGACGGATCATCTCTGCAGAATGGTTCGACGCCGCACCCTCCATACCACCGGCGCGGGAGATATTCCATAATGGAGACGTGATGGGCAGTCCACCGAGCGGCCCCCCTGTGCAACGCGACGTGAAGTTTCCAATCGGCGCCGGCGTCCTGGAGGGCACGCTTGCCGTCCCTCGTGGCGCACGGGGACTGGTGGTGTTTGCCCACGGCAGCGGCAGTAGCCGCCTGAGCCCTCGCAACCGGTTTGTGGCGGAACGGCTGCAGAATGCTGGCCTCGCCACCTTGCTCACCGATCTGCTCACGGTGCCTGAGGAAGAACGCGATCAGCGGACCGGCCGGTTGCGCTTTGACATCGCGCTCCTCGGCATGCGCGTCGTGGCCATTCTTGATTCGCTGGCCGGGGATCCTCAGACCACAGCACTCCCGGTGGGCATATTCGGCGCCAGCACCGGCGCGGCCGCCGCGTTACTCGCCGCGGCGCAACGCCCCCGCCTTGCTCGAGCGGTGGTGTCGCGGGGAGGCCGCCCCGATCTCGCGGCCCAGATCCTGGAACAGGTCAATGCTCCCACGCTGCTCATCGTCGGCGAGCGCGATGAGGAGGTGCTGGCCCTCAACCGCACGGCGCTGGCGCAATTGCGCGTCGAGAAGGAACTGGCCATCGTCCCAGGCGCGACCCATCTGTTTGAGGAATCGGGCACGCTCGAGCAGGTCGCGGATCTGGCCGCGGGATGGTTCCAGCGGCATCTAGTCCCCAATCCCTAATCTCTGATCCCGCAGTTGTTGTCCTGGGTGTAGGACTTCGCAGCATCCCAGCGAATAAGGGAGACGCGATTCCACCCCGTCTGTTCAAAGGAGGATCCAGTATGGCGAAAGTACGTTCCTCATTCCTCCTTGCCACGCTGTGCTTCGTGCTCGCCGGGTTCATTGTCCCCGTCCAGCAGCTCTCGGCCCAGGGACCCGTGTCTGTGACCATCGAGAGCTGGCGCAACGACGACTTGCCGGTGTGGCAGGACACGATCATTCCCGCGTTTACCAAGCGGTACCCAAACATCAAGGTGGTCTTCGGACCCACCGCGCCGACGGAGTACAACGCCGCGCTGAATGCGAAGTTCTCGGGCGGGACCGCCGGCGACCTGATCACCTGCCGGCCGTTTGACCTGTCACTGGGTCTGTTCAAGCAGGGATTCCTGGCCCCAGTCAATGACCTCCCCGGCATGTCGAACTTTGGACCGGTGGCGAAGAGCGCCTGGATCACCGATGACGGAAAGACAGTGTTCTGCGTGCCGATGGCCTCGGTGATTCACGGCTTCATCTACAACGCCGATATCTTTAAGCAGCTGGGACTGACCCCGCCCAAGACCGAATCCGAGTTCTTCCAGGTGCTGGACAAGATCAAGCAGGACGGCCGGTACGCGCCCCTGGCTTTGGGCACCGCGGACCAGTGGGAAGCGGCGACCATGGGATTCCAGAACATTGGCCCCAACTACTGGAAAGGCGAGCAGGGCCGGCTGGCGCTGATCACGGGTAGGGCGAAGTTCACCGATCCGGACTATGTGGCGGTGTGGCGCACGCTCGCCAAATGGCGGCCCTATCTGGCCAGCGGCTTCGAGGCTCAGAAGTATCCAGATTCACAAAACCTGTTTACGCTGGGCAAAGCGGCCATCTACCCCGCCGGCTCGTGGGAGGTCGCGCTGTTCAACCGGCAGGCGCAATTTAAGATGGGCGCCTTCCCCCCGCCCCTGCCGGCCGGCGCCTCAACATGCTACATCAGCGATCATACAGACATCGCCATGGGGATGAACGCCAAGACGCGCCACCCCGAGGAGGCCAAGAAATTCCTGGGATGGATGACCACCTCGGAGTTTGCCAGCCTGTACAGCAACGCGCTGCCGGGGTTCTTCAGCCTCTCGAACCAGAAAGTCACGCTGCAGGATCCGCTGGCCCAAACCTTCTTAAATTGGCGGAGCACCTGCAAGTCCACCATCCGCAATTCATACCAGATCCTCTCCCGAGGGGAACCCAACCTGGAGAACGAGTTGTGGAGAGTCAGTGCGGGTGTCATCAGCGGGAAGCTCACCCCTGAGGAGGCGGCGGCCCAGGTTCAGACCGGACTTGCGAAGTGGTTCAAGCCGCCCACGAAGTAACGCCGCTCGCAATTGGTGGCACGGACCGGCGGCGGGGCATCGTGCCCGCCGCTGGTCCGTGGCGTCGGTGGCGGATCGCATGAGGCCACGCCTCCGCCGGGTTCCCCTCCATATCATCGTATTCATCCTGCCCGCGGCCGCCATCTATACCGCGTTCATGATCTACCCGCTGTTCGATTCCCTGCGATTGAGTCTCCATGGAAACCCGGAAGGCGGAGGCGTCGTGTTCGTGGGGCTGCAGAACTACGCCCGCCTGGTCGCCGACTCCCTCTATGCGCCGAGGTTCTGGGGCGCCGTGCGGCACAACCTCATCTTCTTCGCCATCCACATGCTCGTGCAAAATCCGGTCGGGCTGCTGCTGGCGGCGCTGCTCAGCGCGCGGCGCCTCCCCGGCCTGGCCGTCTACCGGACGCTGCTCTTCGCGCCGACCGTGCTGTCCTTTGTGATCGTCGGCTTCATCTGGCAGTTGATCCTCAGCCCCCTGTGGGGTATCGCGGGAGGCCTGCTGCGCGCGGCCGGCCTGGGCGCGCACTTCCGCCCGTGGCTGGGTCTGGAGGGATCCGCCCTGGTGACGTTGTCCCTCATCTCGGTCTGGCAGTTCGTGGGGATTCCCTTGATGCTGTTTCATGCCGCGCTGATCGGCATCCCCGACGACCTCCTCGAGGCAGCGCGTGTCGACGGCGCAACCGGCTGGCGGGCCTTCTGGGGCATCGAATTCCCGCTGATCCTCCCCGTGGTCGGACTGGTGGCGATCCTGACCTACGTCGGGAACTTCAACGCCTTTGACCTGATCTACACGGCGCAGGGCGCGCTGGCCGGCCCGAACTTCTCCACGGACATCCTGGGCACGTTCTTTTATCGCACCTTCTTCGGATTTCAGCTGCAGTTAGGAAATCCGTTTATGGGCGCGACGGTCGCCGGGGTCATGTTCCTGCTAATCCTCGCCGGCGTGCTTCCCTACCTGTTCGTGTGGCAACGGCGGATCGAGGTCCACGAGCTCTAGGGCCGCGCCATGTCCTCTCCTGTCGCACCTCCGGCACACCGCGTGATCTCCGCAGCGTATCCCCGCCCGTACGGCGGCAAGGCGCTCGGCGTGCACGCGATTCTGGTCGCGTATGCCCTCATCGCCATCCTGCCCGTGCTGCTGATCGCCATGAATTCCTTCAAGACGCGCGCGGCCATCTTCACCACACCCTACCTGCCTCCGCTCCCAGGACTGGTCAGCCTCGTCGGGTACGAGACCATGTTCGAGCGGGCGCACTTTGCCAGGTATTTTGTCAACAGCGCGGTTGTCGCGGGTTCGGCGATGGCGCTGATCCTGCTGCTCGGCGCGATGGCCGGGTTCGCGCTCGCCGAGTACCGGTTCAGGGGCAATGCCTGGGTGGGGCTGTACCTGGCGCTGGGGATCATGATTCCGATCCGCCTGGGGACCGTCAGCATTCTGCGGATCATGTCTGATCTGAGATTGGTGAACACACTCTTCGCCTTGATCCTGGTCTACGCGGCCCAGGGCCTGCCACTCGCCGTCTTCATCCTGCAGCAGTTCATGCGCCAGGTGCCCCGGGATCTGAAGGACGCCGCGCGGATCGACGGGATGAGCGAGTACCGGATCTTCTGGCTCGTCCTCCCGCTGGTGCGGCCTGCCGTGGCCACGGTCGCGGTCTTCACCATGATCCCGATCTGGAACGATCTGTGGTTCCCGCTGATTCTGGCCCCCGGGGAAGCGACGAAAACGGTCACGTTGGGGGCGCAACAGTTCATCGGCCAGTTTATCAGCGACTGGAATTCGATGCTCGCGTCGCTGACGCTGGCCATGGTGCCGGTGCTGGCCGCGTACATGGTGTTCTCCCGGAGTCTTATCCGGGGGCTCACCACCGGGGCCCTCAAATAGCCGGCCGCACAGGTGGCCTCATGCATGTGGCGATAGTCGGTACCGGACTCATGGGACGCGTCCACGCGGAGGCCTGGAGCCACACTGGGGCGCGCATCACGGCATTCGTGGGCAAACCGGGAACCGGCGGCGACATCCTCGCGGGCACCTACGGCGCGCGTGTGGCCACCGAGCTGGACGCCGTCCTCGGCGAGGCGGACGTGGTGGACGTCTGCACGCCGACGCATCTCCATGCCGAGTTCACCCTCCGCGCCGCGGCCGCGGGAAAGCATGTGGTCTGCGAGAAGCCGCTCGCCCTCACCGTTCCTGACGGCCTCCGCATGATCCAGGCCTGCCGCACGGCAGGGGTGCGCCTGCTGGTCGCCCACGTGCTGCGCTTCTTCCCCGAGTACCGGCTGGCACGGGAGCTTGTGGCGCGCGGTGAGATCGGGGTCCCTGCCGTGTTACGACTGTCGCGCTGCACCTTCCGGCCCCGGAAAGCCGACAACTGGTACGTGGACCCCGCGCGGTCGGGGGGCATGATTTTGGACCTGATGGTCCACGACTTCGACTACGCGCGCTGGGTGGCCGGCGACGTGGTACGAGTGTTCGCCCGTGCCGCCCAGATCACAGGACAAGCGGATGAGACCGACCACGCGCTGGCCATCCTCACCCATCGCAGTGGCGCGATCTCGCACGTCGAGGGCTCCTGGGCGTACCCTGCGCCGAGCTTTCACACTCGCCTCGAAATCGCCGGGGCCGCGGGGTTGATCGAGGTCTCCAGCCCTGAGACGGCCGCGGTCGAGCTCCGCCTACACAAAGAACAGGACTCGAATCAGGAGGTCGCCCTGCCGGGGAGTCCGCTGCAGGAAAGTCCCTATGCCACACAACTGCGCGTGTTCTATGAGGCGCTGACGCGGGGGACGGAGCCGCCCGTGAGCGCCGAGGACGGACTGGCGGCCGTGCAGATCGCGCGGGCGGCGATCGATTCCGCCAGGGCGGGCCTGCCGGTGGAACTCGATTCGTCAGGTATCCTGCCATGATCCGCCTGGGCATCATGAGCTTTGCCCACCTCCACGCCGAGGCGTATGTCGAGAACATCCGGGCGCTTCCCAACGCGGAACTGGTCGGCGCCGCGGACGAGGACACGGCGCGGGGCGACCATTTCGCCCGCTCGCTCGGCGTACGCGTGTGGCCGGCATACGAGGATCTGCTGGCCCAGCGCCTCGATGGAGTCATCGTGTGCGCGGAAAATGCGCGGCACCGCGCGGCCGTGGAGATCGCTGTCCGGGCGGGCGTCCATGTCCTCTGCGAAAAACCCCTGGCCACGACGCTGGCAGATGCCCAGGCGATGCTGCAAGCCTGCGGGAAAGCTGGAGTCCAGTTGATGGTGGCGTTTCCGATGCGGTTCAGCGCCCCAATCGTTGAAGCCCGCCGCGTGCTGGACGAGAGCCGCCTGGGGGAGATCTCATGCTGTGTGGCGACCAACCAGGGACAGAACCCCCGCCACCACCGCGCCTGGTTCGTGGACAAACGGCTGGCGGGGGGCGGCGCGGTGATAGATCACACGGCGCACCTGGTCGATGCATTGCGCTGGTTTCTGCGCAGTGAAGTGGCCGAGGTGTACGCGCAGACGACCGGGCTGTTGCCGGGCGGCGGGAGCGGCGACGTGGAGACGGGAGGCCTGATCCTCCTGACCTTTGTGAACGGGGTGTTCGCCACGATTGACTGCAGCTGGAGCCGGCCGGCTTCCTATCCCACCTGGGGCGGTCTGTCCATGGCATTCATCGGCCGGCGAGGCGTGCTCGATGTGGATGCGTTCCGGCAGCGCCTCACGGTCTATCCGGAAGATTCGTCGGACACCCGCTGGCAGTACTGGGGCTCGGACGCCAACCAGGGAATGATTGCGGAGTTCGTTTCGGCAATCGAGCAGTCACGGACGCCGGCGGTGACGGGGGTTGATGGATATCGGGCGCTTGAGGTTATCGTCGCCGCGTATGAATCTGCGCGCACCGGACGGCCGATACGTCTTACACGAGGTGAGGACCAGTGAGACCCCTGCGAAACACAGGACCTCTTGCCTTGCTTCTGCTTTTGTTGCTCCCCTGGCCCGTCTTCGCGTTTATCCCGCGAGGAGGAGAGAATGTCGCGTTCTCTGAGACGATTCAGGATGATCTGTACATTGCGGGCGGCACCGTGACGGTGACCGGAGCCGTGGACGGGGACGTCACCGCAGCGGGCGGGACTGTCACATTAGGAGGCCGGGTCAGTGGCGCCCTCCTGGCAGCCGGGGGTACTGTGGACATCGGCGGTTCTGTAGGCCGCAGCATTCGAGCTGCGGGCGGGACAGTGCGGCTCGGTGCGGCCGCCGGGACCGATGCGGTCCTCGGCGGCGGCAACGTCACGGTCGCGGACGCCTCCCGCATCGGCCGGGATCTCGTCGCCGGCGGTGGCAACGTCCGCATCGCCGGCGCAGTGGGCCGAAACGTGATCGCAGGCGGCGGGAACGTGGTCGTCGGTGGATCTGTGAAGGGAGACGTGAATATTCAGGCGGATCGCGTGGTCGTGCTGAGCACCGCCCGGATTGCAGGCAGGCTGCGCTACGCGGCGAGCGGATCGGCTGAGATTCAGCCTGGCGCGCAGGTTTCCGGCGGTGTCGAGCGTGTCGCCGCGGTGCGACCCGGTATGCGAGGGACCTCCGCGCGGCGGAGCAGGCTTCGATGGTTGTGGCACCTGGGGGAGTGGCTGGGGCTGATGGCATTTGGGCTGGTCGTCTTCGCCCTCCTGCCACGTCTCCCCGGAGGTGTGCTGAACGAAATCCGTGCGCGGTTCGGTGCCAGTCTGTTGACTGGATTCGTTGTGCTCGCAGCGGCGCCTGCGGCGGCGATCGTGTTGCTGATCTCCATTGCCGGCATCCCACTGGCAGTGGCTCTCCTACTGCTGTGGCTCCTGACATGCTATTCCGGCCAGCTCGTCGCCGCGACCTGGCTGGGAGAGCGAGTGCTGAGGGCGCTGCGTGGCGGGAGTGCGCCGTCCGTCTCCTGGACCCTGGTCGTGGGAGTGACAGTCCTGGTCATCCTGTACGCCGTCCCATTCGTCGGATGGTTGGTCCGGCTGCTGGCGGTCATGACGGGACTCGGCGCGATCTGGCTGACCGTGTGGCGCTCGACGAGATCGCAGGCGCCCTCGGCGACAGTCTAGACCGGCCAGCAGGTGACAGAGCGCGCTGGAGCTTCGTATGAGAGAATCGATATTGCGCATCATGAGGAGGTGTAGCATGCAGCGATTTATCGTCGCTCAGCCCGAAGCGGTAGAGGAGTTATTCGATAAGTTGCGGATTCGCGCTCGGGACAACCCTAAAGCGTGGCAGCGTTTGGTAAGAGCGACTGACCGGGCTCACGCCCGGTATTTGCAGGTGGGCTCACCGGTCGCCCGGGGCTTCTACCATGGCCTGCTGACGGGATATGCCGTCGCCCTGAAGGCCCTTCAAGGAAAGATGACGGGCACAGGACGCACCTCGAGGTGAGCATATGAGCAGTACCCGGGTCCAGACTCTCCCGCGCCTGAAGCGCATCCTGGCTCCCACCGATTTCTCCCCCGCCGCAGAACCGGCGCTGCAGTGGGCGACGAGTTTGAGCGCCGCGTTCGGCGCGGAGCTGGGGATCCTGAACGTTCTGGACGTCAGTCTAGCCGGGATCGCCGGTCTGCCGACAGAATTCGCCGCGATGCCAGCGGCCGCGGAGCTCATCGACCGCCTGCGCGCGGAGACGAAAACTGAGATGGCCAAGGTTGCCGCCCGCTATCCGAAGGCGAAGACGATGGTGCGTGAGGGGCCCGCACGGACCGGCATCCTGAATGTGGCCCGCGAGATTGGCGCCGACCTGATCGTGATGGGCACCCACGGCCGGACCGGCCTGGCGCATATCTTCTTCGGCAGCGTCGCAGAGTACGTCGTCCGCCACAGCCACATCCCCGTATTGACCGTCAGGGAGGAGGAGCGCTAGGCCGGAGCAGATCAGGCGTTTTCTCATCGTGAGGCGGAATGCGCACCAGAAGGACAGGTGTGGCCCCCGTTCCGATCAGGCGCGACGCGACACTGCCGGCCCAGACCGCGCTGACGCCTGACCGGCCGTGTGTGGCCATCACCATCAGGTCGACCTGGCGCTGCCTGACGGCGTCGGCGAGCACACGCACAGGATCCCCCCGGCCGACGGCCGTTGCCACCACCCTGCCCTCCTGTCGCATCCCGCCCGCGATCCGCTCGAGATAGCTTCCGGCCTCAGCGGCTTCGACCTCGAGCATCGCCGCCGTGGTCGTGGGCAGCAGCCGCGCGGGGGCCGACTGATCCCCCGACACCGTGTCCACAGTCGGCACAACTCGCATCAACCCCAGCTCCGCCCCGTAGGCGGCGGCCAGCGCCGCCGCAGCAGGAAGGGCGCGCTCCGAGGTATCGCTCCCGTCCAGCGGGACGAGCAACCGCCGGAAGGCAAACGCGGCGTCGCGGCCGGACGCAGACGGCTGGATCAGCAGCACGGGAATCGCGCCCCGCTGCAAGACCTGCTGCGCCACGCGGCCGAAGAGCAGCCCGCGCACACCGCTCCGCCCGTGCGTCGTGAGCACGATCAGATCGGCGCCGACCGCGCCCCCGATCCGGGCGATCGTGGCGGCGACATCGCCTTGCTGCTGGTTGAGGGCGACGTCCGCGGACACCTGGCGCGCGGCCATCCAGTCGGCCGCCCCGGCCAGATATCCCTCCGCCTCCGCAGGAGAACGCAGGTGACGATCACCGTGCACGGTCGGCGGAGCATCCGGTTCCAGGACGTGCAGGAGCGTCACCGACGCGCGCAGGCGACGCGCGAGCTCGGCTGCGGCCGGGAGCGCCGTCTCAGCGAGCCGCGACCCATCGAGCGGGACCAGCAGGTGGCCGAACACCCTAGCCTCCAGTCAGGAGTCGGAACAGTAAGAATACGTTCAGCGCGATAATGACGGTGGTGACGGCCGACGCCAGCACAGTCGTGATGCGGTGATTCGCCAGTGCGCCCATGACGTCCCGGCGGCTGGTGAAGATGACCAGCGGCACCAGGGCAAACGGCAGCCCAAAACTGAGGACGACCTGGCTGAGCACCAGCGTCCGCGTAGGATCCAGGCCCATCGCGATCACGACCAGCGCCGGAATCATCGTTACCAGCCGCCGGATCCAAATGGGAATCTGCCGGTGCAGAAAACCCTGCATGATCACTTGACCGGCCATGGTCCCGACCGTGGACGACGATAGGCCCGAGGCCAGCAGCGAGATGGCGAAAATCGTGCTGCTGGCCCGGCCCAGCAGCGGCGCCAGGGTACGGTGCGCCTCATCGATGCTGGCGATGTGCGTCAGCGCATGCGTATAGAACGTGGAGGCCGCCATGATCAGCATCGCGGCATTCACGGCACCCGCCAGCCCCATCGCCAGTACCACGTCGGTGACCTCGAAACGGTAGAGCAGCCTCGCCTGCGCCTCGTTGCGCGGCACAATGCGGTGTTGCGTCAGGGCCGAATGCAAGAAGACGACGTGCGGCATCACGGTGGCCCCCAGGATGCCGGTGGCCAGGAGCACGCTCTCCGTTCCCGCAAACCGTGGCACGACCGCTCCGATCGCAACGGCGGTCCAGTCCGGCCGGTCGAGGATGGTCTCGATCAGATACGACACCGCGATGACGCCGACAAACGCTGTAATCACTGCTTCGACGGAGCGGAACCCCCGCCGCTCCAACGCCAGGATCAGCAGCGTGACCACCCCGGCAAGGAGTGCGGCGATAAAGAGCGGGATGCGGAACAGGAGGTAGAATCCCAGCGCGGCGCCGAGGAACTCCGCCAGATCGGTGGCCATCGCCACAAGTTCACTGACGACCCACATCCCCCAGACCACGGGCCGCGGGAACCGGTCGCGGCACACCTCGGCGAGGTTCCGCCCGGTCGCGATTCCCAGTTTAGCCGACAGCGCCTGCACCAGCATGGCTGTCAGGTTGCTGGCGATGACCACCCACAGCAACAGGTAGCCGTACTGCGCACCTCCGGCGATGTTGGTCGCGAAGTTCCCGGGATCGATGTACGCGACGCAGGCCACAAACGCCGGTCCCAGGAATGGGAGGATCCGCGAGATTCCACGCCTGGAGCTCCGGCCTTCCAGCACCGCGGCCGCCGCGGAGTCGGCTGGACTCTGGCGCCCCTTCGGCACGCGTGCACCAAAATCGTGATCGGTCATAGGCGAGATCCCGGATACGCTCCGCTCTGTCTTCCACCGTCGGGCGGGACCGTGGACCGCGCTATCGGGCGGCAGCCCTATTATGACAGCGCCGGGGCCGAGCGGGCTCGTTCCCCTGTCCTGCCCCGGTGCGATATAGTGAGTTCGCAGATGCACGGCATGCGGTCCTGGATGGTGTGGGGAAGTGTGGTCATCGGCTCGCTCGCGATCGCAGCCGCCCTGGCGACGACCGTGACGCGGTGGACCCAGCCGTCATCCCCCAGGGCTCCCGCCCCGGACGCATCTAACTTTCGATCGATGGGGCCCGCCCCGGATTTCAGGCTTCGTTCCTTTGCGGGCCCGCCGATCGTCCTGTCGGCCTATCGCGGGAACATCGTGGTCCTGAACTTTTGGGCTTCGTGGTGTGTACCCTGCCGGGAGGAGATGCCGAACCTGGAGCGGACCTGGCAGGAATTCCGGACCCAGGGGGTCGTCGTGCTCGGCATCAACGTGGCCGATGACTACGACGACGCCGCGGTGTTTTTGAAGAAACTGGCCATCACCTACCCCAGCGTCTTCGATCCCGAGCAGACCCGTCTCACGGCGTACGGGGTCACCGGGCTGCCCACGACCTTCTTTCTCGATCCCCGGATGCAGCTCCGCGACAAAGTCCCTGGGGGGTATGTCGGGCCCGACGGGTATCAGCGATTACATCGGCAAATCACAGGGCTGTTACGGCAGTAGGCCGTAACCGCAGGAAACTCGACGCCGAAGGCAAAAATAACTACTGGTAACTGCACGTCAGTTCCTGAGGACGCCACCCACATGGCGGAAATTCCAGCTGCTACCGGCGAGCGCCGTACCGGCCGGCTTCTCGCCTCGCTGATTGTCGTGATGATCGTGTTCGGCGGTGTCGGGATGACGCTGCTGGCGCGCCGGTATTGGTGGCTCCTGCCGGTCGCTTCCGCGCACGGCGTCGACGTCGACCGGCTGATCTATACGACGTTTGTGGTCACCGGCATCGTGTTCGTCCTGGTCCACATCTTGATCGCCGCGTTCGTCTGGCGCTTTGGTGCGCGGGGTACTGAACGGGCGGCCTACTGGCATGATGACCGAACTCTCGAGTTGACGTACACCTTAGTCCCGGCGGCGGTCCTGGTCACGCTGATTTCGATGGGGGCAGTGGTCTGGGCGCGCGTCCACGGCCCGGCTCCCGCGGATTCCATGGTCGTGGAGGTGCGCGGCGAGCAATTTGGATGGCTGTTTCGCTACCCAGGGCCGGACGGGATCTTTGGGCGCGTGGATCCGGCGAGGATCTCCCCCAAGGACAACCCGATGGGTCTAGATCCGGCGGATCCGGCCAGCGCGGACGACCTCGTGACGCGGGAGCTGCACCTCGCCGTCAACCGGCCGGTGCGCGTCAGAATTCGATCCAAAGACGTGCTGCACAGCTTCTTCATCCCCGCGTTTCGCGTCAAGCAGGACGCCGTGCCGGGGATGACTGTGGAGATCTGGTTCACGCCGACGCGCGAAGGCACTTACGAAATCGCCTGCGCGGAACTGTGCGGAATCGGCCATTACATCATGCGCGGGAAGGTCATGGTCGAATCCGCGGACGCAGTCCAGACCTGGCTGGCGCAGCAGTCGCACTGACGCCTCACGGGCCGGCGCCTCTGGCGTCGTAGACGAGGAGCAAACGATGGCGGTGATGCACGAAGCAGCACACGAAGAGCACAAACTCGGATTTCTCCAGCGCTATGTCTTCAGCCAGGACCACAAGATTATCGGCATCCAGTACATGATGACCTCGCTGTTCATGGCGGCGGTCGGCGGGGTCCTGGCGATGTTGATCCGTATGGAACTGGGCTGGCCCGGGGCGCGGTGGGGGCTGGCCAAATGGCTGTTCCCCGGCGGGTTCACGGGTGACGGAACGCTGAAGCCCGACTTCTACCTCGCCGTCGTCACCATGCACGGCTCGATCATGATCTTCTTCGTCCTGACCACCGCGCTGTCCGGCGGGTTTGGCAATTTTCTCATTCCGCTCACGATCGGCGCGCGGGATATGGCCTTCCCGTTCATGAACATGCTGTCGTACTGGCTGTACCCGCCGGCAATCGTGGTGCTGCTGGCGTCGTTCTTCGTGGCCGGCGGGGCCCCTAACGCCGGGTGGACCGCCTATCCCCCCCTGTCCGCGTTATACAATCCCGCGACGGGAACGGGACTCGCCGCGCCGGGATCGGGGCTGGGCCAGTCGCTGTGGCTGGTCAGCCTGGCCATCTTGATCGTCTCGTTCCTGTTCGGCTCGCTGAACTACATCACCACCGTGCTGCAGCTGCGCACCCGCGGCATGTCGATGGGCCGGATGCCGCTGGTGACGTGGGCGCAGTTTACCACCGCCATCTTGATGCTGCTGTCGTTTCCGGTGCTGTTCGCGGCGGTGGTGATGCTGCTGTTCGACCGCCACCTGGGGACCAGCTTCTTCGTGCCATCGGGCCTGGTGGTCGGGGGCCAACTGGTCACCCATCAGGGCGGCAACCCGCTGCTGTGGCAGCACCTGTTCTGGTTCCTCGGCCACCCCGAGGTGTACGTGCTGATCCTCCCACCGATGGGAATCGTTTCAGAGATCCTGGCCGTGCACGGCCGGAAGCCGATCTTTGGGTACAAGGCGATGGTGGCGTCGATCTGCGCGATCGCGTTCCTGAGCTTTCTGGTATGGGGCCACCACATGTTCACCAGCGGCATGAATCCCCTGGTGGGGACGGCCTTCATGGTGACGACGCTGGCGATTGCCATCCCCTCGGCGGTCAAGACGTTCAACTGGGTGGCGACGCTCTGGCGGGCGCGGATCCACTTCACCCCGGCGATGCTCTTCGCCATCGGTTTCGTGTCGCTGTTTGTCACCGGGGGCCTGACCGGAATCTTCCTGGGGTCGCCGGCTGTGGACGTCTACTTCCAGGACACATTCTTTGTGGTGGCGCACTTCCACTTCGTGATGGCCAGCGCCGCCCTCTTCGGCCTGTTCGGCGGGTTGTATCACTGGTTCCCGAAGATGTTCGGCCGGATGATGGACGAGAGGCTGGGGAAGCTGCACTTCTGGCTGACATTTGTCGGCATCTACGCCACGTTCTTCCCGATGCACTTCCTGGGGATGGCGGGCGAGCCGCGCCGGTACTACTCGCCGCAAATGTACGATTTCCTCCGCGGGTTGTCGGGTCTGAACATGTTCGTCTCGCTCGCGGCATTCGGGCTCGGCCTCGCGCAGCTCATCTTCGCCTACAACTTTATCCGCAGCCTGTTCCGCGGGCCCAAGGCGGAGGGGAATCCGTGGCACGCGAACACCCTGGAGTGGCAGGCGGACTCGCCTCCGCCGCATGGGAACTGGGGGGCAACCCTGCCGACGGTGCACCGCTGGCCGTACGACTATAGCGTGCCGGGCGCCACGGAAGACTATATTCCTCAAACGGTGCCCGTCACGGCTGCGGTGGTCGCGGGTGGCGCCCTGCACCATCCGGTGCAGGGCGGCGCCCCCGACGAACCTCCGACGACGGACCTGAACAGCGCGTGATGCCAGCTCCTACGCGGACACTCGAACGACCACCTAGCGCTCGTGATCCCGGCACCCCGGCCATCGGTGGTCGCGGGCCTGATGGGACCGGAGGTGACGCGCTCGCGGGCACGCCCGCGACCACTCCGGCGCGCATCGCCGTGTGGCTGCTGGTGGGTGCCATCACCGTGCTGTTTGCCGCGTTCACCAGCACATATCTCGTTCGCCGGGGCGAGGCGGACTGGCGGGTCGGTCCCCTCCCGCCGGTGCTCTGGGTCACCACCGGGGTCCTGCTCGGCAGCAGCGTCGCCCTGGAGGGGGCCCGCCGGCACGCCCGGCGCGGGGAGATGGCCGGGCTGCGGACCTGGTTGACGGTCACCACACTGTTGGGGCTGGCATTCCTGGCCGGGCAGCTCCTGGCCTGGCGCCAGCTGGTGGCGGCCGGAGTTTACCTGTCCTCCTACCCGCACAGCTCGTTCTTCTACCTGCTCACAGGAGCCCACGGGCTTCACCTGGCAGGCGGGATTGGCGCGCTCCTCTACGCCGTACGCCGGGCACCGGCGGCGGCGACGGCGGCGGCGGCTCTGGATGTGGCGGACCCGGTCGCGGCATACTGGCACTTCCTGACCGGATTATGGATCTACCTCTTCGTGATCCTATTCGCACTCTGATGGCTCACGGCGCGGTCGACCAACAGCAGGTGTTGGCCTCCGATTGGAGCGGGGGCAAGTCTCCGTTTGCCGTCGGCTGGCCCAAGCTGATGATGTGGTTGTTCCTGGTCTCCGACACGCTGACGTTCGCCGGGCTCCTGGCGGGCTACGGAGTGATACGCATCTCACTGGGCCGCTGGCCCGTGCGCGCCGAGATCTTCAACCTGTACCTGGTCGGTGCGATGACCTTCATCCTGATCTGCAGCAGCGCCACCATGGCCGTCGCGGTCTCGGCGGCCAAACGGGGGGACCACCGGCGTGTCATCCCGTACCTGCTCCTGACCGTGCTGGGGGGGTTGCTGTTCCTCTGCGGCCAGGCCTACGAGTGGACCCACTTCATCCGGGAAGGCGCGCGACTCTTCGGCAACCCCTGGGGAATCCCGCAGTTTTCTGCGACGTTCTTCATCACCACCGGGTTCCACGGCGGACACGTATCGGTGGGTGTCCTGTACCTCTTGGTGACAACACTGCGCTGGAGCCGGCGGAGCATTCAGCCTGAGAGTGTAGAGATCGCGGGGCTGTACTGGCACTTCGTCGATCTGGTGTGGGTATTCATCTTCACGCTGCTCTACTTGATCTGACGGCCAAGGAGCGGGCGATGACGGAAGAGGCACACGCTGGCGGCTATCGTGTCTATGGAGTGGTCTGGTTCTGGCTCCTGGTGATCACCCTCCTTGAGCTGGGGGCCGTCCTGGTCCACCTGCCGCATACGCTGCTGGTGATCTCGCTGCTGATCATGGCGCTGATGAAGGCGGGGCTGATCATCGCCTACTTCATGCACCTGCGCTATGAGAAGCTCAGCCTGGCCTATGCCGTGGTCACGCCGATGTTCTTTCTCGCCATCGTCCTCTTCGCGTTCCTGGGCCCAGACGCCCTCAGCGTCTTGCACCGCCGCTAACAAACTCAGAACGTCTACTTGGTCTTCTTGGTCTCCTTAGTCTACTTGCAAACCACGCTGGGCTTGGAGACCGGGAAGACTGGGTAGACTGGGAAGACTGGGTAGACCGTTGTTGGTTTATTTGAGCGCGGTTTTGGCTTTGGCTATGTCGCTGACGCCGAACGCGACGCGGGTGTCGGTCGCCAGATAGAGCAGATTGACGTTCACCCCGGCGTCAGCCAGCTTGCGGGCGAGCTTACCGAGCGCCCCAGGTTGATCGGCGACCTTCTGCACCAGGACGTCCTGCTCACCTTGAACGGTGATGCCGGCCTGCTGCAAGGCCCGCTTCGCGGCATCCACGGCCTTGTCATCGAAGAGCAGGTGGATAGTCCCCCTGCCCATGGAGGTAATGCCGCATCCCCCCAAGACATTGACCTTGGCCTTCCCCAGCGCCTCGCCAAGCATCGCCAGTTGCCCCACCCGGTCTTCCATTACGACCGTGAGATCCTTCGGCATCGGAACCCCTCCTCAGAATGGGAATCGAAACGGCACGGCGAGCATCTGCTTCGCTACGTCCGGACCTCGCCCCTTGCTCACCTCTCCTGCAACGCCTCCCAGATGACCGTGTGGATGGCCGCTCGGAATCTTCCCCAATCGTCCCAGGTACCCTCCAGGTCAGGCGACCAGGTGGTTCCAAGGCGCGCCAGTACGTCGGCCATGCGCGGCAGCTGATCCACGTCCACCCATTGAAAGTCCTCGACCTGTTCTTGGGGATCCACGGCGACCGGAGCCGCGCGCACATCGTCCAACAGGAACGCGAACGTATAGGTGGACGGATGCTGACCGGCCTCCCCTGCACGGTACCCCACTACGGCAAGAAGGCGGTGAGGATCACCTGACAGGCCGGTCTCCTCTTTCGCTTCGCGTGTGAGGGCATCCACAATCCCTTCGCCGGGAAGAATCCCTCCCGTCGGCAGCCGGTACACGCCGGGCGGATAGAACGTCTTGCGAAATGTCAGCACGTCGCCGCCCGGCCGCCTGAAGACCATGCAGACCTCGTGGGCGCGGCCGCCTGTCCCGTCTGGATGAGCAAACTTGTTGATGCCCAGATCGATACTGCGGTAGAGAGTCGTTCTGGTGGCGAGGAGTTTCAGCTGACGTTCGACATACGGCGGGAACGTGGTCGACATACGAAGGGACCTCTGGAGCCGCCGAGGGGAGTCGAACCCCTAACCTCCTGATTACAAATCAGGCGCTCTGCCAGTTGAGCTACAGCGGCCCGCTTGGCCGATTATACTACGGCGGGGAACCTGAGGACCTACTGAAGGGATGCGATCCGGCGATTCAGTCCGTGCAGCACGGCTTTGGCGACGGAGGCGTAGGGATCTCCATTCAACACGGCGGTGCCGGCGAGCATGACCTTGCCGCGGGTGTCGCGCAGACCCATCGTCACGACGATCAGCGGACGCTGCCCCGCACTCACTTCCGCCACGGAGTCGAGGATGATATCTACCCGCTGGATAAATCCCTGCACCGCATCGATCGTCGCCTCCGCCACGATCTGCAGAGGCGTGACCGTCGCGGTCAGGCCGGTCGCCACGCCGGTGCGATGGGTACTCCCGGAGCTCAGTTGCACCTGCGCGCGGGTGACCAGCGCATGCGGTTCACAACTTACGGTATCAAACTTCAGCCTGGCGTTCATCGTGCCCTCTGGGTGCAGGGTAGTCGAGCACACCCAGACGCATCCAGAAGCACGTTTCATGCCAGGGCGAATGGCGGGAACCAGCTATTTCGGAGCGGTCCGCCATGCCCGCAAAAAGAGAAGCCCCGCACAACTCTGCGGGGCGTGGCGATCAACCCTCAGAACCTTAGTAGTAGCTTCTCCGTGCGATGCGGGCGTCCAGGAGATCCTCCTCTGCCTTTAGGCCCGCATACAGCCATACGAAGGGAATCAGAATCCCTCCGCTGAGGAGCACGATCGTGAAGAGGATCGAAGCGTACACCCACAGGCCCTTGGCCAGGTACCAGCATGGGCCCAGAAGCAACGCCCACCAGTTGACATGAAGCCGAGGTGGCAGGGGCTGGTGATACAACGCGGCCAGGGGATCGTCCTTTCGGTCAATGCCGACCTCGAGATTCAAGAACCACTGCACCTCGCGGCCGAGTGACCGCAAGACTCCCCGTACGCCCTGCCACAACCTCCCCATGGGCGGCGCCGCTACTCCTCCTCTTCCGATTTCTCCTCCGCATCCTCGTCGCCGCCCCGCGGCCGGCCGGGACGCTCCTCAGGAGCAAGCCGACCGGCGTGGAGGTCGTCGATAGTCTCCTCCATCTCGAGACAGATGGCACAGGTCCCCCGCAGGAGGCCATGTTGGCACCGCTCCGCAGCGGTGCGGGCGCGAGCTCTGCGGACCGGCGTGCGGGTGGCCCGGGCCGTTGCGCGTGCCGTCGCTGTCCTTCCCAATCCGTTCACCGCCTTTATGTCATCTGGTCTCGCGTCGGTCCCGAACTGAGGTTCGCGAGACCGTGGGGCGCCTGCCGACGCCACCTTGGGTCTATTGTACTGATCTGGACCGCTGACGCAACCCCTTCGCACAGTTAAGAGCTGCTTATCTCATGCCCATGTCCGGGCCAGCCGCCCCCACAGCCGGGTGCTATAATCGTGTCGTCGCACGAGGGACCATGAAGGACCAGTACGGCCGCGAACTGAGCGATCTCCGCATCTCCCTCACCGACCGCTGTAACCTGCGGTGTGTGTACTGCATGCCGGCGGAGGGGATCGACTTCCGTCCGGCGGAGGAGTTGCTCGCCGACGAGGAGTTGCTGCTGCTGGTGCGGGTGGCGGCCGAACTGGGTGTGAGCCGCGTCCGCCTGACCGGAGGGGAGCCGACCGTGCGCCCCGGTGTGGTGGACCTGGTGCGCCAGATTGCGGCGATCCCGGGGATCGAGGATGTGGCAATGACGACCAACGGCCTGCTGCTGGAGTACCTGGCCGGACCCCTCGCCGATGCCGGCCTGCAGCGGGTGAACATCAGTCTGGACACAATGGACCCCCAGAAGTTCTCCCGCATCACCCGCGGCGGCCGAGTGGAGAAGGTGCTCTCCGGAATCGCTGCTGCCGAGCATGCGGGCCTGCGTCCAATCAAACTCAACAGCGTCGTCGTCCGTGGCTTCAACGACGACGATGTCGTCCCTCTGGCGGCACTCACCCTCGAGCGGCCGTGGGAGGTGCGGTTCATCGAGATGATGCCGTTCGGCAGTGTGGGCGACTTTGCCGAAGCGGGCGTGGTGAAATCCGAGGAGATTCAGGCCAGGATCGAAAGCGGCCTCGGGCCGCTGGAACCACTCGACCTGTCCGGGGGCGATCCCGCCCGCACCTTCAGACTCCGGGACGCGGCAGGCACGGTGGGCCTGATCAGTCCGGTGAGCCAGCCATTCTGCGCGAGGTGCGGCCGGCTCCGTCTGACCGCCGACGGCCGGCTGCGGCTGTGCCTCCTGCGGGATGACGAAGCAGACCTGCTGGCGCCGCTCCGCCGGGGCGCTTCCTACGACGAAATCAAAGAGATCTTCCGGGCGGCGGCGTACCGGCGCCCGTTCGGGCACGCCCTGGCAGAGAAGATGTTTCCTCAAGCCCGGGTCATGATTCAGATCGGCGGCTAAACGACGGGGAACGCGGGAACTGGGGAACACGGGAACGCGAAACGGCCATGCCTGGGCGAGGATCGCGTTCCCCCGTTCCCGCGATCCCGCGTTCCCGTTTAGTGCCGTTGTGCCAGGTATAACCAGGCCGTGCCCCGGCGATCCGGAGCGATCCGGTCCTCGACTTCTATCACATCCACGGACGCGCCGGCCCTCGCCAGGGTTTCCGCCAGTCGCGGGGCAGGTTCCGCCGACCAGCAGCCCAGCACCCCGCCGGGCCGGAGGGCCTGTAGAAAGCCCGTCAGCCCCTGCGGGCCGTACAGGCGGGCGTTCGCCTCGCGGACCAGCCACCCCGGACCGTTGTCGGTGTCCAGCAGGACCGCGTCATATGATCCCGATCGCAGCGGGACGTCATAGACATCTGAGAGGAAAAGCATCGTGCGGGGGTCCTCCAGCGGCTGCCCGCAAAGACCGGCGAAGTGGGCGCGGTGCCAGGCCACGACGACCGGTTCGATCTCCGCGACGTCCAGCCGCTCCACCCTGGGGTCTTCCAGGGCGGCCTGGGCCGTGTACCCGACCCCCAACCCTCCAACCAGCACACGGAGCCCCTGCCCGGGGATGCCCCGCAGGGCCAGGGCCGCCAGGGCCCGGTCGGAATCCCGGTTGTATGACGCCATCAGAAAGACGCCGTTGCAGATGATTTCGTAGTGGGATCCGGTGCGCTGCAGTTGCCACTCCCCCGTAGCTGTGATGACGCGCTCGATGACCTCGCGTCCCGATGGAACCGGACCGCTCCGCGTTTCCGTGTCGTCAGTCATCTTCCGGGTCGACGATTTCCTCTTCCACAGGCTTGAAGCGTGTCCCGCACCGCGGGCAGATGACCTCCCCCTCCTCCGGCGGCGTGAGCTGGAGGAAGGCGAAATGACAGGCGGGGCACAGGATCCGCAGCACCGGGCGCCTCCAAGCAAAAGGGGGATGAGACCGTTCCTCATCCCCCATACCGTATCAACGCCGGCAATCGGCGAGTGTGCTACTCGTCTTCCCCTTCTAGATTGCGCTCCAGCTTCCGCTTCACGCGCTGCAGTGCGTTATCGATCGACTTGACGTGGCGGTTCAGTTCGTTGGCCATCTCCTGGTACGATTTCCCTTCCAGATAGGCGGTGAGGACCTTGCACTCCAGCTCGCTGAGGTTCTTGCGGATCCGCTCCCGCATCGTCGCCGAGGCTTCCTGGTTGATCACCAGTTCCTCCGGGTCGCTCACCTTAATACTGCTGATCACATCCAGCAGGGTGCGATCGGAGTCCTCGTCGTAGATCGGCTTGTTTAGCGAGATGTAGGAATTCAACGGGATGTGCTTCTGCCGCGTCGCGGTCTTGATCGCGGTAATGATCTGGCGGGTGATGCACAGCTCGGCGAACGCCCGGAACGAGGAGAGCTTGTCGGCGCGGAAATCACGGATGGCCTTGTACAGACCGATCATACCCTCCTGGATGATGTCCTCGCGATCTGCGCCAATCAGGAAATACGCCTTCGCCTTGACGCGGACAAAATTGCGGTACTTATTGATGAGGTATTCGCTTGCGTGGTCGTCGCCGGATTTCGCGGTGGCGACGAGTTCTTCATCGGCCATCTCTGGGTAGGTCGGTGCGTCACGTCTGGCGAGTGCCACTCGTCGCCTCCGCGGTATGAGATTCGATGTCATTATATGAGCGGGCCTACAGTGCGTCAAGGAAAAGGTGCGAAAATATTGTTACGGGTTCGCCGCCGCCATCTGCCGCACCACCTCGTACAGCAAGACTCCGGTCGCCACCGCGACATTGAGCGATGCGATCCGGCCGCGCATCGGCAGTTGCACCAGGATGTCGCAGTGCTCCCGCACGAGCCGGCTGAGGCCTTTCCCCTCGCCGCCCATCACCAGCGCCAGCGGCGGTAGCAGGCGGACGTGGTGGTATACATCCACCGCCGCGGGATCAGCGCCGGCCACCCACAGGCCCGCCGCTTTGAGTTCGTCCAACGCGCGCACGAGGTTCGTCACCTGGGCGACAGGAAGGTACTCCAGGGCACCTGCAGAGGTCTTCGCGACCGCCGGGGTGAGGCCGGCGGCACGGTGCTTCGGGATGATCACACCATGCACTCCGGCTCCCTCTGCCGTTCGAATGATCGCGCCGAGGTTGGCGGGATCTTCGACCCCATCCAGCACCAGCACGAGTGGCGGCTCGTGGCGAGAGTGGGCCGCAGCCAGCACATCCTCCACGCCGACCAGGGGCCTGGCAGACCCCAGCGCCACGACGCCTTGATGGGGGGTGCGCAGCAGGGCGTCCAGACGGCGCTGATCCACGAACTGCACGGCGACGTCCTGCCGTCTGGCTTCCTGCAGGATCTCGCGGATCGTGCCACCGCGCGTGGTGCGACCGATCAGAATCTTGCGCAACGGACGCCTCGCCCGCAGCGCTTCCAGCACCGCGCGCCGGCCCCCAATCGCGTCGCCTTCAACGGCGGCGTCGCTAGGCTCGGGGCCCGGAGGCATCTGCGGTGGGCCGGCGACCGTCGGTGGCGATCCGCCACTTTGGCCCGGTGGGGAGGTCGTCCACGAGAATGCCGGCTTCAGCCATTCGTGTTCGGATACGGTCGGCTGTGGCAAAGTCCCGCTTCGCCCGGGCCTGCTCGCGTCCGGCCAGGATAAAGGCCACGATTTCGTCGAGCGTCTGACCGGGCTGCTCGGAGAACAGCTGTGCGGCCTCTTGCCGGAGCGAGACCGCCAGATCACGCACTCGCCTGGCCAGATCCTCATCGGCCGCACTGTCCAGGCGCAGCCCCAGAATAGCGGTGATCGTCCGCAGCGCCTCGCGCGCCTCCCGCAGTCCGGGCGTCGTCTCGGTCGCATCCGTCCCGCCTTTGAGCACCTGGTCGGTCACGCGGTTCATCTCGGCCGCCAGCTCAAAGACCGCCGCCAGCCCACTAGACGTGTTGAGGTCGTCGTCCATGGCCGCGGTGAAAGCGGTACGCGCAGATTCCGCCGCCTTCCGCAGGAGCCGCGACGCCGGGCCGTCCGTGCTCCGGCTGCCGGCGCGCGCCAGGATGGTCTCCGCCGACGCCAGGGCGATCCGCAGCCGGTCGACGGCCTTGGCCGCGTCCTGCAGCCGGGCCTCATCGACCTCCATCGGCTTGCGATAGTGCACAGCAGCGAGCGCATAGCGGATAACGTCGGCAGGGAAGCGGCCGAGCGCGTCGGCCACCGCAATGTAGTTATGAAGCGACTTGGACATTTTCTCGCCGCGCACCATGACCATGGCGTTGTGCACCCAGTAGCGGGCGAAGGGCTGGGTTGCGGCATAGGCTTCGGACTGGGCAATCTCATTCTCATGATGGGGGAAGATGAGATCATCTCCGCCGCCATGGATGTCAAATCCCATCCCCAGATACTTCAGGGACATCGCCGAGCACTCGATGTGCCAGCCCGGCCGTCCCCTTCCCCACGGGCTGTCCCAGTTGGGCTCTCCGGGTTTGGCGTGTTTCCACACGGCAAAATCCGCCGGATGCCGCTTATGCTCCCCGGGCTCGACCCGCGCGCCGGCCCGCAGCTCCCCTGGTAACTGGCCCGAGAGCTTTCCATACTGGGGTAGCCTGGATACATCGAAGTAGACGTCACCCTCGGCGTCGTACGCGTATCCCCCCTCGACCAGTTTCTTGATCATCTCGATCATCTCGGGGATGTGCTGGCTGGCGTGGGGCTCGACATGCGGCGGCATCACGTTCAACGCCCGGCTGGCCTGGCGATAGTCTTCCAGATAGCGGACAGTGATGGCGTCGGTGGGCACGCCTTCAGCCTGGGCGCGGGCGATGATCTTGTCTTCCACGTCGGTGACGTTCTGCACGTGCATCACCTGGTATCCGCGGAACTCCAGATAGCGCCGGAGGACATCGAACACGACGGCCGCCCGCATGTGGCCCAGGTGGGTGACGTCGTACACGGTTGGGCCGCAGACATAGATGGCCGCCTTACCGGCCTCGCGCGTGACAAGTTCCTCCACGCGCTTGGTGAGAGTGTTATGAAGGCGCAGACCCATCCCGAAACCTCAACCCCGAGTCTACCAGAAAAGCAGTCTACCTAGTCTTCTTGGTCTACTTGGTCTTCTTGGTCTCGTCATCCATACCCGGGTCGGCTCTTAGACCAGGAAGACTAAGTAGACTAAGTAGACTAAGTAGACGCAGGCGTTATCGTGTTCTCGGAATTTCGACCGCGTCGAGGTCCGCGCAAACCTCCCAGGCGGCGGAGACTCGCATCGTGTGCGGATCAATGCGGCGGAAGCGCCTGAGATCCACGCATCCGCGATCGGTCACGGTTCGATAGAATGTTTGCCCGACTTCATAGCGGGTTTCGACGATCTTGATGACGCGGTAAAAGTCCCCGTGCCGCCAGAATCCGGTGGCCCGCGGATGCATCGCGCCGGGCCGGTCCACCTCAATGGTCACAGGATCCACCACTGCCGCGCGTTCCACAAATAACAATTCGGGGAGCTCTTCCCGCATGTGCGCGCTTTCGTCGGGGTTGGCCATCAGCGTTCTTAGTCTACCCAGTCTTCACAGTCTTCTCGGTCTTCCCGGTCTAAAATGCCCGCATTTCCATTCGGGCCGGGCTTCTTTGCAGACTGGGTAGACTGGGAGGACTGGGGAGACTCATCATTGTCCGACATTAATGAGCGTCGCCACCGCGTGCGCCGCGATCCCTTCCCCGCGGCCGATCGCTCCCATCCCCTCCGTCGTGGTGGCCTTGACATTGACGGCAGAGGAGTCAACGCCGAGCGCGGCGGCGAGCCGTTCCCGCATCTGTGGAATGTAGGGAGCCAGGCGGGGAGCCTCGGCGAGCACGGTCGAGTCCACATGCACCACGCGCCAACCGGCACCGGCCGCCATGGCCGCGACGCGGCGGAGCAACTCGATGCTGTCAGCCCCCCTGAACGCGGGATCGCCGGGAGGGAAGTGCCGGCCAAGATCGCCCAGGCCCGCGCCCCCCAGCAGGGCATCCATGATAGCGTGGGCAAGCACATCCGCATCGGAATGGCCGGCCAGGCCGCGTGGCCACGGAATCTCCACTCCGCCGACCCGCAGCAGCCGTCCCAGTGCCAGCCGGTGTGCGTCGTAGCCGATCCCGGTCCGGATGATCCGCCGCTGTCCGGCGTACGCCTCGGCCAGGTCGAGATCGGCGGGCACCGTGACCTTCAGATTCCTGGGGGAGTCTTCGACCATGCGCACGGCGTACCCGAGGCGCTCGACCAGCACCGCGTCATCGGTCCCGTAAAACCCTTCAGCCTTGGCCCGGTGGTGCGCCTCCCGGAGCAGCGCGGTGCGGAATGCCTGCGGGGTGTGCGCGACCCACAGCCGGTCGCGGTCGAGCGTCTGTCTGGCGTCGGCTCCGTCGACCAGCTTGACCGTCTCCCGCACCGGGAGTCCGGCCGAGGCCGCGCCGGTTTCCGCGGCCGCCTGGATCACGGCCGTCACCACGTCCGGTGGCACCAGTGGTCTGGCGCCGTCATGTACGACCGCGACAGGCGCCTCCCCGAGGTGGGGGAGCCCCGCAAACACCGAGTCCTGCCGGTGCGCGCCCCCCGGGACGACGGCCGTCACGTTGCGCACGCCGTGCTGCATCAGCAGCATGCGCGCCCGGTCGACATCGGAGGCACCGACGACCACGACGATGCAGCCGACCTCTGGCGACAACGCGACCCGCCGTGCTGCATGCAGGAGCATGGGAACCCCGGCGACCGCCACAAACGCCTTGGGGATGGTGGCGCCCAGGCGCTCGCCGCGGCCCGCCGCGACGATCACGGCGGCCGCCTGGGGGGGAGACATCATCGCCGATCCGAGGGAGCGCCCTGAGCTTCCTTGGGCCGTCCAAAGATCATCCGGCCGGCAACCGTCTGCAGGACGCTGGTCACCACCACGTCGGAGGTTTCCCCGATGTACTTCTTCCCTCCCTCAACGACCACCATGGTCCCGTCGTCGAGATAGCCCACGCCCTGACCGGCCTCCTTGCCGTCCTTGATGACCTGCACGCTTAACTCTTCGCCCGGCAGGACGACAGGCCGCAGGGCCTGAGACAGTTCGTTGACGTTGAGGACACGGACGCCTTGGAGTTCCGCCACCTTGTTGAGGTTAAAATCGTTCGTGACGATCCACCCGCGGACGCTCTTGGCCAGAGTCACCAGCGTCCCGTCGACATCGCCGCCGCCATCTTTCGGATCATCCACGACCTGCACGGCCTGCAGTTCCTGCTGCAGCCGGTGCAGCACGTCCAGACCGCGGCGACCGCGATTGCGGCGCAGCGTATCCGAGGAATCGGCGATCCGCTGCAGTTCGGCGAGCACGGATCGGGATACCAGCAGAGGACCTTCTAGAAACCCGGCCTTCACGACGTCGACGACGCGTCCGTCGATGATCACGCTGGTGTCGAGGACCTTCGGGGTGCCCCGGCCTTTCGTCCCGCCACGCCCGGACCGATCAAGACGCATCAGCGGCGCGGCGAGTTCGTCGCGCCGCTGCATCACAAGATGATATCCCAGGTATCCGAGGGCGATGGCGGCGCCGAGCGCGAGATAGGTGCCGACTCCCGGGATGCGAGAGAGTGGGACCCCAATCAAGAACGCCAGCACCAATCCCACGCCCAGCCCGACCACGCCGAGGGCTAGGTCCCGCAACGACACATGCGCCAGACGAGCCAGCACCCATGCCATAGCCCGCTCGAACCGGTGCCACACCCACACCGACAGCAATGCGCCGAGCAGACCGCCGACGACAATGCCGGCTGCGAAGACCGGCACGCGGAGTGGTCCAATCGGAACCGGCGACGGCTGAAGCACACCGGCCACCTGGACCCCCAGGACGGCGCCGAGAATCAAACCCGCTAGACGGATCACCCATCTCATACCAGGCTCACGACCTTCGGACATTCTACTGCTTCTACTATAACCGATTCGTCCCACGGCCGTGCACGGGTCGTGGCGTGTTCCTTGACAAGGATTTGCGCCGACACCTATAATGACACCGACTCATCCCGCAAGTCACGATACGTAGAGTGCTCCAGCCGGCGGACGCCGGATGGAGGTCAGCAGAGCGTCAGGGGGGCGTATGAAGGAGACCGACGAGGCGCAATTCCAGACTACCGTTTCTGAATATCTGCTCCGACACCGCAGTATCCTCGACGTCCAGACCAAGCTCACCGAAGCTGCTGCCCGCGTCAACCGCGCGGTGGCGAAATCGGTCACCACCTGCGGGTGTATCTCCGTCAATGCCGTCAGGCAAACGTTTCCCACCGACATCAGCCTGAGAGAACTCAAGCAGTTCATGGATACACACCTGGTGGGAGCGATGTGCGACAAGTGTCGCGAGGTCGTCGAGACAGAGATTGGGACGACGCTCTTCTATCTCGCCGCGCTCTGCAGCCTGCTCGACCTGAACTTGAAAGAGGTACTCGAAAAGGAACACGCCCGCGTCAGCGCGCTGGGCGTCTTTAATTTGACATAACGGCGGGACTAGGGATTAGGGACTAGGGACCGGCGACGGCCGGTCCCTTTTCGTTTGCCAGTCCCCATCCCAAGTCCCCAGTCCCGCAGCTTAGGGTATCAAGTGTGCCAGCGCGTCTCCGATGTGCGCCACCGGCACCAACTCGATCCCAGACACGTCCAGTTCCGCCGCCAGTTTGGGGACGACGCACTGGTGGAACCCCATTCTCGCCGCCTCTGCGGCCCGCTGCTCAAGCTGCGGGACCACGCGCACCTCGCCCGCCAGCCCGACCTCACCGATCGCCACCACCGCGGCATCAACGGGCCGATCGCGGAGGCTGCTGGCCACCGCCGCGGCGACGCCCAGATCCACCGCCGGCTCGTCTACGGTGACCCCGCCGGCGACGCTGACGTAGACGTCATGGCTGGAGAGGTGAAGGCCGGCCCGCTTTTCCAGCACCGCCAGCAGCACCACCATCCGGTTGTAATCGACGCCGGCCGCGGTGCGGCGGGGCATGCCGAAGACCGTGGGGGTCACCAGCGCCTGGACCTCGACCAGCAGCGGACGCGTCCCCTCCATCGCGCAGACCACCACCGAGCCAGGCGCCTCGGCCGCTCGCTCGGAGAGGAAGGCGGCAGACGGGTTGGGGACCTCACGCAGCCCATCGGGCCGCATCTCGAACACGCCGATCTCGTTGGTGGACCCGAAGCGGTTTTTCGTCGCGCGGATGATGCGGTATGCGTGGTGCCGGTCGCCCTCGAAGTACAGGACGGTATCCACGATGTGTTCCAGCACGCGGGGTCCGGCCAGCTGGCCTTCCTTGGTGACGTGGCCCACGATGAGCACGCTCACGTTGCGGCCCTTCGCCATGCGCATCAGGTCTGCCGTACACTCCCGCACCTGACCGACGCTTCCCGGCGCCGAAGGGAGATCCGGTTTGTACACCGTCTGAATGGAGTCGATCACGACGACCTGCGGCTGAACCCGCTCACAGGCCTCCAGAATCGCGCTCAGATTGTTTTCGGCCAGCAACAGGAGGGTCGGGGTCCTCACCCCCAGCCGGTCCGCCCGCAACTTGATCTGGACAACAGACTCCTCGCCACTCACGTAGAGGACGGACCGGTCCGATCCAGCCAGATGCCGGCAGGCCTCCAGCAGCAATGTGCTCTTGCCGATCCCGGGGTCGCCGCCGATGAGCACCAGCGAACCCGGCACGAGGCCTCCACCCAGGACGCGATCTAGTTCACGGATGCCTGTGGCCAGACGCGGTTCGGCGACCGTGGCCACCTGGGTCACGGCAATGGGGACGGATGGTTGGACCGGCACCGCGGCGCGGAACTCGCTCTGCACTTCCTCGACAAGCGAGTTCCACTCCCCGCAGGATGGGCAGCGGCCCAGCCATTTCGAGGAGGTGTACCCACAGGATTGACAGACGTATTGCAGACGTGCCTTCGTCATCACATGTGCCCTTGCAGCAGAAAGGCCCGGTTGGTCACCGGGCCCTCCTCGCTGTCAGATTCTGGTGCGCCGCGTTCCCGCGTTGCCGCGTTCCCGCGCTCCGCCCCGAGCCCGCGGAGCGGGCGTGGGGGTTCCCGTTAGTCTCCCTTGAGCGCTGGCTCGGGCTGTCGCTTTCGTTCGAAGACGATGCGCTCGTCGCGGGCATCCACCACCACGGTATCCCCAGGACTGAAGCTGCCCCGCAGGAGCTCATCCGACAACTGGTCTTCGATCAGCCGCTGGATCGTCCGCCGCAGCGGCCGCGCCCCAAACGTGGGATCGAACCCTTCCTTGGCCAGCAGGTCCTTGGCCGCCGCGGTCAGCTCCAGCTGCATGTTCTGCCCGCGCAGCTCGCGCTGAACCCGGGCGATGAGGATGTCCACGATGGCCTTGATCTGATCGCCGGTGAGCGGCCGGAAGATGATGACCTCGTCGATGCGGTTCAAGAACTCCGGCCGGAACGTCCGCCGCAGCTCCTCGGTGATGTGTTCCTTCATGCGCGTGTAGGCACTGTCCATCGCCGTGAGCTGATCGTGGGTCGGCTTGAAGCCGATGGCCACTTCCTTCTCCAGCAAGGGCGCGCCCACGTTGCTGGTCATGATGATGACCGCGTTCTTGAAGTCGACGGCCCGGCCCTGGGCATCGGTCAGCCGGCCGTCGTCAAGAATCTGCAGCAGGACGTTGAAAATCTCGGGATGCGCTTTTTCGATCTCATCGAACAGCACGACCGAGAACGGCCGCCGGCGCACGGCCTCCGTGAGCTGCCCGCCTTCCTCATAGCCCACGTAGCCCGGCGGCGACCCCACCAGCCGGCTGATCGTGTGCCGCTCGCTGTACTCGGACATGTCGATGCGGATGAGCGCATTCTCATCGCCGAACAGAAACTCCGCCAGGGCTCTGGCCAGCTCGGTCTTGCCCACCCCCGTGGGCCCCAGGAAGATGAACGAGCCCACCGGCCGGCGGGGATCCTTCAGGCCCGTCCGGGCGCGGCGCACGGCTTTGGCCACAGCACTGACCGCTTCTTCCTGGCCGACGATCCGCTCATGGATGGATTCCTCCATCTTGAGCAACCGCTGCGTCTCCTCTTCGACCAGCCGGGTCACCGGAATCCCGGTCCAGGAGGACACGACGTCGGCGATGTCGTCCGCGGCGACGGTGCTGATATCGCGGCCCTTCTCGCGCTTCCAGGACGACTCCAGTTCTTCCAGCTTCTGGCGCAGCACGCGCTCTTTGTCGCGCAGTTGCGCGGCTTTCTCGAAATCCTGATTCTTGATCGATTCTTCCTTCTCGCGCCGGACGCGCTCGACTTTCTCCACGGCCTGGCGGACCTCTTGCGGCAGGAAGGACGCCTGCAGGCGGATCTTGCTGCTGGCTTCGTCCATCAGGTCGATGGCCTTGTCCGGCAGGAACCGGTCCGCGATGTACTTCTCGGCCAGGGTGGCCGCCGCGACCAGCGCCTCGTCGCTGATGGTGACGCCGTGATGGGACTCATAGCGCTCGCGCAGCCCTTTCAGGATTTCGATCGTCTGTTCGACACTGGGCTCGCTGACCAGGATGGGCTGGAAGCGCCTCTCCAGGGCGGCATCCCGCTCGACGTACTTCCGGTATTCGTCCAGCGTCGTCGCCCCGATGCACTGCAGTTCACCGCGGGCCAGGGCGGGCTTCAGGATATTACTGGCATCGATGGCGCCCTCCGCCGCGCCGGCGCCGACCAGGGTGTGCAGTTCGTCGACGAACAGCACCACCTCGTTCTGCGCCTTGCGGATCTCGTCCATCACCTTCTTCATGCGCTCCTCGAACTCGCCGCGGTACTTCGTGCCGGCGACCAGCGCCGCGAGATCCAGCTGCACCACGCGCTTGTTGCGGAGGACCTCGGGGACGTCCCCGCGCACGATGCGCTGCGCCAGCCCCTCCGTGATGGCGGTCTTGCCGACGCCAGGCTCGCCGATGAGGGCCGGATTGTTCTTGGTGCGCCTGGAGAGGACTTGAATGACACGCTCGATCTCGCGGTCGCGGCCGATGACCGGATCCAACTTGCTCTCCCGGGCCAGTTTCGTCAGGTCGCGGCCAAACTCGTCCAGGGTCGGTGTCTTGCTGGACTGCTTGGTGTAGGCGGTGGTCCCCTCTTCTCCCAGCAGGTAGACGACCTGCGCGCGAACGCGCTCGAGGTCGGCGCCCATCGCCTCCAGGACGCGCGCCGCCACGCCCTCCCCCTCACGGATCAGTCCCAGCAGGAGATGTTCGGTGCCGATATAGTTGTGACCCAGCCGGCGTGCTTCGTCGAGGGCCAGTTCCAGCACTTTCTTGGCCCGTGGGGTGAACGCGACTTCCTCATAGGGAGCCCGCTCGCCACGGCCGATGGCGGTTTCGATCTCGGCGCGCACGCGGTCGGGGGAGATATTCAGGCTCTCCAGAACCTTGCTGGCGACCCCCTCACCTTCGCGGATGATCCCCAGCAGGATATGCTCGGTACCGACCGCGCTGTGGTTGAGGCGCTTGGCTTCTTCCTGGGCCAGAATGATGACCCGCCGGGCGCGCTCTGTAAATCGCTCAAACATTGCGACGACGTCCCCCTCTCCGCCAGATTGTGGGTGCGTATGCCAGCAATGGTGTCCCGCCCACTCCGCGGGGCGAAGCTGTCAGGCGGCAGAGGCTAACTTTAGCCCTACGATTTCTGCTCAGGCGGAGGCCCCTCCTGCTCAGGCATCCTCAATCTCCAGTCTATGCAATTTCATCTTATCCTACGGATGAAAGCGGGGTCAAATTCCCGCCCGGCCAGCGGTCCCCCTCTCCACCATTGTGCCCTGGGCGACGGAAAGAAGACCGGGCAGGTCGCAGCCCGACCTGCCCGTGCCCCTGCATCGCCCGTGCGGCGATGGACTAGAGCTTGACCTGCAGGATCGTATAGCGCATCTTGCCTGCGGGGACCGCCACTTCCACCGCGTCCCCCTTACGCTTGCCGAGCAGCGCGCGGCCGACGGGGGACTCGTTGCTGATCTTGTCCTGATCGGGATCAGCCTCCGCCGACCCGACAATCATGTAGTTGATCTCTTCCCCGGAGCTCAGGTCCTTCAGGCGTACCTTGGAGCCGACTGCCACACGGTCCGGCGGGGCCCCGTGGTTATCAACCACCCGGGCGTTCCGCAACATCTGCTCCAGTTGCAGGATCCGCCCTTCCACAAACGCCTGCTCGTTCTTGGCATCTTCGTACTCGGAGTTTTCCATCAAGTCGCCGAACTCCTTGGATTGCTTGATCCGCCCGGCGACTTCCTTGCGGCGGACCGTCTTGAGGTGTCCCAGCTCCTCTTCCAGTTTGTGGAGGCCTTCTGGAGTGAGGATCGTCTCTTTTTCGACTTCGGCCATCGAAAATCTCCTGCGAGAGGGGCTTTGAAGACAAAACACCGTAGGTCGGTTCCGACCTACAGCGCCCCCCGAAGTGTGGTGTGGAGTTGCTCGCACGAAAACTGAGGGCACCGCGCCCTCAGCGTTTGGGAGTATAGCCCATCCCGCCACACCCGTCAAGCGCGGCGGCCTAGGTTCCTCTGGCCGCAACGCGGGCCGGACGGGCCCCGTACGAGTCGCTCAGACGGTCTTCGGGTCAGCGGCGCGGCTGACCTGAGCGACTCGTATGGGGCGGGCCGCCCGCCGAATCCGTTCCACTTCGTCGTCGCCGATCGCCCGTTCGAAACGCCGGAACCCGCTGAGGCGGAACCCATGCCGGCGCGCCAGCGCTGCGATCTCTTCCACCTGAGACAGGGTGATATCCCGACCGAGGGTGAAGTTCTCGTACCGCCGCTCCAACGCGAGCAGGATGGTTTCGGCGACGCATGCTTCGGTCGTCCTGGGCGGGAAGCCGAAGTCGAACCCGAAGTCTACCTCGCCCGGAATCTCGATCACACCGCCATCGATCACCAGCACATCGTCGCGCCGCTCGTAGACAAGCCGCGAGACGTTGCGAGGCCGCGCCACATCGCAGACCACCGCCCCCGGTCGCAGATCCTCCGGTTCGATGAGCACGTCGGTGGCCGACGACACGGTGAGGATGACCTCGGCCGTGCGCACGGCCGCCTTCACATCTGTCTCCACGGCGATCTCGGCCCGGCGTGCTCCCAGCGTCATCGCGGGCCCCGCCGGCACTAAGCGCGCCCGCAGCGCCTCGAGCGCCTCGCGGGTCCGGGCGACCAGGACCAGGCGGCCCACGGACCGGGCCAGGATCTGGCTGCACACCGCCCCGATCGATCCTGTCGCGCCGATCACCGCCGCCGTGATGTTGGCCGGCTCCAGCCCCATGCGCTGCGCGGCCAGGAGCGCGCCCTCCACGGCAGTGGCCGCGGTGTAGCTGTTGCCGGTGGTCACCGCGATCCGGAGATGGTTCGCCACGGTGAGTCCGCGATCGCCGACGATCTTGGTAAACGCGCCGAGACCGACCACCCCTGCGCCGAGTGATTCTGCCAGGCGGCCGCATTGAATCAGACGCCGGTACACGAAATCCAGCGGCGAGTCCAGCAACGTCCGCGGGGTCAGGGGAAGCCCGATGAACCATCCCTCCGCGCGCGCGCCGGTGGCAGACCGGATGCCGGTGATGTGCGACATCAGGCGCGGTGGCACGGGACGGAAGGCCAGCTCGACGAGCCGCTCCGGCAATTTCCGCGTGATGGGATATCGGCGCGCGAAGTCGGCGATGCGCAGGGGATGAATGATAAACGCGAACTTACCGGGATCCGGAGCAGTCATGATGTCGGCGCGGTGGCGCGCAGGCGGGAGGCCCAGGCGGGAGCGGCATCGGGGTTCAACTCTTCGACGCGAGGCTCAAAGCCTGCCCGCTGCGCGGTCTGCAGGTACTCGTCGGTGGAAATCTCCTCCGGCCGGCGCCCCAGGAGCGCCACGATCACGCCCTGCAGCACGTTGGTGGCGAAGGACCGGCCGCCCATGTCCGGGCCGTCGGTCACCAGCAGCCACACCCCGCGCTTGCGGAGCTCTTCCACGTCGGTCTTGGTGATGGTCTGCGTCACGATGACCTTCCCGCGCAGATCGTCGGGCATGAACCGGCGGATCAACAGGAAGTCACCGGCGACGACTTCAGCCCACCGGTAGTATGTGCCGTGCCGGGGCGTGATCTGCGTCTGCTTGTCCCCCGTCGGGTAGAGCCATTTGATGGGGACCTTGCTGAGCACCGGCAGCAACAGCGCGGCCAGTATCTTCACCGACGTCAGAGACCGCAGCGGAATGGGCAGGTTCAGCGCAAAGAGAAAGTCGCCGAAGATGACACGGGCTCCGGCCGCCGTAAACGCCTCCGCCATCCCGTACCGGTCGACCGAGGACACCAGCACAACGTTGCGTCCGCGGAACGATAGCCCCTTTCGATGGGGCAGGTAGTCGGTGATCAACCAGCGCTCCCAGGACGCCTTCAGCCCGCCGCCGTCGACGAATGGCGTGCGCCGGACGTTCCGGACGAGCCCTGCCGTCTCGCGCATCAGGTATTGGCGGTTTCCCGCCCGCAGGTATAGATCGGTCCCGCCGAGGCCGAGCGCGTCGACCTTCCCATCCAGCTCTTCCAGCAACTGTTTG
>VBAI01000148.1:471-5184 GCA_005882295.1 Candidatus Segetimicrobium genomatis | reverse complement strand
GCAATCACGGCGTACAGAATCATCGGGATGCTGGGAGGAATGATGATGGCCAGCGACGCGGCCACCGACGTCAGCCCCGCCGTGAATGCAGGAGGATACCCTTTCTGCACCATGGCCGGCATGATGATGCTGCCGATCGCCGCCACATCGGCCACGGCGGAGCCCGAAATCTCCGCAAAGAACATCGATGAGGCGACATTGACCATGCCCAGCCCGCCCCGGATATGCCCCACCAACGTCGAGGCCATGTTGATGATGCGCAGGGAGATGCCCGCCGAACTCATGATGCCGCCGGCCAGGATGAACAGCGGAATCGCCAGCAGTGGAAACTTGGCCGCACCCGAGAACAGGTGCAGCGGGATGACCGCCGGGGTGGTGCCGCCGCCGGCCAGCAGGGCGACCAGCACGGCGGCGACGAGGGCGAAGCCGATCGGCACCCGGAGCGCGGAGAGGGCAACGATGAGCCCGATTACCACCCCGCTCATCGCCGCACCAGGGCCGCCAGGCGCCGGAGCTCGATGAGGACCATCAGGCCGGCGCTCAACGGAATGGCGCTGTAGATCCACGAGAGCCGCACCGCCCGGATGCTGAGGGCGGTATCGAAGGAGGCCGCCTGCGCCAGCGTCCACCCGTATCTCCATAGCGCGATCAGGACGAAGAGCACGACGCCTTCGGCAAAGATGGCGGCGGCACGGCGCGCGGCCGGCGGCAGGCTGTCGGTCAAGGTCTCAAACCCGATGTGCGCGCCGCGGTGCGCGGCCAGCGCCGAGCCATAGAAGGTGAGCCAGACGAGGAGGAATTCGGCGAACTCATCGTACCAGGGCAGCGCACGCTGGACGACGTAGCGAAACCAGACGCCCAGCAGCACGATGACGGCCAGCATGAGCATCAAGACTGCGGTGTAGGCTTCCAGCGCCCTGACCAGCCATTCCGAAACCCGGCTGAGCCAGGCGGTACGCGCTCCAGACATGACGCTACGGCCGCAGTGACTGGATCAGCCGGATCAGCTCCGCGCCATTGGGCACTTCTTTGGCGAACTGGTCGTAGATGGCCGCCGACGCGGCAATGAACCCCTTCTTGTCGACTTCGTTCACCTTCAGGTTGGGGTTGGCCCGGACCATATCCTGCACCAGCGAGCTGTCCAGCCGCTCCCCCTGCGCGCGTGAGAAGTCGCCCATCTCTTCGGCGATGCGGCGAAGAACAATGCGCACGTCCGGCGGCAACGTCTGCCACCAGCGTTCCCCGGCTGTCGGGTATGCCGGCGTATAGACGTGCCCAGTCATGGAGAGGTACTTCTGCACCTCGTGCAACTTTGCACTCCAGATTTGCGCCAACGGGTTCTCTTGGCCATCCATCACCCCCGTCTGCAGCGCGGAGAACACCTCCGCAAACGCCATCGGGGTGGGATTCGCCCCATAGGCCTCGAACATCCGCTGCCGCCACACGCCCCGCGGAATGCGCAACTTGATGCCGCGCAGGTCCTCAGGCTTGGCGATGGGCCGGACGTTGTTGGTCACGTGGCGAAAGCCGTTCTCCCAAAAAGCCAGCAGCCGCAGGCCTTTAACCGGTTGCGGGTCGAGCAACGCCTTGCGGATGCCGGCGTTTTCTGCGACCCGCTTCATGTGAGCCCGGTTCACGATGATATACGGCATCTCGAAGACGCCGAAGCCATCGTCTACCGAGCTCATGATCGTGGACGGCAGGAACATCTCCAGCGCTCCGATGCGTACCCCCCGGATCATATCCTCGTCCGTCCCCAACTGACTGGAGTGGAAGACGCGCACTTCCACCCGGTCGCCCAGCTCTCGGGCCACCCGCTTGCTGAACTCCTGCGCGGTCAGCTCGTACAGGGAGTCCGGGAAGCCGACGTGCCCAACGCGGATGACGATCTTCTGCCGCGCGCCGGCCGGCGGGAGCACCACCGCGCCGACCAGGACGGCGAGCGCCACTGCCATGGCCCACTGTATGACCCTGCGATTCATGTGATCCTCCCTTGCCCTGGGGGCTAAGAGACCGGCACCAGTTGCTCCTCCAGAAAGAACTTTTCGCACGCGGTGACGCCGGCGCCCAGCGGGATCCGGACGCCGGCCATCGTCAAGGCCATCTCCACCCCGGCCACCGTGGCCAGCACCTCGAGCTCGTTCAGCGCCCCCAGGTGGCCGATCCGGAAGACGCGGCCTTTCAGCCGGCCCAGCCCTGCTCCCAGTGACAGGTTGAGGTGCTGGACCGCCGCCCTGCGCACGGCGTCCGCATCGGCCCCGTCCGGGACGACCACCGCGGTGACGGTGTTGGAGTATTCTGGCGGATCGCGGCACAGGATCTGCAGCCCCCAGGCATGGATAGCGCGCCGCACGCCGTCGGCCAGCCGGCCGTGGCGGGCGAACACGCGGGGCAGCCCCTCCTCCGCCAGCATGCGAATCGCCTCGCGCAGACCGTACAACATCAGCGTGGCCGGCGTGTAGGGGAAGTAGCCCTGCCGCATCTCCACCAGCACCGGCCGCCAGTCAAAAAAGTAGCGGCGGGAGCGCACGTCTTCGCTGCGGGCCCGCGCCCGAGGGCCCACGCACACGACCGCCATCCCCGGCGGGAGCATGAGTCCCTTCTGCGTCCCGGCCAGGGCGACGTCAACCTTCCATTCATCGAAGCGGAAATCAATGCTGGCCAGCGAGCTGACCGCGTCGACGAGCAGCAGCGCCGGATGACCCGCGGCGTCCATCGCCTCGCGCACGGCGCGGACGTTGCTGGTGACCCCGGTGGACGTCTCGTTGTGCTCCACCAGCACCGCGGCGTAGGAACGTTCCCGGTCCGCGTGCAGCCGCTCGTACACCAGCGCAGCAGGCACCCCGGTCCCCCAGGGCAGGTCGACTTCATCGACACGCATGCCGAGGCGTTGCGCGCACTCCGCAAACTGGTGGCCGAACTGACCGATGTTGAACGCGAGCACGCGGTCGTCGGGGTTCAGCGTGTTGACAATGGCGGCCTCCCACCCGCCCGTGCCGGAACCAGGAAACAGCGCGATCTCCCCGGATGCAGTCTGAAAGATCTGCTTCAGGCCGGCGGTCACATCCGCCACCAGCCCGGGAAGCTCCGGACCGCGGTGATCAGGGACCGGCCGGTCCATCGCGCGGAGAATGCGCTCAGGCACGTTGGTCGGCCCAGGGATCTGCAGAAAGTGACGGCCCGGCACGCGCGCCTCCAGAGATGACACTGATCGTGAACGTTACCGGTTCAAGTTGTGAAGGTTCGTGGCCGCCAACCTCCAACCTTCAACCAGTATGACGACTCATCCCGCAGCGCTATCCGGCATGACGGTCATTGACTGCAGCCAGGTCATGGCCGGGCCATTTTGCACGATGCTGCTCGCTGATCTGGGCGCGGACGTGATCAAGGTCGAGCCGCCATCGGGAGATTCGACGCGCCAGATGCCCGGCCCGGGGGGCGGAGAGAGCCCCAGTTACTGGGCGCTGAACCGCAACAAACGCGGAATGGTCATCAATCTCAAGCATCAGGCAGGCGTGGAGATCGTGCGCACGCTCGCCGCCACCGCCGACGTCTTCGTAGAGAACTTTCGACCCGGGGTGATGGACTCGCTGGGGCTCGGATACCCCGTGCTGGCGGCACAGCACCGAGGTCTGATCTACGCGTCGATCTCGGGGTTCGGCCAACACGGTCCGTACGCCGCGCGCGGTGGCTTTGACCTGGTGGCGCAGGGGATGTCCGGCATTATGTCGGTGACCGGAGACGCCGGCCTGCCGCCGATGAAGTGCGGGCTGCCGATCACCGACCTCGGCGCGGGTCTCTTCGCCACCTACGCCATCCTCGCAGCCTACGCGTACCGCCAGCGCACAGGCGAGGGCCAGCACATTGACACTTCGTTGCTGGAAGCCGGCATCGCCCTGTCGGTGTGGGAGGCGGCCGAGTACTGGTCAGGACGCGGCATCCCGCAGCCGATGGGCTCGGCGCATCGCATGTCGGGGCCGTACCAGGCCATTCGCTGCGCGGACGGGTACATCACGCTGGGCGCCGCCAGCCAGCGGACATGGGAGCGGCTGTGCCAGGCCCTAGGGCGGGCGGAGCTGATCACGCGTCCGGAGTTTGCCACCGACGGCGATCGCGTGCGCCACCGGCGCGAGCTGGTGCCGCTGATCGAGGAGATTACGAGGGCCAAACCGATGCAGCACTGGCTGGACATGCTGGAAGACGCGGGGGTGCCCTGCGGGCCGATCCTGAACTATGCACAGGTCTTCGATGATCCCCACGTCCGCCATCGCGGCATGGTGCAGCAGCTCGACCACCCGGTGGGCGGGCGGATCAACCAGCTGGGGCCGCCGGTAAAGTTGTCGGCGACGCCGGCGCGCCTGCGGCGGCCGGCCCCGACGTTCGGGCAGCATACGGCGGAAATCCTGGCCGAACTCGGCTACGATGGCGCCACGGTTAATCGCCTCGCGGCAGAAGGTGCAGTAGTACTCCGCCACTCGGAATAAGCGGGCGCGTTACGGCCCAGTTCCTGAGAAGTTCGTGCCGCGAATCTGGCCTCGGATCTCCCCCGCTGGGAACGTATTGGAGTGCACGTTCGCATACGCAATCCCGTTGAGGATGGCACGGACTAACTCATCGAATTGCCCCGCCGCGATTCCTTGACCCGTCGGACCGACAACGTTGGCGGCGATGATCGTGCCGCTTACTGTTCCGGATGGCGTTGGACAACTCTGC
>VBAI01000148.1:0-441 GCA_005882295.1 Candidatus Segetimicrobium genomatis | reverse complement strand
CTGGCCAAAGTGGATGTGGGCCTGTAGGACGTCAGTTGGAAAACCATCGTAGCTCAGCTCGTAGTCAATCGCGTCGGTGCGGATCCTGGCTACGAACGAGCCAGACGCGCCCGTTGAAATCGCTGGGGTCTCTTCGAATCCGGTGAGTGTCGCCCTTAGCGTCGGGAACGGCTGTGTGGCTGCCGGGGATAGGCCAAACCACAGGAACACGACGACCATTGCCGCAAGCAGCATCCTGCCTCCAAGCTTCACGGTACTCACTCCCTTTCGTGAGGGGGACTCGAGGATATGCTGATGACCGCCTGTCACGGCGCGGTCACGAGGAATGAAAAGAAGGAGGGGACTGTCCCCTGTTCAACACGGGTGAACGAGGTGATCCGCGGTGAGCACTCAGGGTCAGGATGAGATCCTCTTCCGGCAGGACGGGGCGCTGGCGTTCGT
>VBAI01000069.1 GCA_005882295.1 Candidatus Segetimicrobium genomatis | reverse complement strand
CCTGCCGCCCGGCGACTACACCCTGGTGGTCAATCCGGCCTCTCTGCCTCCCGACGTACATATGGAGGGGAGTAGCCCAATCAAGATCACACTGCGGCCGGGAGCATCGATTGTGCTTAACGTGCCCGTGCCCGGGAAACCGATCATTAAGCAAACCTTCCCGTAAGAAGACACGCGTTGATCGAAGGTCCGCATGGCTGCCATTGTGAATAGTGAATGGTGAATAGTGAATAGTTTTCACGTAAGTCTGGTAGTTGCTACTCACTATTCACTCCTCACTATTCACTCTCTGTCGGGGGCGCTCCCGAATGGCGGAATCCATCACAGTCGATGTGCAGCCCACTCCGAACGTGAACGCGCTGAAGTTCGTGGTCAACCGGCGTCTGACCGAGGGGCGGAGTCAGACGTTCCGCACTCCGCAGGAGGCGGCCGCCTCACCGCTGGCGGCGGCCCTGCTCGCCGTCCCGGGTGTGGTGCAGGTCTTTTTCCTGAACGATTTTATCACCGTGACCCGCAGTCCCAGCGTGCAGTGGGAGGAGCTTGCCGATCAGGTGGAGAGCACCATTCGAAGGCATTTCGAGGCAATCGGCTGACGTTGAAACGTTGAATCGTTGAAACCTTGAACCGAAGCGAGCGGGTCACGACTCTGGCACCGCGTCGCTTCAACGCTTCAACGTTCCAACCTTTCAACGTTGTTCAAGGACCAAGAGCAGTGGATTCTCCAGCAGGCGTTTGACCTCGTTGAGGTATTGGGCCGCTTCGGCGCCATCGGTCACGCGATGGTCCGCCGACAGCGTCAATTTCATCGTGGTGGCGGCGACAATCTGGCCATCCCGCACGACGGGGCGCGGCATGGCCTTCCCGACGGCCAGGATGCCGGTGTGCGGCGGGTTGATGATCGCCACGAAGCTATCCACGTCCCCAAACATGCCCAGGTTGCTGACGGTGAATGTGCCGCCTTCGAGGTCTTCCGGCCGCAGGCGCCCAGCCCGGGCGCGTTCGCCCAACTCTTTCGCCCTGGCCGCGATCTCGACTAGCGACAGCCGGTCGCAGTCGTGGATGACAGGGGCGATCAGCCCTTCGGGCAAAGCCACAGCCAGGGCCATGTTGATCCGGCGAAACCGGCGGATCGCGCTTTCCGCCAGCGCGCTGTTGAGATTGCCGAATTTGCGCAGCGCCAGCGACGCCGCTTTGAGCACGAAGTCATTCACCGATACCTTCCCATGGTCCCCAAGCGTCTCGTTGAGTTGCCGGCGGGCGCCCAGTGCGTCATCCATGCCGACTTCCATGGTCACGTAGAAGTGAGGCGCCTGCTGCTTGCTCTCGGCCATCCGGCGGCCAATGGTTTGCCGGATGCGTGAGAGGGGAACGGACTCAACGTCCCCTTCGATCTGGCGTACGGCGGCCGAACCGGGTGGCGCGGGCGCTGCCGCCGGGCCAGGGGCCGGCCCCTCGACCTTGCCTGCCCTGAGCGCCGTCGAAGGGCTCGGGGCAGGTTTGGGACGCGCGCCTGCTGCGACCAGCGCTTCGATGTCTTCCTTAGTAATGCGACCTTCCGGGCCGCTCCCCCGAATGGCGGTCAGGTCGATGGCGTGTTCGGCGGCGAGTTTCCGGGCCAGGGGAGAGACCTTCAAGCGGTCTGCGGCCTCGCTGGGAGCCGGGGTGGCTGAGGTGGCAGGTCGTGACGCGCTCGGAGGCGCTGCCGCGGGGGCAGGACCAGGCGGCGCGGTGGGAGCCGCGACGCGGGGCTGGACTTTCTGCCCCGGGGCGCCGATTTCGGCGATGCTGGCGCCGATCGGTGCGCTCTTCCCCTCGTCGACGAGAATCTGCAGCAAAACGCCCGCTTCCTCTGCCTCGATGTCAACGTTGACCTTGTCGGTCTCGATCTCGGCGATGGGTTCCCCTTTGGCCACCGGCTCGCCCGGGCGCTTTTTCCACTTCAGCACCTTTCCCTCGGTCATCGCGTCGCCCATCTTCGGCATGATGACGTCGGCCACCGGATCACCCTCCAACTACCCGTTAGTCTTTTCCCAGCGTCTTCTTCACGGCCGCGACAATGTCCGCCTCGTGCGGCACCGCCCGCACTTCGAGCGTGCGGGCGTAGGGCATAGGGACGTCGGCCCCGGTGACGCGCTCGACCGGCGCGTCCAGTTGATCGAATGCGTCTTCATAGATACGCATCGCAATTTCGGCAGCGGCTCCGAATGGCTTCCATTGCTCCTGGACCACCACTGCCCGATGCGTGCGCGAGACCGACTCCACGATGGTCGCCGCGTCGAGCGGCCGCAGGCACCGCATGTTGATGACCTCGGCCTCGATGCCCTCTGCGGCGAGCTGTTCCGCCGCCGTCAGGGCCGCAAACACCATCCGGCTGTAGGCGACGACGGTGACGTCTCGGCCGCTCCGCGCCACCGCGGCCTTCCCAAAGGGCAGGGCGAAGTCCGAGTCGGGTACCTCACCCTTCATGCCGTATAGCGCGGCGTTTTCCAGGAAGATGACGGGATCGTCGCTGCGGATCGCCGTGCGCAGCAGCCCCTTGGCCTCCGCCGGCGTCGCGGGCGCGACCACATACAAACCGGGGAAGTGCGCGTAGGTGGCCTCCAGGCTCTGGGAATGCTGCGCGGACAACTGTACCCCGGCCCCGTTCGGGCCGCGGATGACCATGGGAACATTCACCTGTCCACCGGAGAAGTAGCGCAGCTTGGCGGCGTTGTTGACAATCTGGTCCATCGCCAGCAGGGAGAAGTTCCAGGTCATGACTTCCACCACCGGCCGCAACCCCAGCATGGCCATCCCGATGGCCGCTCCCACGAAGCCCAGTTCGGAGATCGGGGTATCGATCACGCGCCCCGGCCCATACCGCTTTAGCAGATCGGCGGTCACCCGGAACGTGCCCTGGTACACGCCGATGTCCTCCCCGATGAGGACCACGCGGCGGTCATGATCCATCTCCTCGATCAGGGCAGACCGGAGTGCATCCCGGTAAGTTAGCTCGGCCATGGGAGCATCCAACTACCGGGAACGGGGGAACGCGGGAACGGGGGAACGCGACGTCGGCATGAGCCAGCAAGCGTTGTCATCGCGTTCCCGTGTTCCCGCGATCCCGCGTTCCCGTCTTTTCGTCTTCATCCCGCGCGCCATAGACGTCTTTGTAGAGTTCCTCTGGCGCCGGGGGCGGGCTCTCCTCCGCGAATCGTACCGCTTCGGTCACGGCGCGCTCGGCATCGGCATGGACGCGCTTCACCTGCTCGTCAGTCAGCGCGCCGGCCGCGCGCAGCCGGTCCTCCAGGATCGTAATCGGGTCACGCGACCTGGCCTGCGCGATCTCCTCCTTCGTGCGGTAGGGCTGGAAGAGATCGGCCGCGCCGTGGCCGGCAAAGCGATAGGTCAGCAACTCGACCGCGTAGGACCCGCCGGTCTCGCGGACCCGGCGCACCACACGCTCGGCCAGCCGGCGGACCTCGATGAAGTCCATGCCATCGGCGCGTTCGTTGTCGATCGCGTACGTCGAGAACCGGCCGGCGAGGTTCGTGACCGCGGACGAGCGCTCCACGGGCGTACCCATCGCATACTGGTTGTTCTCGACGATGTACACAATCGGGCACAGGCCCTGCTTTCCCCATAGCCCGGCCAAATTGGCCGGTTCATGGAACGAGCCGCTGTTCATCGCCCCGTCGCCGAGGAAACACAGGCAGATGCGCTCCGTCTTCTGGTAGCGCAGGGCATAGGCCGCCCCCGTGGCCAGCGGGATGTGACCCCCGACGATGCCGTAGCCGCCGTAGAACCCGTGGGCCACGTCGAACAAATGCATGGAGCCGCCTTTCCCCTTGGCCAGACCGGTCGCCTTGCCGAACAACTCCGCCATCACCGCGCCGGGGGCGGCACCGCGGAAGATGGCATGCGCATGATCCCGATAGGCAGTAAAGAAGATGTCATCAGGCCGGATCGCGCTCAGGAAGCCGGCGGCCACCGCCTCCTGGCCGCTGTAGACGTGCAGATACCCCCCGATCTTGCCGCGGCGAAACTCGCGCTCGGCTTCATCTTCAAAGCGGCGGGCCAGTACCATCTTCCCGTACCATTCCAGGGAAGCGGCGAGCTCATCACGGCTGAGGTCGCGCGGAGAGGCCGTTTTCACGGATCGCGTGTCCACGTACTGCACCACCTACCCATCACGCAGGCCACTTTACTCGTGCCGTTCCAACTTGATTGGCCACATGTGACTCACCCACCTATACCATGGCTATCAAGTTGGAACGGCACTCGTCCGCGTCATCGCGCAGGTGTTCGGGCAGCGCAAAACGCACTAATATTATCACACGGATCGAGATTCCACCAAGATGACCCCGACGCCTGTCGCGTCGCGATATAATCGCCTTGAACCCGTTGAGTGTGCATGATGCCGGTGGCGTCACTGCAGTTCATCCGCGAACTTCCCAAAGTTGAACTCCATCTGCATCTGGAAACCTCTCTCCGCCTGCGCCGGCTGGCCGAACGCCGGCGGGGGGCGAGTGATCCTGCGCGCCATCCACCTGGCTGGCCAGCGCTCTCGCCGCCATCCCACATCGCGGACCCGGCACGATTCACGGGGTACGACCGCCTCCGCCGCCTCCGGTATCTCAGCCGGGCGGGGAGCATTGCGGACGAGTGGTACACGTCCGAGAACATCGAGCAGATCACCTATGAACTCTTAGAGGAAGCGCAGCGGCAGCACATCCGCTACGTTGAGGTGCGGGTGGGCGGTCGCCGCGGCTTTGCCCTGCTGGGTGCCCCTCGCATGCTTGACGCCATGGCGCATGCCCGGGCCCAGGCCGAGGCGCGTCTGGGGGTGCACTGCGGGTTCATTATGACGATCGTCCGGGAGCGGGGCCCGGAGGAAGCCGAGCAGCGCGTCCGCGAGGCGATCGCCGGCCGCGGCGGCGGCGTGGTGGGCGTGGACCTGGCGGGCGACGAACAGAACTACCCGCCCGCGCTCTTTGCCCGGCCGCTCGGCCTGGCCCGCGATGCGGGGCTCGGAATCACGATACACGCCGGCGAGTTCGCCGGTCCGGCCGGCGTCTGGACCGCGGTGGCGCACCTGGGTGCCCGGCGCATCGGCCACGGCATCCGCGCCGTGGAGGACCCGGAATTGCTCACCCGGCTCCGGGACCGCGCCGTCACCCTGGAGCTGTGTCCCACCAGCAACCTGCATCTCGGGTTGTGCCCGTCCATAGAAGCCCTTCCGTTGCGACGCCTGCTGGATGCGGGCGTTCCGGTGACGGTGAATAGCGACGACCCGCTGCTCCTGCACACGGATCTCTCACGCGAGCTCCACGCCGTGGCCACGGCGTTTTCCCTCGACGGCGCTGAAGTGACGAGCCTGGTGAACAACGCGGCTCGCGCCGCGTTTGCGCCGATTCCCGCCGTTCCTTGACACTCCCGGGGTGCCGTGCCACAATGAACCTGGAGCAGTTCTTGACTAATTTAGTCGAGAATTATTACTCTGAATGCTGAGGCCGGCGTGAGCGTGCATGGCTGATTTGGAGATCCGGGACCTGACAGTGCAGGTTGAGGAGAAGGTCATCCTGAAGGGGGCCAACCTCACCCTCAACAAGGGCGAAGTGCACGCGTTGATGGGCCCGAACGGGTCCGGCAAATCCACCCTGGCCAACGTCCTGATGGGCAACCCCACCTATCAGGTGGTGAAGGGGGAAGTCCTCTACAAGGGTCAGGACCTCCTGGCCATGTCGCCCGACGAGCGCGCCAGGCGGGGACTGTTTATCGCCTTTCAGTATCCGGTCAGCATCCCCGGGGTGACCATGAGCAGCTTCCTGCGCACGGCCGTGTCGGCGCGCCGCGGGTTCGACAAAGAACTGATGCCAGTCGGCGAGTTCCAGAAGCTCTTGAAGCAGAAGCTGGACGAGCTGCGGATTGAGCCGGCGATCGTCTCCCGGTACGTGAACGAAGGCTTCTCCGGCGGTGAGAAGAAGCGCCTCGAGATCCTGCAGATGGCGATGCTGGAGCCGGAAATCGCGATCATGGATGAGACCGATTCGGGGCTGGACATCGACTCGGTGAAAGTCGTCGCCGACGGCGTCAACCGTATGCTGGCGCAGGCGAAGGGCAACCTCGGCATCCTGCTGATCACGCACTACTCGCGCATCCTGCACTTCATCAAGCCATCGTATGTCCACGTGATGTTTGACGGACGGTTCGTGGTCTCAGGCGGCCCGGACCTGGCGGAGGAACTTGAGCAGAGCGGGTACGAGGGCATCAAGGCGCAGTTTGAGGTGATCGCGGCAGAGGTGCAGGCGGAGGGTGCCGTGCGCCGCGCCGGCAAAGTATTCTGGGTCGCCCACTAAGACGCAACAAGACGTGGAGGTCGGTCGATGGCCGTAACAAATCAGCTGGGCATTGATCCTGACAAGTACAAGTGGGGTTTCCACGACCCCGAGAAGTATGTCTACAAGTCCCGCAAGGGACTGGACCGCGAGATCGTGGAGATGATCTCCTCCATGAAGGATGAGCCGGAGTGGATGCGGGCGTACCGCCTGCATTCGCTCGAGCACTTCCAGCAGCGGCCTCTGCCGACCTGGGGCGCCAACCTGGCCCAGATCGATTTCAACGACATCTACTATTACCTCAAGCCCACGGAGAAGAAGCAACGGAGCTGGGACGAGGTACCCGAGAATATCAAGAACACCTTTGAAAAACTGGGGATCCCGGAGGCGGAGCGGAAGTTCCTGGCCGGGGCGGGAGCGCAGTACGAGAGTGAGTCTGTCTATCACAACCTGAAGGAGGAGTGGGAGAAACTCGGGGTGATCTTCCTCGACACGGACTCGGCGCTGCGGGAGCACCCCGACATCGTCCGCGAGTACTTCGGCACGGTGGTTCCACCGGAAGACAACAAGCTGGCATCCTTGAACTCGGCCGTGTGGTCGGGCGGCTCGTTTGTCTATGTGCCGGAAGGCGTGCACGTGGACATCCCGCTGCAGGCCTACTTCCGCATCAACGCCCAGAACATGGGGCAGTTCGAGCGCACGCTGATCATCTGCGAGCCTGGCTCGTACGTGCACTACGTGGAGGGCTGTACCGCGCCGATCTACACCACCGACTCCCTGCACAGCGCCGTGGTGGAGATTATCGTGAAGGAAGGCGCGCGCTGCCGCTACACCACGATTCAGAACTGGTCGACCAACACCTACAACCTGGTCACCAAGCGCGCCGTGGCCTATCGCGACGCCACTATGGAGTGGGTCGACGGCAATCTGGGCTCCAAGCTCACCATGAAGTACCCCAGCGTGTTCATGGTGGAGCCCGGGGCCAAGGCCGAGATCCTGTCGGTGGCGTTCGCCGGACGGGGCCAGCACCAGGATCCCGGCGGCAAGGTGATCCATGCCGCCCCGCACACGCAGTCGGTGGTGGTGAGCAAATCGATCGCCAAGGATGGCGGGCGCGCCGGCTACCGCGGGCTGGTCAAGATCTATCCCGGCGCGAAGGGCAGCAAGTCGGCGGTGCGCTGCGACGCGCTGATCCTCGATGATCGCAGCCGCAGCGACACGTACCCGACCATGGAGATCGACGAGCAAGACGTCTCGATCACCCACGAGGCCACGGTGTCCAAGGTGTCCGACGAACAGCTCTTCTACCTGATGAGCCGCGGCATCAAGGGTGACGAGGCGATGAATATGATTGTGCGCGGGTTCGTCGAGCCGATCGTGAAGGAATTGCCGCTGGAATATGCGGTGGAGCTGAACCGGCTGATCGCGCTGGAGATGGAAGGCTCCGTCGGATAAGCGAACGACGCCGGGCGTTGGCGGTGACTGGTGGAGGTTGAAGGGTGAGGCTCCAACCTTCAACCTTCAACGTTTTTGGTGAGGCGCATGTCTGAACAGATCGGACAGATGGCTCGGGCCGGCGAGTTGACGCGCGACGCGGTGCTGGCCCTGTCGGCGCGGCACGCCGAACCAGCCTGGATGCGCGCATTCCGGCTGGCGGCGTGGGAGGCGTTCGAGCGGCTGCCGTGGCCGGCGGCATCCGACGAGGAATGGCGGCGCACCGATCCCGGCGTGTTCCGCCTGGAAGGCGCACGGCCGGGTGGCGAGGCGTCAGGCGGGGCGTTGCCCGCCGACCTGCAGCGCGCTGCTGCGGCCTGGGAGGCTCCGGCCGGGCTCCTCGTGCAGCGCAACTCCCTCACCGTGCGCGCGTCCCTCGACGGCGATCTGGCCCGCCGTGGGATCGTGTTCACCGACCTGCACACCGCGCTGCGAGAGCATCCCGACCTGCTGCGACAGCACTTCATGACGGCCTGCGTGAAACCGGAGGAAACGAAGTTCCGCGCGCTGCACGCCGCGCTGTGGACCGGCGGGGCGGTCCTGTACATCCCCGAGGGTGTCGAGGTGACGCGCCCGCTGGTCTCGCTCACCTGGATCGATGCCGACGGTCTCGACATCTTCCCGCACACCTTGGTCATTGCCGGCCGGGGCAGCACGGCCACCCTGATCACCGCCGCGGTCTCTCCCCCGGGGGAGTTGCCGGTATTCTCCGACTCGGTTGCGGAGGTGATGCTCGCGGACGGCGCGCAGGTCAGGCTGGTGACGCTGCAGGAGTGGGGACGCAACGTGGTCGAGGTGGGGATCATCCGCTCTATCCTGGCCCGCGACACCACCCTGCGCAGTCTGCTGGTGGGGCTGGGGGGCCGGGTGGTGAAGACCAACGTCGAGTCCGTGCTGGACGGATCGGGGGCCACGTCGGAGATGTTGGGTCTCGTCTTCGGCGATGACCGGCAGCATTTCGACCTGCACACCGTGCAGGAGCACCGGGCCATGCATACGCTGTCCGATCTGCTCTACAAGAATGCGGTGAAGGATCGCGCCCGCAGCATCTTCTCCGGACTCATCCGGGTGCACTACGGGGCGCAGAAGACCAACGCCTTCCAGGCCAACCGCAACCTGATCCTCTCGGAGGGGGCCAAGGCCGACTCCATTCCCAATCTGGAGATCATGGCCAATGACCTGCGCTGCACGCATGGATCGGCGACCAGTCGCCTCAACGAGGAGCACCTGTTCTACTTGATGAGCCGTGGGCTGACCCGGGAGCAGGCGATGCAGATGGTTGTGGAAGGGTTCTTTGCGGAGCTGCTGGACCGCGTCCCGCTGGAGCATCTCCGGTCCCGCCTGCAGCGTGAGATCGAGCAGAAGATGGTGGCATGACCGTGACCGCAGTATTTGTGAGGGTCGCCTCCGTCGACGAGGTGCCGGCGGGGACGGGGAAAGCTGTCACGGTGGACGGGCAGCAGGTCGCACTGTTCAACGTGAACGGGACCTTCTACGCGATCGACGACACCTGCACCCATGAGGAGGCGTCGCTCGCGGCGGGGGCGGTCTATGGAGAGATCGTGGCGTGTCCGAAGCACGGGTCCCGCTTTCACCTTCCCACGGGCCGGGTGCTGTCGTTGCCCGCGGTGGTCCCGGTGTCCACCTACCAGGTCAAAGTGGAGGACGGGCAGGTGCTCTTGCTCCCGGTACCGCAGCGCGGGCGGGGTATGCCGCATAAACTCTAACAGCGGGACTAGGGACTGGGGATTGGGGACTGGGGCTAAAAGCATGAATCCGATCGTCGTGACTAGTCCCTAGTCCCCAGTCCCGCCCTAGGGAGCTAAGGAGAATCGCACATGGTACCGGAATCTGTACGGGATGACTTTCCCATTTTGAGCCGGACGGTGCACGGCAAGCGGCTGGTGTACCTCGACAGCGCCGCGACCTCGCAGAAACCCCGACGGGTCATTGACGCCCTGGTCCGCTACTACACCACGTACAACGCCAACGTGCACCGCGGGATCTACGAGATGGCCGAGGAGGCGACGCGGCGGTACGAGGAGTCCCGCGCCACGCTCGCCGCGTTCATCGGCGCCCGGCGGCCCGAGGAGCTGGTGTTCACCCGGAGCACGACCGAGGCCATCAACCTGGTGGCCTACGCCTGGGGCCGCGCCACCATCCGGTCCGGCGACGAGATCATCCTCACCGAGATGGAGCACCACAGCAACCTCGTGCCCTGGCAGCTCCTGGCCGCGGAGAAGGGGGCGAAGCTGAGGTTCATCCCGTTTGACGGCCAGGGGCAGCTGCAGCTGGACGTGTACGAACGCCTGCTCTCGCCCCGCACGAAACTGGTCGCCCTCGCGCACCAGTCCAACGTGCTGGGGACCATCAATCCGGTCAAAGAGATCGCGGCGCGGGCGCATGCCGCCGGGGCGAAAGTGCTCGTGGACGGCGCGCAGAGTGCGCCCCACATGCCGGTGAACGTGGCCGACCTGGGCGCCGACTTCTTTGCCTTTTCCGGTCACAAGATGTGCGGGCCGACGGGGGCCGGTGCCATCTGGGCCCGCTACGAGATCCTGGATGCGATGCCGCCGTTTCATGGCGGTGGCGAAATGATCATGCTGGTGCAGCTGGAGACCTCCACCTACAAGGAGCCGCCCCACAAGTTTGAGGCCGGGACTCCCAACATTGGGGATTGCATCGTCTGGGGTGAGGCCGCGGATTACCTGCAGGGCATCGGGATGGGGGCCATCCGCGAGCACGAGAAGCGGCTCACCGCCTACGCGCTGCACGCGCTCGGCGATGTGCCGGGACTGGCGGTGTTTGGTCCGCGAGACGTGGAAGACCGCGGCGGGGTGGTGGCGTTCACGCTGGAGGGCGTGCACCCGCATGACGTGGCGCAAGTCCTGGATCAGGAGGGCATTGCCGTGCGGGCAGGACATCACTGCACGCAGCCCCTGCATCGCCGGCTGGGCGTGGCGGCCACGACGCGGGCCAGCATGTACCTGTACAATACTGAGAGTGATATCGATGCCCTGGTGCGTGGGCTTCACGTGGTGCGGAAGCTGTTCTCGCCCCGGCCGGCGCCCGCGCAACGATAAGTCTACCCAGTCTTCCCGGTCTACCCAGTCTGCACAGTCGACCCCTCGGTGCGTTTTGACGAGCCGCGAATGGCGGGGTAGACTGAGAAGACTGGGAAGACTGTGAAGACTGGGGAGACACATGGCACTTGATGATCTGTATCGTGAAGTGATCCTCGACCATTACACCCATCCGCGGAACAAGGGCTCCCTCGACGGCGCCGACATCAAGGTGGACGGTGCCAACCCGTTGTGCGGGGACGAGCTCTCCATCTACGTGAAGCTTGCCGCGGGTTTGATCTCGGACGTGCGCTTCGTGGGACGGGGCTGCTCCATCAGCCAGGCATCGGCCTCGATGATGACCGAGCAGATCAAGGGTAAGACGCTCCCCCAGGCGCGGGCCCTGGTGGGACGGTTCAAGGCGATGATGCACGGGGAAGACGTGCCGGAAGAGGAGCTGGGCGACCTGATGGCCCTGCAGGGCGTGCGCAAATTCCCGGTGCGCATCAAGTGCGCCACGCTGGCCTGGGTGGCGCTGGATCAGGGGGCGGAAGAGTTTGAAGGCGCCCGCGGCAAGGTCGAGTCCACAGCGACCAGTGAAGTTGAGTAGCGACGTCATGGCACGGCAGCAGCTCTGGCGGGAACTCGCAGCGCAGTTGCGCGTGGACAGCATCCGCGCGACCACGGAGGCGGGGTCAGGCCATCCCACCTCGTCGATGTCCGCCGCCGACCTGATGGCGGTGCTGCTGGCCGATCACCTGCGCTACGACTTCGCGAATCCGAAGCATCCCGGCAACGATCACCTGGTGTTCTCGAAAGGGCACGCGTCGCCCCTGCTGTATGCGCTGTTCAAAGCCGCCGGGGTGATCACCGATGCAGAGCTGCTGACCCTGCGCAAATTCGGTAGCCGCCTCGAAGGCCATCCCACGCCGGTCCTGCCGTGGGTCGAGGTGGCCACGGGATCGTTGGGGCAGGGGCTGGCCGTCGGCGTGGGCATCGCCCTCGCTGGCAAATATCTGGACAAGCTCCCGTATCACGTCTGGGTGCTCTCGGGCGACAGCGAGATGGCCGAAGGATCCGTGTGGGAGGCGGTCCAGCACGCCGCGCATTACAAACTTGGCAACCTGATCTGTATCCTGGATGTGAACCGCCTGGGCCAGCGGGGCGAGACGATGCTGGGGTGGAATACCCGCGCCTACGCACAACAGGCGCAGGCCTTCGGGTGGCGGACTCTGGAGATTGATGGCCACAACCTGGACGAGATTGATCGGGCCTACGCGCAGGCGGAAGGGCCGTCTGAGATCCCAACGATGATTGTCGCCCGGACCATCAAGGGGAAGGGGGTCAGCCTGGTGGAGAACAAAGACGGCTGGCACGGCAAAGCCCTCTTGCGGGAACAGGCGGTCCAAGCAATCGCGGAGCTCGGTGGCGAGCGGCGTGTGACGGTCCGCGTACGTCCGCCGGAGCCGGCGCCGCCTGCCCCGAATGGAGTCCAGGGGCCTGCGGCCCCACCCCTGCAGCTCCCTGTGTACAAAGAGGGCGACAGCGTCGCCACCCGCCGCGCGTACGGTGATGCGCTCCGGGCGCTGGGCGCCCGTCCGGATGTGGTGGCCCTCGACGGCGAGGTAAGCAACTCCACGTACGCCGAGGACTTCGCCCGCGCCTACCCCGGCCGCTACTTTGAGATGTACATCGCCGAGCAACAGATGATCGCCTCTGCGGTCGGCCTGCAGGTGCGGGGGTACACCCCGTTTGCCTCCACCTTTGCTGCCTTCCTGACCAGGGCGGTCGACTTTATCCGCATGGCGGCGGTGTCGCGGGCGAATATCAAACTGGTCGGCTCGCATGCCGGCGTCTCCATCGGCTGGGACGGTCCCTCGCAGATGGGGCTGGAAGACATCGCCATGATGCGGGCCGTAGGCGGGAGCACGGTCCTATACCCGTGCGACGCTAATCAGACCACGCAGCTGGTCGTGCAGATGGCGGACCGGCCCGGCGTCGTCTTCCTGCGGACCACGCGCGAGAAGACGCCAGTGCTCTACGCCCCCGAACAGCGATTTCCCATTGGCGGCAGCGTGGTGCTGCGGCGGTCCGAGCGCGACGCGGCCACGATTGTGGCTGCCGGCATTACGCTCCACGAAGCGCTGCGGGCACAGCAGCAGCTGGCTGGCGAGGGAATCGCCGCGCGCGTCATCGATGCCTACTCCATCAAGCCCATCGACGCCGCGACGCTGCGGCAGGCCGCAGGCGAGACCGGGCGAATCGTGACCGTCGAGGACCACTGGCCGGAAGGCGGACTGGGCGAAGCCGTCTTGGCCGCGCTGGCCACGGGCGAGCCGGTGCCGCAGGTGCGCCTTCTCGGCGTAAAAGCGATGCCGGGTTCTGGCACGCCGGAGGAGCTGCTCGACGCGGCCGGCATCAGCGCGAGACACATCGCACACGCGGTTCGCGAGTTAGTCGGCGCGCCCAGCCCCACGGGTGCGGGCAGACACTAAAGGCGCCCTTATCTTGCCCTTCCCATCGTCCCTGCCTTGATCAGGCCGATCCGGTTGCCCTCGGGATCAGCCAAGAATGCCAGCGTCGGCCCCCCGGGGACTTCGCTCGCAGGCATCACCGTTTTGCCTCCCAGCCGTTCCGCCGACCGCAGGTACTCTTCCAGGTTCTCAACTTCCACATAGAAGGTCACTCCGCCGGGACCTTCCTGCGCGGCGGCAATGCCACCGTTGATGCCCTTCCCGCCGGTGTCGACCATTCCGTATTCCATGGGATTGTTCGCATCGACCTTCCAATCGAAGAGATCGGCGTAGAACTTCTGCAGGCGCTTGCTGTTCTTGCCGGTCACTTCCCAGTGCACGACAGGCTTGCCCATCTCGATTCCCTCCCTGAGTGCTCGATTCCCCGCCTACGGCAGGGGTGGATCACATCTTGCGCGGTTGGGCGTTGGGGTCAGGGCCGGGGTCTCGGCCGCTGGCCACGATGGCCAGCCGGTTGAGATAGAGCTCCCAGCCCTGGGCGTGTTTGTCGCGCTCTTCTTCGGGAAGGTCGCGGTGCACGAGCCCTACGATCGTCCCATCCCCGTCGGGTGTGAGAGTGATCTCCACGGTGCTCGAACCTGGAGGCACCGGGCTGCTGCCCTCCTTTCCGCCCTCCCAGCCCCACGTAAATACCACGCGGCGATAGGGGATCACCTCCACATAGCTTCCTCGCGCGATATCGCGGCTGTTGAATTGGACCCGGTAGACTCCACCGGGGCGCGCGTCCAGCTCCGCCACCTTCCCCTTCCAGCGAATGTACTTCGCCGGGTCGGTCAGCAGGGCGAAGATGGTTTCCGGTTTGGCCGCCACACGGACTTCACGCCGGATGGCACTGCGTTCCTCGACCGTCATCTGCGAATCCCTCCTTACGGGGCATCGCGCCGTCTCGCGCGGCGGTGATGTCGCTTCCGGTGCTCTTCAGCTTCCGCTGCGTGTTTCAGCCGGACGAGACTCTCATCCCAGAACGCCTCCAGAAACCGCCGCACTTCCGCGACGGTCTCTGGCCTGGCGCGATAGAGACGCCGCGTGCCATCCCGGCGCTCGCTCACCAGCCCCGCCTCCTTGAGGACTCGCAGGTGCTGCGAAATCGCGGGACGCGTCACGGCAAAGTGCGAGGCGATGTGTCCCGCCGGCAGCTCCCGGCTCCAGATCAGGCGCAGAATCTCGCGCCGGCGCGGCTCGGCGATCGCCCTCACAGCGTGCTCCATGGCGATTATTTAAGCACAGACTTACGAAAGTGTCAACTAACGGAATGACGCCGGCGACAATCCCGGCAGGAGGTTTGCGGTTTGACGTAGATTTTCTCTACCCGTATCATCAAAGTGAGAGCACACGCGCACGGCGCGGGCATCGGGGAGGACATTCCCAGCGCCGCGCCGTAGCAACAGTCGAGCCGGCGATGTGCAAGGAGGTGTGAGGCGTGCCCACAGATCCCCAGTCCGTCCCCCGCAGCCAGGTTCTGCCGCTGGACAAGGCGCTGGAAGTCATTGACGCGCTGCCCGGCGGGGGCGTGATCCTCACCAAGGTGGAGGACGTCTTGAACTGGGGGCGGGCGTCCTCGGTGTGGCCGCTCACCTTCGGGCTCGCCTGCTGCGCCATCGAGATGATGCAGGCCTTCGCCACCCGCTTCGACATGGACCGCATGGGCATCATCCCCCGGGCCACCCCGCGGCAGGCCGACTGCATCATCGTGGCCGGACGGGCGACGATCAAGATCGCGCCGATTGTGCGCCGCCTGTGGGAGCAGATGCCCGAGCCCAAGTACGTGATTTCCATGGGGTCGTGCGCGACGTGTGGGGGCCCGTTCTACTACGACAATTACTCGATCCTCAAGGGCATCGACCAGGTCATTCCCGTCGACGTCTACGTCCCGGGCTGCCCGCCGCGGCCCGAGGCGCTGATCGAGGGCTTCCTCAAACTGCAGGACAAGATCAAGAAAGAACCGTTCCTCCGCCGGCGCGTCGCTAGAGCCGCCGCCGCGGCGGCCGCGACGCCGACCTAGCCCCGATGGCCCTCCACACCGAAGAACTCATGCTGAACATGGGACCTCAGCACCCCAGCACGCACGGGGTGCTGCGCATGGTGGTCACCCTCGACGGGGAAAACATCGTGGACGTGCAGCCCGATATCGGGTATCTGCACTCCTCCGTCGAGAAGATGATGGAGAACCGCACCTACCTGCAAAACATCGCCCTGGTCGACCGCGGCATGGACTACCTCTCGGCGATGGCCAACGAGGAAGTCTGGGTGCTGGCCTGCGAGCGGCTGGGCAAGATCGAGGTGCCTGAGCGCGCCCGGTACATCCGCACCATCATGCTGGAGCTGCAACGGATCAGCAGCCACCTGATCTGGCTGGGGACCTTCGGCATCGATCTCGGCGCGTTCACCGCATTCCTGTGGGCGATGCGCGAACGCGAGCGCATCATGGATCTGTTTGAGTCGGCGACCGGCGGCCGGTTGCACCACGTGTACTTCCGCCTCGGCGGTGTGTTCGATGACCTCCCGGAGGGATGGACCGACCGGTGCGCGGAGTTCTGCGACTACTTCCTGGACCGGCTGCCGGAATATGACGAACTGCTGACAGGCAACCCCATCTTCCTGGCCCGCACCCAGGGCGTGGGGGTGCTGCCGCGGGATACGGCGATCGCCCTGGGCGCGTCCGGTCCCGTGGCCCGGGCGTCCGGCGTCGCCTATGATGTCCGCAAGGCCCACCCCTACGAAATCTACGAGCGGGTCGAGTTCGAGGTCCCGGTGCGCACCGAGGGCGACTGCTTCGCGCGCTACCTGGTGCGGCTGGAAGAGATGCGCCAGAGCGTGCGGATCATCCGGCAGTGCCTGGAGGGCCTGCCGGGGGGAGAGATCCGCTCGAAGGTGGCCGTCACCGTGCGGCTGCCGAAGGGCGAGGTCTACGCGCGCACGGAGTCGCCCCGCGGCGACCTGGGGATCTTCCTGATCAGCGACGGCGCCGACAGACCGTACCGGGTCAAGATCCGGGCGCCGGCATTCAGCAACCTGTACGCCCTGACCGAGATGATGCGCGGCTGGAAGGTCGCCGATGTGATCGCCATCCTGGGCAGCATCGACATTGTGCTGTCCGACGTCGACCGATGAGCACCCCGACGATGCCCCAATCCAGCGGTCACCGATTCTGGGTGGCCCGCGTCATCGCCGGGATCGTCGGCCTGGTGGTCGGCCTGCGGTCCACGCTGCGCACGATGTTTGAACCCAAGGTGACGGTGTCCTACCCGCTGCAGAAGGTGAACGTGTCCCCGCGCTGGCACGGTCTGCTGGCGCTGCCCATCGACCCCGAGACC
>VBAI01000147.1 GCA_005882295.1 Candidatus Segetimicrobium genomatis | reverse complement strand
GGGGGCGAAAGTTCCCGAAGACCGGGTGCGGCCGTACGCGCTGCTGGGTAGTGACTGGCACTACGACCTGGAAGCCTATGCCACGCTGCTGCTACGAGCCGCCGCGACCGTTTTAGAATTGTTCGGTTATTCAGAAGAGCGCCTGCGGGAAGAAGTCTGGCCACTACTCGAGCAGCAATGAGATCTCGCGGGCGTTCCGGGCCGACTGTCCCCGGTAGTGGTTGTTGAAGAGCAAGAAGATCCGCTCAAGATTTGGCGACAGGTCCCGCACCGTCTGCGCCCAGGGGCGGAGCTCGTCTTGGTTATAGGAGTAGTCGTAGACCCGGTTGGTCGGCGCACGGCGCTCCACCATGGCGGGGTTGCGGCCGTGAAAACGGACGATACTCCACGGCGCCGTGATCTCGACGTCGGGGGGCGGCAGATAGGCCCGCTGCACCATGTCGGGGATCACGTATGCATACCCTTTCTGTCGAAGATAGGAGAAGAACTCCGTACGTGCCGGCTCCTGCAGCCAGCTGCGGTGCCGGATCTCCACGGCCACCGGCCACCGCCGCAGGTACGGCTCCCACCGCTCCAGATGCTCAAATAACTCGGGCGTGTAGCCCTGACCCTTGGGAAACTGGAAGAGCACGTGACCCAGCTTGCCCCCTTTGATGAACTCTTCGACGAAGGCCGCGAAGTAATCCCAGCAGGCGATGATGACTTCTTCGGGCAACTGCCCGGCGCCGACGGCTTCCACCGCGCGCAGCGACTCTGGAATCAGGGGCACGATTTCTTTCGGCAGTCGACGGGGGTCGCTGTCGTGACCGGTGAACAGGGCAAAGGCTTTCATGGTGAAGATGAACTGTGGTGGCGTCCATTCGACCCAGTGCGCCGCGCGCTCCGCGGGCTGCAGGACGTGATAGGTGGCGTCCACTTCGACGGTGGGAAAGGCGGTGGAATAGAACTGCAAGCGTTTCTTCGGATCCGCGCCCACGCCGCGCGGGTAGAACTGTCCTTCTTTGACGAAGTTGGGATCCGCCCAGGAGCACGTCCCAACGTAGACCTGGCACGCTCCCACATGCAGCGGCCGCGCGCCTTCGGAAATTCCCAGCGAGAATTGCGCCATCCTCGATCTCCTTCGTCGCTATAGTAAACCAACCCACGGTGAATTGACACCCCTGAGGGCTGTTCCTATAATGAATCGAGTTTGCGTGGAATCTGCGTGGGAGTGAGCGTGTGCGATCGCGTTCCTGGCTCCGCCTGCTAATCATCTTCATTGTCGCGGTCGCGGCGTTTCTGATTGCGTTCTCCCCGCTGCGGATCGTGCACTGGCAGCCGGAAGTCCAGGCTCCGAAGCTACGCCTCAACCTCGGACTGGACCTGCAGGGCGGTAGCCACCTGGTCCTGGAAGCCCAGGACTCCCCAGCCGGCCCTGCCACACCAGAGGCGGTCGATGCCGCGTTGCGGGTCATCCAGAACCGCATCGACCAGCTGGGTGTCGTCGAACCGACCCTGGAGCGGCAGGGCAGCCGGCGCATCATCGTGGAGCTCCCGGGCATTCAGGACCCGCAGCGCGCCATCGACCTCATCGGCAAGACAGCGCTGCTGGAGTTCGTGGACACGGGGACCAACCCGCTGCCGGAGCACGCCCGCTGGTCCTCGGACGGCAAGACGGTGACCTTGCCCACGCCCAACTCCCCGGCGGTCCCGCTGGAAAAGAAGGTTATCCTCACCGGCGCCGACCTCGCCGATGCGCAGGCAGGGTTTGATCAAACCACCGGACAACCGATTGTGAACTTCCAGTTCAAAGGACCGGGCGCTCGGACGTTTGAGGAGTTTACCGCCAAGCATATCGGTCAGTACCTCACCATCGTCCTGGACAACGAAGTGATCTCCTCGCCTGTGATCCGCACCACCATTACCGGCGGCCGCGGGCAGATCAGCGGTGGGTTCCACGACCTCACCGACGCGCGCACTCTGGCCGTGCTGCTGCGCGGCGGCGCGCTGCCGGTCCCGGTCGAGGTCGTCGAAAACCGCACCATCGGGCCGCTATTGGGTCGTGATTCCATCGAAAGGAGTCTGCGGGCCGGCTGGATCGCATCCGTCATGGTGGTCCTGTTCATGGCCATGTTCTACGGGTTCCCCGGCATCCTGGCCGATGTCGCGCTGGTCCTATACGTGCTCCTGGTCCTGGGGGTCCTGGTTGCGCTCAAAGCGACGCTGACACTGCCCGGCATTGCCGGGATTATTCTGTCGATCGGCATGGCGGTGGACGCAAACGTCATCATTTACGAGAAGGTCAAGGAGGAACTGCGGACCGGCAAAACACTCTGGGCGGCCCTGCAGTCAGGGTGGAACCGGGCGTTTGTCACCATCGTCGACTCGAACGTGACAACACTGCTCGCGGCGCTGGTCCTGTTCGTCCTCGGCAGCGGACCGATCCGCGGATTTGCCGTCACATTGAGCATTGGCGTACTGGCGAGTATGTATACCGCCATCACGGTGACGCGGGCCCTCATCGACACCGCTGTGGCGGTTGGACTAGAACGCCCTATTACGCGGATGGCCGGAGGCCGGGGGAGGGGCGCGGTTGAACGGGCGTAGCCCTGCCCCATCCGATGCGGGGCGCAGCTGGGATATCATGGGCCGGCGGCGCTGGGGGTATGCGCTCTCCCTGCTGATCATCCTCCCGGGCATCGCGGCGCTGATCGTCAATAGTGCCGCGGGCCGCGGCGCCCTGGATTGGGGCATCGACTTCACCGGCGGAAATTTCTTCCAGTTTCAGCTCCAGCAGCCGTTCGAGGTGGCCGACGTCCGCCAGATCGTGGATCGCTTCGCCACGGGGCAAAGCGTCATCCAGAAGTCCGAGCAGGAAGTCTTCATCCGGACGCGCCCGCTGCCTGCCGGAACGAAGCAGGCGCTCCTCGATGCGATCACAGCCCGGTTCAGCGGCGTCACGGTCCTGCGCAGCGATGAAGTCGGCCCCAAGATCGGGCGGGAGTTGCGTAACCTCGCGATCGTTGGCGTGATCGTCGGACTTATCCTACAGGTGGTCTACATCGCGGTCCGCTTCAAATCCATCCGCTATGCGGTGGCTGCGGACGTGGCGCTGCTGCACGATCTGCTGGTGGTCACCGGCGTGTTCGCGCTGACGCGCAAAGAGGTGAACAGCTCCTTCGTCGCCATCCTGCTGACGGTGGTAGGCTACTCTATCAACGACACGATCGTGGTGTTCGACCGCATCCGAGAAAACCTGGCGCAGCGCACTCGCGAAGCGTTTGAGCGGCTGGTCAACCGCAGCATCCTGGAGGCGCTGGTCCGGTCCATCAACACCGCGCTGACGACCATCATCGCGATTGCGGCCGTGTATCTGTTTGGCGGGTCGACCATCCGTGATTTCTCGTTCGGGTTGATGATCGGCATCTTTACCGGCGGGTACTCCTCCATCCTCAACGCCTGCCCCATCCTGGTGGACTGGCACCTGTGGAGTGAGCGCCGCTCCCGGCGGCCCGCCGCCGTGACCGCATCTCCGGTCACCGTTCCGCCCGGCAGCAGGCGGGACAAGAGGGGATAGCCACGCCGAAGGCTAAGCGCTTATCGGGAGTGTGGAGTTCCCGATGATCATTGCGTTCATCGTTCTGGTCGTCCTCTTCGGTCTGTTCGGCTGGTGGAATCAGGCCCCGGCCCCCATCCAATTTCTCGGCTGGCATTATGAGACTAGCGTGGGTCTCGCCGTGATCGTGCCCCTCATCCTGGGACTGCTGATCGGATTCG
>VBAI01000146.1 GCA_005882295.1 Candidatus Segetimicrobium genomatis | reverse complement strand
CCGACCAGTTAGCCCCGGCCACGCCCCTGCTGTTGTTGGCGCACGCGCCGATGATCCCGGCGACGTGCGTCCCGTGGCCGTTGTCGTCGTCTCCCGACTCACCGGACACGAAGCTCCGGATGATGGGCGACTGGCAGGACACGATGTCCTCATGTCCCGTGAGATCTGGGAAGTACGGGTAGTTGGGATCGCCCACGTCGATGCCAGTATCGACCACGGCAACGCGCACCGACGCGCTGCCGGTGGTTACGTCCCACGCCCCATACGCATTCACCGTCGCCCAGGACCACTGGATTACGCATCCGTCGTGCGAGGTCGTGTAGCACGAGCTGAGGTACGGATCGTCTGGGGTGACGAAGGCGTGCAGGTAACCGTTGGGTTCCGCATACTCCACCATCGGGTTGTGCGTCAGGGCCCGCACGGTCCCCTCCACCGAGCCGGCGGGGACTATCAGCACGTAGACGCCGAGGCCCTCCAGCACTCGACCCACCCTGGCCCCGACCGCCCGGGCGACAGCGTGGGCATGATCCTTATCGCGGAACGCGACCAGAACCTCATCGGCAACGTGGCCGCCTTTGTCTTCCGGGGGCCGAACCTTCTGTGCCGGCTGCGCACCTACCCCAGCAGCGGCGACAACGACGACGAGCGAAGCGCACAGAATGAACCCGACGCGTCTCATGGCGATGCTCCTATCGTTACAAAGACTCCCCGCGGAGCTCGATACGCGCACGCAACAGGAACAACCCGGTGCAGCCGTCATCGACCCGGGGGGCTGGTTGACGCGGACCTGCACTGTCGTTTTTGCCCGAGGGGGCCGCACGTCAGTCAAAGTGAACAAATTCCACAGGGGAACCGGTGAACTACGCGCGAACTTTCATGGAGAGTCTGACACAGGCATGGACTACGCGCGGCGGCTGCGACAATCCAGAACGACGATGGCCAGGGAGGGCATCGACCTGCTGGCCATTCCACCAGGCGACGACCTGCGGTATCTCGTGGGTTTCTCCACGGTTGCCGACGAGCGGCCGAGTTACCTCTTCATCACAGCTGATGCCGCGCTGTTCCTGGTGCCTGAACTCAACGCGCAGCAGGCCAGCGCGCACATCCACGATCCGATGCTGACGTACGGCGACAGCGAAGGGCCGGCGAAGGCGCTGACCGCGGGCCGGCAGCGGCTCGGAGCCAGACATCGCATCGGCGTCGGCGACACGATGCGCGCGGACGCGCTGCTGCTGTTACAGCATCAATGGCGGGATGCCCAGTTTGTCCCGGCATCGATCGTGCTCGCCCCACTGCGAATGCGAAAGAGCGCGGAGGAGATTGAGGCGCTGCGGCGCGCCGCCGCCACGGCCGACACGGCGGTGCAGGCGGCGTGGCGGGCCTGCCGCCCTGGCGTGACCGAAGCAGACATCGCCGCCGCGGTCGACGCCGGGTTCCGCACCGCGGGCGCCGCGGAGGTGAAGTCCGCCAGCGTGGGCTCTGGGCCCAACAGCGCGTTTCCGCACCATCACACCGGCACGCGGCGCGCCCAGGCCGGCGAACCGGTGTTGTTCGATCTGGGCAGCCGGGTCGATGGATATTGCTCGGACATCACGAGGATGGCGTTTCTGGGAGAACCACCGGCCCGATACCGGGATGTCCACCGCGCCGTCGAAGCCGCCGTTCAGAACGCACTGGCGGTGATTCGCCCGGGCGTGCCGATCAACGAGGTGGACCTGGCTGCCCGGCGGACCATCGAGCAGGCGGGCTACGGGCCGAACTTCGTGCACCGCACCGGGCACGGCATCGGCATCACTGAGCACGAACCGCCGTCGGTCACGCAGGCGAATGCCCTCCCCCTCGAAGAAGGGATGGCATTCAGCGTGGAACCCGGGATCTATCTGCCGGGAGAGTTTGGCGTGCGGCTGGAGGAGATCGTCGTGGTCACCGCGCAGGGCGCCGAGGTGCTGAGCCGGCTGCCGCGAGAAGTCAAAGTAACCGGCTGACTATTTTACGGCGTTCGCATAGTTCACGCGGCCGTACTTCCAGAAGACACCGCTGCCCGCAATCTTGTCTGCGGTGGACTCAATCGCCCCCCGCACGCAGGTGTTTGATGTGCACTTGCCCCGCGCCCAGATCAAGGCCGCCAGGCCTGACACGTGCGGCGCGGCCATGGACGTCCCGCTCATCGCATCGTAGCCAGGAGAGATCCCGTACCAGGAGCACAGAAAACACGTATTGTAGTCGTCCTGCATCGTCGAGAGGATCCGGACCCCGGGCGCCGCAACATCGACCCAATCCGCTCCGTAACTGGAGAACGAGGCCAGCGCATCGATCTCGTCGGTCGCGGCTACGGCGATACAGGCACCGTAGGCGGCAGGGTAGGACTTGGTGGTGGTCCCAGTGTTGCCCGCGGCGCACACCAGCACCGCGCCCTTGTTCCAGGCGTAGTTGATCGCCTGCTCGAGCGTCTTGCTGGGCTGCGACCCTCCCACGCTGAGGTTGATGACCTTCGCACCGGCATCGGCCGCCCAGCGAATGCCGGCGGCGAGCGCCGAGTAGGTCCCCGATCCCGAAAAATCGAGCACTTTCGCCGAGAGCAGCTGCACCGCCCAATTGGCACCGGCGATCCCCGTCGCGTTGTTGGTGCAGGCACCGATGGTCCCGGCCACGTGGGTCCCATGGCCGTTCTCATCGTTATTGGATTCGGTCGTCACGAAGTTCTGCGTGACGATCGAGCGGCAGGTCACCAGATCCTCATGTCCGGTCGGATCGGGGATGATGTAGTCGGGGTTTCCGATGTCAATCCCGGTATCCACAACGGCGACCTTGACCGCCTCGCTGCCCGTCGTCAGATCCCATGCCTGGTACGCTCCCACCTTGGCCCAGGCCCATTGCATCGTGCACTGTCCATCGCTGGTGGGATAGCAGGTCGAATTATCGTATGGATCGTCGGGGTCCAGGAAATACCGCACATAATAGTTGGGCTCCACAAATCGGACCTGAGGGTAGGTGCGGAGGATGGCGATGGCGCTCTCGACTGTGCCCGGAGGAACTCTCACCACGTAGGTACCCAGACCATCCAGATACTGCGACAGCCCGCCGCCCACCATCTGCAGGATCAGGCTTAGGTCGGTCCCGGACTTGAGGTTGATCAGAAGCTGATCGGGGACAAACTGGGGCGCAGAAGTGGATCCCGCCGCGCCGCCGGTACCGGTGTTGAGGGACGTCAAAGCGATCAGCATGGCGAGGATGATTCCAGCACGCCTCATGAAGGCCGACACCTCTTTGCGGGATGTCGAGCACGCCGGTGGCGCGCTCGCTGCCATCTGGGGTCCTAGTGAGAGAATCGGTCATATTCCCGGCAGTATGAGGAGACAGTTGCTTAACACGGCTGTGGGGAACGCGGTTCGATGGAACTTCCGAGGAGGTTCTCTCAGCCGGCGCCCAACCCGGCCGCCACGAAGGCCAGAGCGAGCCATAACCCGACGCGCCGGTGGAGCTGCGCCGTCGCCCGGATCCCTTGTGACGTGAGCACCCGGGGGTCGGTCTCGACCTTGACCACCCTCCAGACTCGCGCCCCGTCCGGGACCGTCAGGATGACCAGCGCGGAAAGCGGAGGGATGACGCGCGTCAATATTCCCGCCGCGATGGCCGCATAGGCGGCGATGACCAGGAGCGCAAAGTGCACCCGGGTCGCGGCAGGACCGATCAACGCTGCGAACGTGCGTTTCCCCCTGGCTCGGTCTTCGTCCAGATCCCGCAGGTTGTTCACGACCAGAATGGCATCGACAAGCGCGGCCAGGGGCACAGCGGCCCAGAGCACCGTTTTAGAGATCGTCGCCGTTTGAACGTAATATGCGCCGGCGGTGGCCACAAGACCCATGAAGACAAACACCACACCGTCGCCCAGCCCCACGTAGCCAAGGGGGATGGGTCCACCGGTATACGCGTACCCTGCCGCCACACTGAGCACCCCGATCAGGAGGATGGGCCACCCGCGCGAGGCAATCAGGAGCAATCCAAGGATGCCTGCAACCGCAAAACACGCGAACGCCCCGCGCAGTACCGTGCGCGGCCTAAGGAGGCCGTGCTGGATCACTCCACTGGGACCGATCGACTCCGGTGTATCCGCTCCACGGACGTGATCGTAGTAATCGTTGGCGAGGTTGGCACCGGCGTGAATCGCGACGGCGGCCATAAACGCCACCGCGAACAGGCCGGGGTGGAATTGCCGCTGTGCAAACGCCACCGCCGACCCGACGAGCACCGGCGTCATCGATGCCGTAAAGGAGAAGGGGCGCATAGCCCGCCACCAGACCCTCCACCAGACGGGCCTCGGGCGTCGGGCCTCGGGCCTCGGTACCAATCCCGTTCCCGCGTTCCCGCGTTCCCGCGTTCCCGTCAGTTTGGTCTCCAAGGCAGCGCCCGCCGCTCCAGCCAGTCTAGAGCAATGGTGGCCAGCCACCCGAGGACGGCGGTGACCAGCAGGCCGGCGAACATCACATCGATGGCGAAGATCTGATACGAACGCCAGATCAGGAAGCCAATGCCGGCATCAGACCCCAGCAACTCCGCCCCGACAATCACGATGAGGGCAAATCCCATTCCCAGTTTCAGCCCCGTGAAGATCGCCGGCAGCGCGCCCGGCCATGCGATCGTCGTGAACAGATCCACCGGCCGCGCCCCATAGGCCCGGGCGATATTGAAATAGGTCCGGTCCAGGCCCAGGACACCGGCCATCGTGTTGAGGAGGACCAGAAAGAAGATGCTGAGCGCCACGATGCTCACCTTCGACGCTTCGCCAATCCCCAGGTAGAAGATGATCAGTGGGTAGACGGCGATTTTGGGAATGGGGTAGATCGCCGCCACCAGGGGCATCAGCAGCGCGCGGACGGACCGGTTCAATCCCATAGCCAGACCCAGCGCGACCGCGGGGATGGATCCGAGCAGGAAACCGGCGACGATGCGCTCCACGCTCACGCCGACGTGGTACGGGAGTTCGCCGGTGCGGATCAGGGCCACCAGAGTGCGGCCGATCGCACTCGGGGACGCGATAAAGCGTGGGTCCAGCACTCCCGCCCGGCTCAGCCCTTCCCACAGCACCATCAAACCAAGCGGAGAGACCACCGCCAGCCAGCGGTCCGCGACACGCATCTTCAAGGCCGGCCCGCCCGCAGGACTTCCTCGCGCAGCTCGCCCCATAACCGGGCACTGAGGGCGCCGTAGGCTGGATCCCGACGGATCACCTGGTAGTCGCGCGGCCGGCCGAACGGCACTGGTACTTCAGTCTTGATGCGGCCGGGAGAGGCGCTCATCACCAGCACCCGATCAGACAGCCGGATGGCCTCATCCAGACTATGGGTCACGAACAGGACTGTTTTGCGGTCCTCCTGCCAGATCCGCAGCAACTCGTCCTGGAGCAACAGGCGGTTTTGCTCATCCAGATCGGCGAACGGCTCATCCATCAGCAAAATTGCTGGATCAGTCGCCAGGGCTCGGGCGATGCTCACCCGCTGGCGCATGCCTTCCGAGAGTTGATGGGGGTAGGCGTCAGCGAACGCCAGCAGGCCCACCCGTTCGAGATGCCCCCGCGCGCGCGCGATCCGTTCCGCCAGCGGCACGCCCATCAGGCGCAGCCCGTAGGCCACATTGCC
>VBAI01000145.1 GCA_005882295.1 Candidatus Segetimicrobium genomatis | reverse complement strand
GTCGGCGCAATCAGCCGCACGTTTACCTGCGCAAAGTTGGGCCCCTGGTTCCCTCCAAACCCGCCGCCTGACGTGCCGGCATTCGTGGTCATGGTGGTAATGGCCGAGCGCGGGATGACCTGCAATACGACGCGCGCGACCTCTTCGGCCGCGGCAGAGGTAATCTGGACGGACGTCCCCTGCGGTTCTTGCACGGTAATCGAAAACTGGCTTTCATCGGTCGCCGGGAAGAACTCCGAGCCGATAAACCGGGCCGCGCCCATGGACAGCACGAAGAGAACGGTGATCGTGCCGAGCACCCAGCGGCGCCGCTGCAAGGCCAGTTCAAGGAGCCGTTGATAGCCGGCATCCAGCCGGTCGAGCAGCCGAGAGCTGGACCGCTCCACCCTCGCCATCGCGCCCCCCGCCCTCGTGCCGGGCTCCTCGTCGGCGCCATCCGGCCTGCGCGCACGCAGGAACCGCATGCTCAGCACCGGGTCGATTGTCATCGAGACCAGGTACGAGGCCGCCATCGCGAACACGATCGTCAACGCCATCGGCACGAACAGCCGGCGGGCCACACCGGTCAGGAACACCACCGGGAAGAACACGGCAATCGTGGTCGCCGTCGACGCGAACACGGCGGTGCCAACCTCCTGCGTGGCATCCAGCACGGCCTGCAGCACCGAGATCCCCGGCCGCGCCAGATGGCGGGTGATGTTCTCCCGCACCACAATCGCGTCGTCCACCAGCCGGCCCAGCGCCAGGGTGAGCCCGCCCAGGGTGAAGACGTTGAGGGTCTGGCCGGTGAAGTAGAGGAGAATCAACGCCGTGGCCACTGATAGCGGCAGCCCAATCCCGACGATGAACAGGTTCCAGAGGTTCGGCAAGAACACCAGGATCACCATGAACGTCAGGAGCGCGCCGGTGAAGGCCTCATGCGTGAGGCTCTGAATCGCCGCGCGAATGTAGCGCGACTGGTCAAACGCGATGCGCAGCGTCACCCCCTCGGGCAGCCCGGTCAGGCGCGGCACCGCGGCGCGCAGCGCGTCTACCACCTCGACGATGTTGGCGCCGGGCTGGCGCGCCACCGACACGGTGATCCCGGGCTCGCCGTCCACCTTCACGATCTGCGTCTGGTCCGCGGCGCCATCCTCCACGGCGGCGATGTCGGCGATGTAGACCGGCACGCCGTTCCGGGACGTCAGCACGACCCGCCGGATGGCGGCGACGTCCTGGAGTGTCGTCGGCACCATCAACTGAAAGTCGATGTCCGCATTGCGGAGGCTGCCGGACGGGATCAGCGCGTTGTACCGGCGCACCGCGGCGTCGACGTCCTGCAGGCTGAGTCCGGTGGCGGCCATGCGGTGCGGGTCGACGTTGACGTTGAACTGCCGCACCAGCCCACCGCTGACAAATGCCTGCGACACGCCTGGCAATCGCTCCAGTTGCGGCTCAATGGTGTCGGTGGCGAGCTGGTAGAGCACCCGGGCATCCATCCCCGGGGCCGCGACCACGACCTGGGCCACGGGGATGTTGGAGATGTCGAACTTCAGGACCGCAGGCTGGCTGACGCCGTCGGGCAGGCTGCGGGCGATGCGCTGGATGTTCTGGATGATCTCGACCTCGGCGACGTTGAGGTCCGCGCCCCAATCAAACCACACCTGCACCATACTGCTCCCGCGGCGTGAGGTGGAGTTCAGCTGCTGCACGCCTGCCACACGGGTCATGGCCTGTTCAATCGGATAGGTCACCGTGCGCTCCACGTCTTCCGGGGACGCGCCGCTGTAGCTGGTCGAGACGGTAATGGCCGGCACGGTGATATTCGGAAAGAGGTCGACAGGCAGGCGGGTCAGGGCGATCTGGCTGAGCACCACCGTGGCAATGCAGACCATGAGCACCAGGATGGGATTGCGGACCGCGGCGCGCGTCAGGAACATGGACGGATCACTCCCCCGCCGGCGCCGTGCGCACGGCGCCGCCTTCGCGGACCTGTTCGGTGCCACGGAAGACGATCGTCTCGCCGGGCTTCACGCCGCTGGTGATCTCCACGACGCTGGCCGTCGTCGTCCCGATCGTGACGGCCCGCTGGGAGACCTTACCGTCCGCGACGACCCACACGAACTGCTGGCCGCCCACGATCACCAGCGCAGACAGGGGCACGACGAAGGCGCGGCGGGCGGCGCCGGCCAGCCGGACCCGCGCATACATGCCGGGCCGCAGCGCGTGGTCAGAGTTGTTCAACTCGACCTCGACCTGCACCGTCCGCGAATCCGGATCCACTCCGCCGGCGATCCGGGCCACGGTGCCGTGGAACATTCGGTTGGGAAAGGCGTCGACGCCGATCTCCGCCTTGGCTCCCCGGCGCAACACCCCCATGTCCGCCTCGGTCACATTGACCAGCACGGCGACATTGTCGAGGTCGGCGATGGACAGGATCGGCGTGCCACCACTGGTCGTCACATACGCGCCGGGATCAAGACTCCTGCTCACCACGATACCGGACCACGGCGCCCGAATCGTGGCGCTGTCCTGGGCCAGCCGGGCGCTCTGCAGGGACGCACTGGCCTGCTCAACCTCAGCCTCAGCTACGCCAACCTGTGCTCCGGCCGCATCGAGGGTGGCCTGGGCGGTTTGCAGTTGCCCCTTGGCGTCGTCGGTGGCCTGTTGCGAGATCAGACCGTCCTGGAACAGTGAGGAGATACGGGCAAAGTTCGACTGGGCGACGGCCAGTTGTGCCCTGGCCTTATCCACGTCGGCCCGAGCGCTGACCAGATCGGCGTCCGCCTTGCTGCGGGCGGCGACCGCACTCCGCACCTGCGCATCGAGCTGGGAGTGCTCCACCACTGCGACGATCTGGCCCGAGCGGACCGTATCGCCCGGCCTGACCGTGACCGTCTCCAGGTAGCCGGAAACCCGAGAGAACACGGAGGTTTCGCGGAGGGAGACAACGGTCGCGGTCAGCGACAAGGTGGTGGCAAGGTCCATCGGGACGAGCTGCCCGACGGCGACGATCGGCGCGGATGCCTGCCCTCGCGCTGCCTGCGCCCCCCGTGGGGGTGATCCCTGGGAGGTCTCCGCTCCGCGGCGCACCAGCGCCAAGGCAATGACGGCAATGATCAGCACTGCACTCGCTATGACCCACCAATGTGGCTTTCGCATCTCACTGGCTCCTGGCGTGTGCGCTGCGCCTGACGGGCTCCTGCACCGGGGCGCCGCCGTTGGTCCGGGCCAGCGCAATGCGAGCCAGCGCCACATAGCCGCGGTGCAAGGCTTCCAGATCGTCGCCGTTCATCCGATGCAGCCAGATTCGGAATGCCTGCGGACCCTGACTGAGACCGTCGTGCAGGTGCTGGCCCTTCTTGCTCAAACGCACCATGATGCGGCGGCGGTCGCTGGGGTCCTCGGCCCGCTCAGCAAGTCCGGCCTGTACGAGCCGGTCCACCAGCTGGCTGGCGGTGGGCAGGCCGATGCCTAATGTCTCGGCGATCAGGCTGACCGTCGCCGGGCCATGATAGGCCAGCGTCCGCAGCCCCTTCATCTGCGACATCGTGAGCTCAAGGTGCATCCACGCCGGCGCGGTAGCGGCCGACACCGCCTGGATGATCGCGGCCCGGACTTTGAGGATTTCATCAACTAAATCGCGCCTGGGTCGGGCCATGGCCAATCCTCTCTGCCGTGTGAAAACGTTCGGTGTTCTCGAACTATTCAATCCGCTCAAACGACCACCTGCATCATGCAAGGAAGGTGTGAAGAAGTTGTGAAGCCGTCCCCTCCACACCAGCGAACCTGACCGCGAAAACGTGCGTATGCCGCGCGAAGCTGGCGTGGGCGAAGGCGCCGTGGGCGTAGTATAATCCTGGTCAGGCGAGCGGGCGTAG
>VBAI01000195.1 GCA_005882295.1 Candidatus Segetimicrobium genomatis | reverse complement strand
ATCCACCACTGGTCCAGATAGCTTCGCCCCGAGGCGATCATCGACCCCCACTCGGGGATCTCGGGAGGCGGCCCGAGCCCCAAGAAACTCAGGGACGCGAACGTCAGAATCGCGTGGCCAATGTCGAGCGTGCTCATGATCACGAGCGGAGACGTGATCCCGGGCAGGACGTGCCGCAGGAAGATCCGGGTGCGGGAGGCGCCGAGCGCTCTGGCCGCCTCGACATATTCGCGCTCACGAAGCGACAGCACGAGCCCCCGGACAAGCCGCGCGTAGGACGGCCACCAAGCCAGCATGATGGCCACAACGGCATTGCGGATGCCAGCACCCAGCGCGGCTGTGATGACCATGGCAAAGATCACCGTGGGGAATGCAAGCATGAGGTCGGTGATGCGCATGATCACTTCGTCCACGGCCCCGCCCAGCGTGCCGGCGGTGCTGCCCATAATCATGCCCAGGATGACTGCGAGCCCTACCGCGGCGATGCCGACTGGGATGGAGAGCCGCGCTCCGTACACGATGCGGCTGAGGATGTCTCGGCCCAGGGGATCGGTCCCCAACCAGTGCGCAGTGTTCGGCGGGGCCAACCGGCGAACGATGTCCTGATCCAGTGGCGGATAGGGAGCGAGCAGAGGAGCCGCCACGGCCGCTGCGCCCCAGAGGACGACGATTCCCAAGGAGAGGAGCGCGAGGGGCGAGCCTGCGAGCGGGCGGGGGAGCGCCCGGGCCAGGAGCGGCCGCCGCCGGGGTCGGAGCGCGAGCGCTTCCGCGACACCGCCTCTAGCCAATGCGGACGCGCGGATCGAGCATGGCGTAGGCAACATCAACGAGCAGGTTGACGACGGTGTAGACGGTGGCGACGACGATACCGACGCCCATGATTGCCGGGAAGTCGAGCGACGTCGAGCTTTGGAAAGCGTATGATCCGAGGCCCGGCCACGCGAACACTGTTTCGGTGACGACGGCGCCGGACAGGAGACCGCCAAAGCTCAGTCCAACGACGGTGAGGACCGGGATGAGCGCGTTTCGGGCCGCGTGGCGAAGCAGGACGGCTGCACGCGGGAGGCCCTTCGCGCGCGCGGTCCGCACGTAATCATCGTCGAGCACCTCAAGCATGCTGCCTCGCATCATCCGGGCGATGATCCCGAGGCTATAGGAGGACAGCACGAGGGCCGGGAGGATGAGATGCTTGAGCGCGTCGGCGGCGACATCTAAGCGCCCGGATAAGAGCCCGTCGAGCACGACGAAACCCGTGATGAACGGCGGCGCTGTGATGCGCGCGCTCAGCCGTCCTGGAGGAGGCGCCCATTCGAGTCTGGCGTAGAACACCAGGATCGTGACCAGGCCCAGCCAGAAGACGGGGACGGACGTGCCGACGAGTGAGAAGACGCGACCGACCTGATCCAAGAGGCTGTCGCGACGCACGGCCGAGAGGATTCCGAGGGGGATCCCGACCAGGAGCCCGAGGATGATGGCGGCCAGGGCGAGTTCGATCGTCGCAGGCAGGTGCTGCCGCAGGTCGACGGCCACCGGCTGGCGGGTGGAGATCGAAACGCCGAGATCTCCGTGGATTACCCGCCACAGGTAGATCCCATACTGCTCGGGAAGCGGCCGGTCAAGTCCCCAACGATGCTTGAACGCGGCCACGATTTCCGGGTTGGCAGCAGCCTGATCTCCCAGGTTGGCCGTCACGGGATCGGCTGGGACCGCGTGGGACACAATGAAGCTCAGCAGCGTAATTCCCACCAGCATTGGCGGGATGAGGAGAAGCCGCCGGATCACATACCAGCCGATATTCACGCAGCCGCGCCGGTCACCCTCGCCTCGGTGACACCCGAGTCAATGGGAAATGGTGGGAGCTAGGTCGTCCGGGTCAGCGCGTAGAAATCGACGCCCCAGACGCTGTTGAACGTCACGCCGCTTACATTGGAACGAAACGCGTAGGGTACGGCCGGCTGGAACAGCGGCGCATAGGGACCGATCTCTGCGAGCTGCCTGTCGATCCTCTGGTACAGCGCAAGGCGTTTGGCACTGTCCAGCTCCATTTCGACCTGATCCCCCAGATCCGCCAGCGATTTCGCCGCGGGGCTGGCATCGGCGAACCAGCCAGCGCGCTTACCCACGGTCCTCCCAGGGAGATAGACCAAGAAGTCGCTCGCGTCGGGATAGTCGGCGGCCCAGCTCCACACGCCGACCTGGTTCTTGCCGTCCCGGTACTGCTGGAGGGAGGTACTGATGGGCAAGCCGTTCAATTCGAGCCTCATGCCGACGGCCGACAGGTCGGCCTGGATCTTCTGCGCCAGGATGTTCATCTGCACGCCCCAGATCGTCGAGTCACTCGCGTACGAGAGCTGGCCGCGGACTTCGGTGATCCCGGATTCGCGGATGAGCGACCGGGCCCTATCGCGGTCGGTGGTGGGACCCTGCGCCGGGTCCATGGCGCCCGGGAAGATGGTCGGGATCACCCCGGCCAGCCTTACTGAGCCGGCGCCCGCGATGGCCAAGATCCCCTGATAGTCCAGGGCATAGCGAACGGCCTGCTGGATCTTCGGGTTGGCGAACGGGCCACCCACCGAGGGGTTGGCGTTCATCAGCACATAAAAGGTTGTCGCCGCGGGGCTTGTCTTGACGCTCACGCCCTGTGCGCGCCGGAGGGCCTGGAGCTGATCCTGGCCGAGCCCGGTCGCGATGTCGATGTCGCCCTTCTCCAGTTGGATCTGCTCAGTCGCGGGCTCCGCGACGTTCCGGATCACGATCCGCTCGACCTGTGCGGCAGGTCGCCAGTGGTTGGGATTGCGCTCCAGCACAACTTCTTGACTCGGAACATAGCGGGTGAGTATGTAGGCGCCGGTGCCGGCGGAGCGGGCGTTGAGATAGCTTTCGGCCTTATCCTTCTCCCGAGCATCAGCGGTCGCGTCGCCCCCCTGTTCGGTGACGAGCTTGCTGTCCAGAATGCCCAGGCTGGGGCTTGAGAGGATCGGTAGGATCGAGGGCTTGGGTGCTTTCATCCGGATTGCCACCCTCAGGGGATCGAGGACGAGCACATCCTCCACTCCGTCGAGCAGGAACAGTGAGTTGGCCTTGAGGTTCAGGATCCGGTCGAGCGACCACTTGACATCTCTTGCCGTCAGCGGGTTACCGCTGGAGAATTTTACGCCCTGTCGTAGCGTAAACGTATAGATCTTCCCATCGTTGGAGACCCTCCAGCTTGTAGCGAGGGAGGGCTTCGGGGTTTTGAGATCCTCGCCGTCGAATGTGACAAGCGAGTCGTACGTCCCGTGGTTTACCATCTCGCTCGTCGTCTCGATCGTCCGGGCCGGGTCCAGACTCTTGATCACGAAGTTGGCCGCAACAATGAGCGCAGCAGTCTGACCTGGCGGCGCGGCGCGGGTCGCGGAAATCGGGAGAAGGCGGCTGGCGGCTATAAGTCCCGCTCCGCCTCCGATCAGGCGCAAAAATTCCCGACGGCTCACCGCGAACCGATCGTTTCTTGCGGAATCATGGCGGCTAGCAGACATCTCTTCTCCCCCTCGCGATCAAACGGTGCTCTCCCACATCCGAGTACCCTTTACGACGCCCCTGCCTGCTCATCCTCCGGATGGTCTCAGGCCGTGTATGTGAAGGAAGGGGCAGAGAATTTTCCGCCAAAGAAAACCTTGAAAGGGAGCGAAGGCCTTGCCATGACGCCCCAACTCGCCGACATCCTCGGGCCGATCCAGGCGTCGCTACCGGATCCGCTGCCTGCCTCCGAAATTCGATGCGACACGGTCTGGGTACCGATGCGAGATGGAATACGTCTTGCCACAGACATCCTCCGAGCGTCTCATCTGCGTTCTGGACCGACGATCGCAATCCGGACGCCATACGGCCGACGTGGCCATGATGGCATGGTTGCGCGCGCACTCGCGCAATACGGGTACGTCGCGGTTGTGCAGGACTGCCGGGGAACCGGGGATAGCGAGCCTGACACGTGGGACCTCTATGTCTATGAGCTCGAGGACAGCTTC
>VBAI01000194.1:414-4470 GCA_005882295.1 Candidatus Segetimicrobium genomatis | reverse complement strand
CACCACAGGAACGCCGCGCACCCCTTCGTAGGCGCTGACCACGATCTTTCGCCCCGATGTGCGATACGTCTCGATCAGGCGGCGGATGACGGCCTCGTCGACGAACGGCTGATCGGCCAGCATGATCACCGCGGCCCCGGCATCGTCGGGCACTGCTTCGATGCCGGTGCGGATGGAGGTACTCATGCCCTGGGCAAAATCGGGGTTGTGCACGGGACGGGCGGGTGTACCCTTCAGGACTGGCAGATATCGCTCGCGATCTGCACCGAGGACCACGACCACGTCGTCGCACCCGCCGCGGATCGCCGCGTCCACGGCAAGGCGCAAGAGCGGCACACCGCCGTGCGTCAGCAGCAGTTTGGGAGTGCCCATGCGGGCGCTGGCCCCGGCGGCGAGGATGATGGCGGCGATCTTGCCGTTATGCGTTTTCGTGTTTCCGCGCTTCCGCGATTCCGCTCCCGTCATGGATCGGCCCCTTGCGTTCACGCAAGAAACCGCCACGCCGCCCGGATTCGACCGCTTGAATCTCCCCGACGATGGCCAGGGCGATCTCCTCCGGGGTCTCGCCTCCGATGTCGAGGCCCAGCGGCCCGAAGATGCGGCCGCGGTCCCGGTCCGACATCGTGACGCCATCCCGCCGCAGTTCATCGAGGATCTTCTCGGTGCGGATCCTCGGACCGAGCATGCCGAGATATCCGGCCCCGGTGCGCAGGAAGCCGCGCAGCAGATCACGATCGTGCAGGTAGTTGTGGGTCATGATTACCACGTAGGTCCGGTCGTCCATGGGCACGCGATCGGGCGCGGACGTGGGGTCGGCTTTGATGAACTGCCGCGCCCCCGGGAATCGATCCCTGGTGAGGAACCGTTCCCGGGAATCAACAACGACCACCCGCCAGCCCATCTGGGCGGCAAGCTGGACGACTGGAACCGCATCGTGTCCGGCGCCACAGACGACGAGGCGAATCGGCGGCCGCAGTACCTCCACAAACGCCTGGACCGCACCAGCCGATCCCGGCAGGCTGAAGATGCGTGAGGCCCCTTCCTGGATCGCGGCCGTCCCGGCCCGAGCCGCCCGGTCATCCATCGTCGCGTCGCCAAGCGTCCCGATTCGCGCGCCGTCCGCCCACACCGCCAGCCGCCGGCCCGCCCCGGGCGCCGCGCCGCTCAACACGGTCACCGCGGCCAGCGCCCGTTCGTCGGCGATCGCCTTCCGGTACAGCGTAAAGATCTCCGCCGATGGATCGACCGGCTCCACAAAGATGTCCACGGCGCCATTGCACCCCAGACCCAGCCCCCAGACTACGTCGTCATCAGCCGTCAGATCATAGGTCACCAGGCGCGCCTGCCCGCTGGTCATCACCTCGTCGGCGACGACCATCACATCGCCTTCCAGGCATCCTCCGCTGATGTTACCGACCATCTGCTGGCTGCGGGTCAGCAGCAACCGGGCCCCCTGGCGCCGGTAGGTGGAGCCACGCACGCCGACGATTGTCGCCAGCGCCATTGGCTCCCGCGCCGCGGCGAAGCGATCGATTGCATCGAGGATCTCGATCAACTCTTTCATCGATGATTCACTCCAGCATTCATGTGATTAGTGATTAGTGATTCGTGATTCGTGAAACGAACTGCCTCCTGAATAGTTACGAATCACAAATCACGAATCGCCAATCACCGTCGTTTGAGTGCCAAGTGTCTTTCCAATTGTCTGAGACTCTCCAGGTTGTGCGCCGAGGCAAAGACGTCCACGTACGGGAGCGCCACGCGCATCCCCTGGCAGATGGGCTCGTAGCCGGGGCTGCCCAGCAGCGGATTCAACCAGATCACCCGGCCGGCGCGGGCGTGGAGTTCGCGCATGGCGTCGTCGAGCACGTCGATGTCGCCGGTATCCCACCCGTCGCTGATCACAATGACCACGGTGCGCGGCGTGAGCACCAGGCCACCGTACCGGGTGAGGAATGCCCGCAGGCTTTGCCCAATTTTCGTCCCGCCCGACCAGTCGGGCACAGTGCGGGCGACCTGATCCAGCGCCGCGCGCAGGTCGGATTCTGAGAGAGCCTCCGTGACCCGCGTCAGCGTCGTGCTGAAGACCAGTGTCTCGACCTGCCCCAGCGCGTGCTGCAGCGCGAAGATGAACTGGATCAGGAACCGGCTGTACAAGTCCATCGAGCCGCTGACATCGGCGAGCAGTACCACCCGGGTCTTCTGAATCCTGCGCTTGCGGTACGCTAGCTCGACAATCTCCCCACCGCGGCGCAGGCTGTGGCGGATGGTGCGCCGGAGATCCAGGGCATGCCCCCGGCGTACCGCGCGCACCCGCCGGCTGAGGCGGGTGGCTACGCGCCGGGCGATGGCGACGACAAGCCGGCTGACCTCGTCCAGATCATTGCCGGTGAACGTGCTGAAGTCTTTTTGTGTCAGCAGTTCGACCGGACTGTAGGCGGGGATCGACTCCTCCCCCTGCGACTGCAGCGCTTCGTCCAGCCAGGAAAGTAACGACGGCGTTTGCCCGTCGGATGCCAGCGCAGGGAGGTCCGGCTCAGGTTGGTCAGCACCCGTTGGCTGCGGCGCCGGCGGGTTCCAAAACTCCCGGAACACGTCATCAAAGACCGCCAGGTCGTCGTAGCGGGAGGTGAGCACCGTCCGCAGCGCCAGGTAACACTCCCGCCGGTTTGACACATCCACGGCGGCCAGCGCGCGCAGCGCGTCCGCCGCCTCCCTGGGGCCGACCGGCAGATCGCGGGCGCGCAGCCTGCGGCAAAATCCAACGACGTGGGTGGTGAGATCTCCCGCCAGGCTCATGATTTGGGCAGCACCCGCTCGGCCACGCGGCTGATCGTCTCCTGGCTCCACGGGGCCGGCTCGCGCCCGATCTCGTCCACCCCGCGCAGGAGATGATCCAGCCATTGCACCCGCATCAGGTTGGCGTCGTCGCGATGCTTGAACAACGCCCCCAGCGTCTGCTCGATCGCCTCACGGTCGAGATGGTCGCGATGCAGGGCGATCAGCGCGGCGCTCCAATCCAGCGTCTCCGCCAGGCCGGGCGTCTTCTCCAACTTGGCCCGGCGCACGAATTGCATGAATGCCGCGATCTGGCCGGCCAGCTGCCCGTTGACGCCGGGGACCTTGCGCCGCACAATGGCGAGTTCCTTCTCAAATGTCGGATAGTCGATCCACAGATACAGGCAGCGCCGCCGCAGGGCATCGCCCAGCTCCCGCGTGCGGTTACTGGTGAGCACGACGTAAGGAATATAGTGCGCTTTGATCGTCCCGATCTCGGGAATGGTCACCTGCCAGTCGGAGAGCACCTCCAGCAAGAACGCCTCCCACTCCTCGTCGGCACGGTCGCACTCGTCGATCAGCAGCACCGGCGCCCGGTGATGTGTAATGGCCTGCAGCAGCGGCCGCCTCAACAGAAACGGCTCGCTGAAGATCTCTCGCTCCTTGACCTCGAGGGGAAGATCGCTATGCTCCATCATCCGGATGTGCAGCAGCTGGCGCTGGTAGTTCCACTCGTACAGCGAGGTGGTGGCATCCAGCCCTTCATAGCACTGTAGGCGGATGAGGTCGGTCTCGAGGGCGGCGGCCATGACCTTCGCCACCTCGGTCTTTCCAACCCCGGCCCCGCCTTCGATCAACAACGGCTTGCGCAACTGAATCGCCAGATAGACTGAGGTGGCCAGGGCCTCATCGGCCACGTAGCCCTGGCCGTCCAGCATTGATTGGATGCGAGCGATCTCAGGATGCATGGAGCCTCCATCGTCTGGGAATTCCACGCTCCCTATCATACCTGACACGCTCTTCCCCTGCACGGAACGCCACGAGAGGGCGCTGTAGCGCGCATCTCGTTCCCTGGCGAGCAGGTGAAGCCGGTGGCCCGAGAAAATGACACTGCCGATATGCAGCGGGCGTTGCTTGCCTTGATCGCGCGTATGGCGGCGTCGGGAGTCCGGCCTTCCGATTCGGACGAGGTGCGCCTCTACAAAGCCACCATGTCACTGACCACAGGATTGATCAGTCTGGCGGGGGTGGTCTGGGCCGGGATGTACGCGGCTCTCG
>VBAI01000194.1:0-404 GCA_005882295.1 Candidatus Segetimicrobium genomatis | reverse complement strand
ATGCGGTCCTCTCCGCCATTACCCTGCCGCTCGCGGTTGCCACAGACCGGTTCGATCTGTTCCGAGCGGGCCAGCTGAGCATGATGGCGATCCTGCCGTTCCTGCTGCAGTGGCAACTCGGCGGGATCGCCAGGTCTGGTGCTGTGGTGGTGTGGTCGTTTTGGACTCCCTTGTACGCCCTGCTCACCGGCGGCGCTCGTGGGTGGCAGGGATGGCTGGTCGTCTTCCTTGTCCTCGTGGCCGCCTCCGGAATCGCCGAGCACGCGGCCGCGGCGGGCGCTCCGCCGATTCCACCCGTGCTCAGCGCGATCTTCTTCGCTCTGAATATCGGCGGCCTGGCGATGGTGACGATTCTGTTGATGCGCTATGTCGTCCGAGAGAGAGACGAAGCACAGCAGCGCTCT
>VBAI01000193.1 GCA_005882295.1 Candidatus Segetimicrobium genomatis | reverse complement strand
GGAATGGGGTACGGCGCATGGGAGCGGAAGACGCGCTCGACCATCGCGCTGGCCCGGTCGTGGCTGCCGCCCTTGGTCATGTGATCCTTTCCGGCGCCCTCGATGGTGACCCCCAGGATCTTCCACTTGGCCGCCCACTCTACGACGTACTGCAGCTTGCTCCCGCCGTTGAGCGGGGACCGCCGGCCGTGGTGGCCGCAGCCCTGCGCCCACGCGACCTTGTCTGGCCGGCACTCGTAGGTGACCTGCCGCCCATCCCATCCGGTGACGACCGTGGTCCCGATGCGGCCACAGGACTCGCAGACCACCTGCACCGGATGGCGCTCGGCCTTCTGACTTCCGCTGATCTCGCGATCGATCTGGATGAGCTCATCGGCACGATCCAGCACCAGCATGATGGCGTCGTTGAACCGCCCCGACTTATACATCTCGCTCGTCCAGTACACGTGAGGACGAGCGCCCAGCGTCTTCCACACGCGCTCAAAACCGAGCCCATAATGCCGCGCGTAACTCCCTCCGCCTCCATCCGGCGAGGGTACGTCGGAGAGCGGCATGCCCAGATAGCGGTCGAACTCAACCGGCACCGCCGCGGGACGCGAGTCGAGCGGATCGTAGTCATCAAAGCCGAACAGGAAGGACACGGGATGGTTCTTCGCCCCCAGACCGCGGGCGACACAATCGTGGAGGATCACGCCGCGCAGCGAGCCAACGTGGATGGGCCCGGAGGGACTCTTTGCGTCGTTGATCACGTGCTGGGTGGTGGAACGCGTCCGCAGCACGTCCTCGACGATCACATCAACCCACAACCTACACCCACCTCACAACTATTAATAAATTGACCATTGCAAATTGTAGATTGGCAATGCCAAGTGGGGAGCCGCATCTTAATCCACAATTCACAATTATCAATGGGGTTCCGCGTGCGCTCTCTCCTGCTGGATGAGCTCTCTTTGAAGAGTATCACGCACCTCGCCGACGAGGAAGAATGATCCCGTAATCACGACGACATCGTCGGGACGCGCCAGCGCCAGCGCGCGCCGCACCGCCGCCAGCCGGTCGTCGATGACCTCCACCTGGGCTGCGTAGCGCGCCACCTCTTCTGCCAGGACGCGCGCAGGCAGGGGCTTTACGTGCTGGGGGGTGGTGGTGATCACCACGTCGGCCAGCGGCGCAATGAGGCTGGTGCAGGCACGGTGATCGTGCGTGGCGACCATGCCGAAGACGAGGATAAGGCGGCGGCCGGGGAACATCGCTTCCAGCGTCTGCCGCAGGGCGCCCAGCGAGGCCGGATTGTGGGCCACGTCGACCACCACATACGGGCGTTCTCCCACCACCTCGACGCGTGCCGGCCACCGCACCGCGGCCAGGCCGCTCCGAATCCCGCCGGGCGCGAAGGCGACGCCGCGCTCGGCCAGGACTTCCGCGGTCGCCACCGCGGTGGCAGCGTTCGTGAGCTGGTGCGCACCCACCAGTGGAAGCCGCAGGCGACCGTAGTCGCGCCACGGTCCGGCCATCTCGAAGACCTGGTCGTGCAGTGTGGCCTCCAGGGCCTGCCAGCGCATCACCTCATTGACGAGCGTGAGCTTCGCCTCGTGCCGCGTACAGACATCGATGATCGCCGCCAGCGGCTCGGCACTCTGCGGGGCACTGACGACGGCTCCCCGGGCACGGATGATCCCTGCCTTCTCCCGCGCAATTTGATCGAGGGTGCCCCCGAGCACATCCATATGGTCGTAGCTCACGGGCGTAATCACCGACACGATGGGTTCCGCGATGTTGGTGGCATCCAGCCGCCCGCCCAGGCCTACCTCCACGATTGCCAGATCGGCCCGCGAGCGCGCGAAGTGTAGAAACGCCAGAGCGACGGAGAGCTCGAAGTAGGTCGGGAGTCCCAGCGGCTCAGCGGCCATGGCCTCAACTTGCGGCCGCGCGAGCTCCACCAGTGCCGCCAGATCCTCGGGGGAGATGAGGGCATCGTCAACGCGAATCCGTTCGCGATAGTCGACCAGGTGCGGCTTGGTGTAGAGGCCCACGCGATGCCCCGCGGCCTGGAGCATCGACGCCAGCATCGCCGCCGTGGATCCCTTGCCCTTTGTGCCTGCGATCAGGACGGTGGGCACCGCCCGGTGCGGATCGCTCAACCGGTGCAGGAGGATCTCCACGCGGCGGAGTCTGGCGGTGTCCTGGGCCTGGGGCCGAGCCCTCGTCAGCAGCCCATCAATGAACGCCCGGGCCTGCTCGTCTGCCGAGGTGTTCACTTACACCGTTTTCCCAGAGCGCAGTTGCGCCTCTGCGGCTTGCACAGTATTGCGAAGCAGCATGGCAATCGTCATCGGTCCTACGCCCCCGGGCACAGGCGTGATCCAACCCGCGACCTCCGCGACTGCGGCAAAGTCCACATCGCCGGCGAGTCTGCCGTCCGCACGGTTGACCCCCACGTCCACGATCACGGCGCCGGGTTTGACCATCTCCCGTGTGATCAGCCTGGCCTTGCCTGCCGCGACCACCAGAATATCCGCGCGCCGGGTGTGCGCGGCGAGCTCTCGGGTACGAGTGTGACACATCGTGACCGTGGCGTTCGCTTGCAGGAGCAGTAGCGCGATCGGCCGCCCGACGATCAGGCTGCGGCCGATGACGACCGCGTCCTTGCCCCCCACCTCGATCCCCGCGTGCTCGAGCAGCCGCATGATCCCGGCCGGGGTACATGGCACCAGCCGCGGCCGCCCAACGAGAAGGGCGGCCATGTTCATCGGGCCGAGGCCGTCGACGTCTTTGGCGGGGTCGACGCGCTCGAACACCGTACGGGGATTGATCTGCTCCGGCATCGGCTGCTGAGGAAGAATGCCGTGGATGTCCGGCCGCGCATTCAGCGTGGCAATCAACTGCAGCAGCTCGGCCTCAGCGGTGCTGGCCGGCAGGTGAAACGTCTCGGAGCGCATCCCGGTCCGGCCGAAGGCCTCCGCCTTCCGCCTGACATACAGCACCGACGCCGGATCGTCACCGACGAGAACCGCCGCGAGGCCCGGCGAAACACCGTACCGTGCCGTCAGCGCGGCGGCCTGAGCGGCGACCTCGCGTTCAACCTGCGCGGCGAGCGCTTTTCCATCGAGAATGCGGGCCGTCACGCATCTTACGCTTCGGGTCTGCGCGACACCTCTCCTCTGGGTGCCGCGCGGGGCGGAATTGTCTTTCCCGGCAGGGACTCGACAGCCGCCCCTCGCTAGGGTTTAGTCCGCCTAGTAGCGATGTACGTGACGACGTCCCATGCGTTGCGAATCCCTATGAAGATCAGTAACATGACGCCGCCGGCAAGGGTGAACATCGCTTGCACCGGGACAGTAGCAAGGGCAATCGCGCCCGCGGAGATCGCCACATACGCCCCCAAGGGGAGAATCGTGAACCACGTCCAGTCCTCGAGATCCGCTGTGTACCCGGTGAGTCGCCTCGTTCGACCCATCACGCGCAGAATCTGCGCGACGCCGTAGAGACCGATGACCGCGACTACGATGCCCGCCTGAACCAACGAGCGCCACGGCATGATGAGAATGCCCGAGACAAGCAACGCCGCGGCGAAGTGCATGACCGTCGGTGTGGTAAACGTCGCGATCCCATCTTGAGTGGCGTCCGTACGTTCCTGCCCGGTCACCAAGCTGATCACGACGAACATCAGCCCGGTCAACGCGGCAGCCGACGAGGCGGTCATGAAATAGAAGGTCGACCATGCCGCGAGCAGCGACGATGCGGTTTCAGCCATCGACGGCTAGTGCCGTACCAACTTGATAGTCATGTGTAGCTCACGAGCGATTCCACAGGTACTAAGAAAGGACGATGTGGCGAATCAAGTTGGTACGGCACTAGCGAGCCTCGACGCCGAGCG
>VBAI01000192.1 GCA_005882295.1 Candidatus Segetimicrobium genomatis | reverse complement strand
GGCCCTTCCACGTCGACTGCCGGGACGTGCTGGCCACCAATGGCCGTGTCCACGACGAAATGGTGCGGCTCCTGGGCGCAGCGTGAGATCAGGACTCGCCGCTGCCAGGCATCTTGTGGTTTTCAAACCGTACCCCATACCGGCCACGGCTGTAGTCGTACATCTGATCGGAGAATCGGTGGTAGTCGGTGAAGCCGCGGTGGCCCTCCTTAATCTGCGATAGCTGAATCATGAACCGTGCGTCGCCGTTTTGGTAGAAGAAGTACAACGACCAGCGTTCGTCGCGTTCTAGGACCATGTAGTCGGACTGCAGCCCACGGCTGCGGATAGCGTGCCAGGCCGCGGCAAGGTCGTCCACCACGAATCCGATGTGATGGATGCGGGACGGAATCCCGGGATTGAGAGGGCCCGGGGTCGTGTCGAAGAGGAAGATCGCGGAATTGCCGGTGGTCAGGACGGTCTGATGCGAATCTTCGCGGATCACCTGCATCCCGAGCACCTCTCCGAAGAACCGCCGCGCGTCCTGGCGGTCGGCCACTGCCAGGGCGATGTGATCGAATCCCAGATTACGCCATGCGCCCGGTTGGCCGCGCAGCGGCTCTGACCGCACGGTGAATGTAGTGGTCCGAAAGTGAGCGACCGTCTCCCCGACAAACATGTCCGGATATACCGGGTCCCCACCAGGGGTCCGGATCGTGATCCGGCGACCCACCCGCAGATGGTCAGGGAGCAGATGCTCGAGCGCATCGTGGAACACCCCCCTCTCGTCAACTGTCCCGGAGAAGCTCCCGCCCTCGGTTTGAAACGTCACCTCGGTTTTCATCATGTCCTTCTCCCCGTGACCAGGGGCCTGCCCGCTTCTTCCGCGTCCATTTCATCGGGGTCAGACCCCTTTGTCGCTGCCGGTTGACATGCCGGCCGCTCTTCGGTACTCTAGGCGCGGAAGACAGACCGACGCGTCGGTCTGATTCGTCGGAAACCAGCCCTTCCCTACGAAATGAACCGGTCTACCGCCAACACGCCCACCAGGGAGCGCATCCTCAATGCGGCGATGGAAGTGTTCGCCGCCAGGGGCTACCACGGTACGGTCGTAGACACTATCACGGCGGCCTCTGGGACCTCGAAGGGCGCCTTCTACCACTACTTCCCCAGTAAGCAGGCGATCTTCCTCACGCTGATGGATGAGCTCGCCTCCGATGTGGAACACGGCGTGGAGCTGGTGATCGCCTCGGAGCAGGGCGCGCTGGCCAAAGTGGAGGCCGCCCTGCAGGTCGTGCTGGAGACCGCAGCGGCGCGCCGTGATCTGGTCAGGATCCTGCTCATTGAGGCTGTGGGTTTGGGGCCGACGCTGGAGGGCGCACGCCTGGAGATCCACCGGAGGTTCGCCCGCCTCATTCAACGTCATCTGGACCGGGCGACCACCGATGGCGACATCCCACCGCAAGATACCGCCCTGGCCGCGCGGGCATGGATCGGCGCGCTCAACGAGGTTATCACCCAGTGGCTGATGTCCGGTACCAGCGACTTGATGAGCAGTTTGCCGGCGTTGCGCACACTTCTATTGAGGAGTATCGGGGCCGCCGGGAAGTCATGATGGCGCAGGAGTTTGCGGTTGACCAGATCCTGCAGGCGGTGCAGGCACACCTGGCGTCCAGGCACGTGGTGACGCTCGCCACGTCCTATCATGACGAGCCGTGGGCGGCCACCGCGTTCTACGTCGCGCGCGGCCTCGACCTCTATGTCTGCCAGGGCAAACGGGCCCGCACGCTCGCGCACATGCTGGCGAACCCGCGCACCGGATTTGCCGTGGATGATCGCCGGGCGGATGCCTGGTTGCAGGGGGTGGGTACGGCCGCCGTGGTCCGGACCGCAGAGGACGGATGGGCCCGAGAAGCCCTGCAACGGGCCGCGCCCGAGTTCGCGCATCATTTCACGAATCCCGACTATCCGGTACTGATCATCCGCGTGGATGAGTTGACGTTTGCCGACCGGTCAGGGGGAGTCTACCCGCGGCAGCACCTGGTGCTGGCGGACGGGGTGTGGAGGCTTGCCGGATGACAAGACAGAGGCTGATGATGCTGGCAATCGCGGCGACCCTGTTGGTCTTCGGACCGATGGGACAGGCCGGAGCGCAGGAGCAACCGTTAACCAAACTTCGCGTCGTGCATGTGCCCGTCCTCATCTTCGCTCCACTCTACGTGGCGATCGAGCGCGGGTATTTTGCCCGGCAGGGCATCGACGTCGAACTGATCGGGACGCCTGGCGGTCTCTCATCATTTGCGGTGCTGGCCAGCGGGCGGGCCGAGGTCGTCGTCGGCGGCCTGGGCGCTTCCCTGTTCAACGCCGCCGCCCGGGGGCTGGACTTCAAGGTCGTGGGCCCCGTGCACATGGAGCGGCCGCCGGTAAGCACGCCGCTGGTGGTGAGCAAGAACGCGTACGACAGCGGCGAGATCCGTGCCGTAGCCGATCTGCGCGGCAAGAAAGTCTCAGTGAACGTGATCGGCTCGGCAACGGAGTTCTGGCTGCACAGCGCGCTCCTGCGGGGCGGGCTGACGATCGACGACGTGCAGCTGGTGGCGGTGAATTTTCCCGATGTTCCGGCGGCGCTGGCCAACGGCGCCATAGCGGCCGGATTGCTGGGCGAGCCGCTCGCCACCCTGGCCGAGGAGCGGGGTCAGATTGTCCGGCTGAGCGAAGATTTCGTCAACGGGGTGCAGGTCACCGCCCTGTACTACAGTGGCGACTTTATCCGCCGGTCTCCGAAACTGGCCGCCGGGTTCATGATCGCCTGGCTGCAGGCGTCGCGTGACCTGTATGGTGATGGTTACCGCCATGATGACATCGCGCGCATCGTGGAAAAGTACACCGGCGTGCCTGCCGCGGTGGTGAAGAAAGCGCGTCCACCCTTCCATGAGCCAGACGGCAAGATGAACTTCAATGACTTCGCGCGTCTGCAGGAGTTCTTCCGCAAGCGCGGCGAGCTGACGTATGAGAAAGCCCTGGACCCCTCCGCCTACATCGATACCTCATTCGTGCGTCAGGCGCTGGCCGCGCTGGGACCGTTTGCGGCCAGATGATCAGCGCAGCACCACCGCGAGTGGTCCCGTACCAAACTTGATCAGCGAGGGTTACGATGTGATGCTACGTGCGGCGGATCAAGTTGGTACGGGACTGGCCGGGATCGACGTCGTTGGCCTGAGCAAGGTGTATCCGGGTCTGCACGGCCCGTTCGCAGCAATACAGGACGTCACCTTTGCGGTCCGCGACGGCGAGTTCGCGGCGCTGATCGGCCCGTCCGGCTGCGGGAAGACGACGTTGCTCCACATCCTGGCCGGGTTGATCGACTCTACAGCAGGTGCGGTGACCATGCCCCGGGGCCACCCCGGCCGGCTCGGCACCGC
>VBAI01000191.1 GCA_005882295.1 Candidatus Segetimicrobium genomatis | reverse complement strand
GCCTGCATTTGGATGAGTCCTGGCCTAATGGCGCTCACGATTCCCTCCGTCACGGTGGCAGCTTCCGCCCCAAGGACGTCAACCCTGGGGAAGCCAATAACCACGACCCGCTGGCCTTCTCGAACCTGCGAAATATCACCGAGAGGTAGAGGCCGCACGCCTGACTCAGGAATCGACAGTACCGCGACGTCATTTTCGCTGTCTGAACCAACCAGTTGGACGTCCGCCGCAGGATAGTCGGGGAACTTGACAGCCACACGCCGCGATGCAGCCACAACATGTTCGGCCGTCAGTAGAAGCCTCTCTGCGGCCATGAACGCCGTCCCCGACACGACGCCGTCTCCTCTTTGTGCGAGTACCACGGCGACACTGAGCTTGGCTCCCGTTGCGACGGACTCGACATCCTGGGAGTTTGCGGTGAGCACCAGCATCAAGAGCGCGGGAATCATGAGCAAAAGTGCCGCCGGGGCTTTCCACTTCAAGCGCATTCGGCCTCACCCCCTCGGAGTGTGCCTCAGAGCATTCCGGTTCATATGCTTGCGTGGAAGGTTTGCGTAGAGGCCAAGTTTCTTGCTGGGCTCAACTTGTTCCTGTGAAATTTACATCTTCTTCAAGACCGGGGAGAGAGCGCAGGGAGCTCCGTTCCAGCGAGCTCTTAGGCAGCCCGCATTCTCGGCCAGTTGAAGCTTATGAACCTAGCTGCTGGCTCCAGGAGGTCTGCGATCCTCAGGCTTCTTGATGAGTCGAGCCGACGTTTCTGGCGTGTAACTGAAACGCATAAGATAGATCGGCATGGGATCCTGTCTTGACGGCACTCTAAAGTCTACGGGAAGCTGGCTGGCGATGAGAACGGTCTCGTGGCATCCACCACGAACACCACCAGCGAAAGCAAATCCGTCGAACCGCAGCTGGAGACCTGCAACGGCGTATCGCCACCAGGACCCGTCTCGGCTCGGCCGACCACCACGCGGATCATCTTCTGGGAAGTACGGATACACTGCTCTCCGGCCAGCACGTAGAATGCTTCGGAACCAGGATGGGTGTGCACGGGCGTGATGCTGCCAGGGGGGCCGGTGGCTTCGTTGACTCGAAGGACATAGTCCGATGCAATCAGCATGGGGAGCGGTCCGATTTCGACAACCTTGGTGCCGCCAGCTGATGACCCACCCGCAGGGCCCAGGGTGAAGAACCAAACCTTGCCCCCCGACCCAACGGCTAACCCATACGGACCCGTGGCGGCCTCCGCTTGTGCAAGCGTGGGGAAGTTCTCTAACCGCCAGAAGAGCGGTCTGGCCGGCAACTGCGAAACCTTCTTTTCGGTCAGTGCCTTAGTTACGAGCACCTGCTGCGCTGTCGCCGTCGCTGACAGCAGGAACAACCCTGTCCCCACGGCTGCGAGCATATTAATGAGACGCGGCTTCATGGGCAACACCTCATCTCCAGTTGGTCGCTAAGTCTTCAACACCCTGAGCAGTTCTCCCTACACCAACCAGAGACTGTTGCTAGAATACGGCTATGGTAGGCAAGATTATCCGGATCGAAGGCCTGATCGTCTTCCTTGGCGCGCTCTACTTTTATCATGTTCTCAACGCGAGCTGGCTGCTCTTTGTTATTCTCCTGCTCGCTCCAGACCTCTCGATGGTCGGGTACCTCAAGGACAAACAGACCGGTGCACTCACTTACAACCTCGTCCACAACTTCACGCTAGCAGCCCTCCTCATCGGGATTGGCCTCTTCACGTCGAACAAATTCTTGACTTCTCTCGGATTAATCCTCACTGCTCACATCGGGGCTGATCGATTCCTGGGATTCGGATTAAAGTACGCGACGGACTTCAAAGACACCCACATCCAACGATTATGAGTCAGGACGCGACCGCGTGAAGGATGCCTCAGGCGACGGGGAGTTTGCTGGAGTATCTCCTCGCTTTCAAAATCTTGACATCTCCTTGAGGTCCTGGAGATCGCCACGGCCCTTCGGGCCTCGCGATGACAAAGGAGACCGTGAGTACCAACTAGCACCACTCGCCGGCACGCTTTAGGATTGTGTCATGCGCCTGCCCTTCGCTCCACCTCTCGCCCCGATGTTGTCCAGCGCTGCGGACGCCCTGCCCGAGGGTGACGGCTGGCAATTCGAGCCCAAATGGGACGGCTTTCGCACACTGGTGTTTCGCGACGGCGATGAGATCCTGCTGCAGAGCCGCGACGAGAAGCCGATGAACCGCTACTTTCCTGAGCTGATCGCGCCGCTCGTCGCCACGCTGCCCGAGCGCTGCGTCGTGGACGGCGAGATCGTGATCGTGGGCGAAGACGGGCTGGACTTCGAGGCGCTGCTGCTGCGAATCCATCCGGCCGCGTCGCGGGTCAAGCTCCTCGCCGCGCAGATGCCGGCGTCCTTCGTGGCCTGGGACCTCTTGGCCCTGGGTGACGAAGACCTGCGCGAAGCGCCGCTCGCGGAGCGGCGCGCTCGCCTGGAGCAGGCGATGGCGGGTGCGGCGCGCCCGGTGCATCTCTCGCCTGCCACGCGGGATCGCGCCGTGGCCGAAGACTGGTTTCGCCGCTTCGAGGGCGCCGGACTCGACGGCGTGATGGCCAAGCGCCTGGACGCTCCCTACCGGGCCGGCGAACGCACGATGGTCAAGGTCAAACACACGCGCACAGCCGACTGCGTGGTCGCCGGATTCCGCTGGCATAAGAACGGCGCGGGCACGATGGTCGGATCGCTCTTGCTCGGCCTCTACGATGAGGAGGACACGCTGCACCACGTCGGGGTGACCGCTGCGTTCACGAACGCACAGCGCAGACAGCTCGTCACCGAGCTGGCGCCGCTGCGCAAGAGTGCGCTTGAAGGACATCCGTGGCGCGGGTGGGCGGAGGCCCAGGAAGAGGCTAACGCGAAAGGGCAGCGCCTGCCCGGCGCGACGAGCCGCTGGAATCGCGGCAAGGACCTGAGTTGGGAACCACTACGGGTAGAGCGCGTCTGCGAGGTCGCGTACGATCACATGCAGGGAACTCGCTTCCGCCACGCTGCGCAGTTCGTACGCTGGCGTCCCGATAAGCGGCCCCAGGACTGCCGCTACGACCAGCTGGAGGTCACACCGGCCTACGAACTGGAGCGGGTCTTCGGCGGGCGCGGCGGCGGCGGTCCGGATCTCCAACTGCGCCAGGGGTCGTAATCAGGATCGGGGGGCTCCTCGGCGGGACGTTGGCTTTCAGGCACGTGGCGCAGGTTAATACGGATCCGCGTCCACGTGCTCGAACGGCCTCGCATGGAGTCGACAAGGATGTCATCCACCTGCAGCAGCGCCGCGGCCTCGGGATGCCTCGCCTTCCACCGCTCCAGACCGGCGAGCGCGTCTTTTTCGTGCTCCGCCTTCGCGACGGTGATGAGCGGCTGCGTCGGCCGGCGGCGCCCGGTCCCTTTCTCCTTCGCCGCGGCGGCCTTGCGTCGCGACGGCGTCACCCGCGGCGGTTCACCACGTTGCTTCCTGAAATGTGGAGGCCACGGCGCATCGCCGAGTC
>VBAI01000088.1 GCA_005882295.1 Candidatus Segetimicrobium genomatis | reverse complement strand
CAGCCATTGCTGCTGCACCACGCCACCCGCATCCTGGGCATGACGTTGCTCGTCAGCGCCGTCGTCGGCCCCGGAGTGCCGCGGGCGTTTGCCGATCAGGTCGCTTACGGAGATCTCATCGCGGCGGTGCTGGCGCTGGTCTCTATTGCAGCGCTGCGCGCCCGTGCAAGCTATGCCATACCCCTTGTATGGATCTTTAACATTGAGGGATTCGTCGACCTGCTGAACGCGCTTACTCAGGGGATACGCCTCAACGTCGCCAGCGCGCCGCTGGGTGCGGCCTGGTACATTCCGACGTACGCTGTGCCGGCACTGGTGGTCACGCACATCATGATGTTCTCGATGCTGCTGAAGCGCAAACCGGGGCGGAAACCTGCGAGGTAGCACCGTTAGGCGAAGAGCCTATATAATGGTCATCCGTGGGGACGTAGCTCAGCGGGAGAGCACCTGCTTTGCACGCAGGGGGTCAGGGGAGGCATCTCCCCAGGTAGTGGGGGGCAGCGAGCACGAACGAAACTTCATGATTCCGCACATCTACGTTGCGAGCGATCAGGGGGACGTGTCCCCCTGAGGAGGGCGCGTAGCGCCCGACGGTCGGGGGTTCAAATCCCCTCGTCTCCACCAAGGTGGTTGAAGAGGCGCCTCCGGGCGCCTCAATCCTTTTACTCCTCTCCCGCGGGGAGAGGGTAGGGTGAGGGGAACTTAGCCGGTCTTCATTTGAACCCGCGACCCCGAGGGGGGTGGGGAGGTACTCCCCACGCAATAGGGGACAGGGAGCACGCACGAGCAGGCGGTTTCGCGCGATAACCTCGTTGCGACCGATCAGGGGGACGTGTCCCCCTGAGGAGCGCGCCGTGGCGCGCAACGGTCGGGGTTCGAATCCCCTTGTCTCCACCGTGCACCACTCGCCTCGCTCGGGTGCATGACGAGGCCAACCCTCTTCATCCCCAGCTGTATTTCCGGCTACTTGGTGCCCAGACACGCCTCACGATACCATTCCTCGGCAAACTTGCGGTCGAAGTACCGCTCCCTGTCGGGGGGCAACTGCGTTCGACCCGCCAATACATCCCCTACAAATTGGCACATCCCTACCTTAATTCTTTTGTCGGCCTCTTGCGCTGAAATCACGGTGGCTCGGACCAGCGGGTCGGTGCACGTCGCCGCTAAGACATCGAATGGAACGACCAGTTTGCCTCCAATACCACCCGGCACCGCGTAAAATATTTGAATTGTATTATCGGGCTGCGACGCAGCAGCTTGGACGAGAGTCGCCCCTGTCGGCAACTTATAGGAGGAGCAATCGCTAGTCTGGAAAGCCGGCGTAGATCCGGAGGCACTTGTGATATACATCGTAGCAATCATCGCAATGGCCGCAGCGATTTCGACTGCCACAAGCCATTTTCGTCCGCGTATCATCGCCAACCCCCCTTAAATGGGTGCAGGCTAATAGCCTTCGACTCTTCTCTTGATGAACCAGAGATCGCCAGCCACGTCATTGGTCCAGACGACCCCGACCGAATACGCCTGCCTTCCGTAGACTCGCTGCGCCAATCCGTGGAGAGTGTAGGTTCCAGTAATAGGGTTCGGAAGAGCCCCGAAGTCTACGGCGGATTGGAAGTATGCGCCATTCAAGCGCTTCATGTAAGTGAATGTTAGATTCCCTCCCTGGAGTGCGTGATAGTCTCCGTGCGTAGAATTCGAAGCGCTCCAGTGGTACCCGCCTTCCCCCTCCACGAGAGAGAAGGCATCTGGGTCGGTCATTCCATCGATGACGAACTGTTCTTCTGGCTGCCAGACGCCATTCACGCGAGTACGTCGGCCACCAATTCCTGACGTACCCGCACCTGAGACCCGATAGATCACTTTGGGATTGCCGGTGTCGTCGAAGACGAGCGCTTGGACGACAAACGCGTCTATTGCCTCCACCCCGCCAGTAAACGAACCAGTCGTCCCATCGATAAATGAAAATTCAGCCAGCGGGACCCCGGAAACCGTGCGCGACCAAGCGATAGCGTACTGCGAGTGGTCCCGGCTGTGTGCGACGCGCGGGCTACCTTCGCAACAATGGAAGGTCGACGTCCCAGCGCTGTACTCCAGCACCGGCCCCTGCCATCCCCCATTCCACGTCTGTCGATAAATCCAGAATGTGTTGCTTGGGTACCCGAAATAGCCGCCATAAGAAAACACGGCATATATGCTTACACCGCCATTGGGCGAGCATCCCAGCCCCGGGATTCAGCGTTTCAATAAACGCGCCGTGCGTTTCACGCTGCCAAGTGACACCGTCGTCCGACCAAGCCATTTCCCACTGTTCATTGTAAACCTTGTCGTTCCGGAAACCGATAAACATGCGTCCGCCTGGACCGACATCAACTGCGGGATTTGTCAGGTTGTAGAATCCCAGGACAGGTCCGCTACTGACGGCCCTCGCCGCGCTCCAGCTTTCGGTCGATTCTCCATAGAGAGGGTGGTAGGCGGCATAGAGTCCGTCTCTGTCAGTCGAATACCACTGCCCAGTTTCGAGCCACTTCTTATTATTGCAAGGCAGGCCGGTTTTGGGATCAACGTCGCCGTTGTTCATGATCGCATCGCTCGTGCAATGTTCGTCAAGTCCAGTCGCGTGGCCCAGTTCGTGCATGAGCAGTCGTACAATCTGGTCGCTGGACTCCCCTTGTATCTTTGGGAGGTTCAAGTGAATCGTTGGGTAATGGTCTCCACATGGGTAGTAGGTGCTCCATAGCCCACACCAATCGGCAGTGGCTTTTTGATGAAGGGTGAAGCCGCCGCTGCTACCGTAAGGATAATTAGCCTCGTAACTCAAGAAAATGTCCGTCGGAACGCTGTCGGGATTCGAGTTACAAGTATACCGATAGAGAGCATAGCCCAGGGACTTCATGTCGCCGAGTTCGGACGTGCCGGCAGTTTGTGCCCTCGTGTTAGCGATTGCACTGTCCTCCTGGAGAGTGTAATCACAGATGTTAGATACCACGTTTACCTGGGGACGGTCAGCGGCGACGTGATAGACGCGATTTGACATCCAGTAGAAGTTGTAATCCGGCCACGGAACCGCCACATGATTCGCATATCCTAATACCCTCTCCACGGTCGAGTTCTAGTCAACCAGGCCTCTCAAAGTTCCACTAGGGAACGCCGCGGAAAGGACTTCAGGCTCGCTCTGGATGGAGGTGAGATGCGTGAGAGGTAGCCTGAAATATTCTGTGCTCTCACCCGTAGGATCCCTGGAGATTCGGAGGTTTCGCTGCGCACCTGCTTTGCACGCAGGGGGTCGCGGGTTCAAATCCCGCCGTCTCCACCATGCACCACTCGCTCCGCTCGGGTGCATGCCGACGCCAGCTCTCTTCATTACGTTCCAATCTTTCCTCGAGTGGTGCATGCCCTGAACCCAAGCGAAGCGCGTGGTTCAGGGCTCGAGATGCGATCCGGGATTTGAACCCCCTGACCCGAGGGGGGAGCGAGGCGCGACGTAAATTCCTCTTCGGGCCCCACACGCGGGAACGCCTCGTCCCGACAGATGATCCAGCCTAGGGCGGGGCCCAGTGGCGAGCTCGGTCCTCAGCTCACCGCTTTCTTCACGAGCGCGCCGATCCTTGCTTCTTCGGCGGCAGTCACCTCCTTCAGCGCGAAGGCGACCGGCCACATGGCGCCTTCGTCGAGGTTCGCCGCGTCGCTGAAGCCTAATGTCGCGTACCTCGTCTTGAACTTCTGCGCGCTTTGGAAGAAGCAGACGACCTTGCCGTCCTTGGCATACGCGGGCATCCCGTACCAGAGTCTCGGCGAGAGGGCTGGCGCGCTGGCTTTGACGATCGCATGGAGCCGCTTGCCCATGGCGCGATCCGGTTCCGGCATCCCGGCGATCTTCGCGAGCACGGCGCTTTCCCCGTCCGCCTTGTCCTCGCGCGGGCCGCGGCGCGCGGCCGCCTTCAGCTCTTGGACGCGCTCCTTCATCGCGACTCGTTCCTCTTCCGT
>VBAI01000087.1 GCA_005882295.1 Candidatus Segetimicrobium genomatis | reverse complement strand
CCGTCAGCCCCGTCCCATACATCCCGGCGGCAAAGAACATCGCGTGCCCTAGACTCATCAACCCGGTATAGCCGAGCAGGAGGTTGTAGCCGATCGCGTAGGAGGCGAGGACCATGATCCGAGCGAGCATGCCGTGGTGAAAAGGCGGCAGCACGAACTGCAGCAGCAGCAAGAGCGCCGCAACCGCCAGATGCACGCCCCAGACCAGACGGTTGGCGTGGGCCAGTGCCGCCCCCTCCCCGCTCTGGACGCGCACCGTCACAGACGATCCTCGCCGAACAGCCCCATCGGTTTGAGCACCAGAACGAAGGCGACCAGCAGCGAGGCCACAATCTTGGCCAGCGTCGGCGTGAAGAAGACGGACATGACCCCGTCGATCAGGCCGATGAAAAGCGCTGCGACCAGCGTACCGGTGAGGCTGCCGACGCCGCCGATGATCACGGCCATGAACGAGAGCAGCAGGGCGTCGAGGCCCATCAGGTAGTGGGCCTGCTGTACCGGCACGATCAGCACGCCGGCGATCGCGGCCAGGACGGCGCCGAGCGCGAACGCGGCGGCGTAGACTCGCTCCGTTGGCACGCCGAAGGCCTGCGCGATTTCGCGGTCCTGCTGTGTGGCGCGCATATAAAGGCCGAGCCTCGTCCTCGTCACTACGAGCCAGAGCGCCGCCAGCAACAGCGCCGCCAGCGCGGCAACGACGAGTTTGTAGCCAGAATACCCGAACCAGGGAAAGTCCACGCGGAAGTAGATCGGTGCGGCCACCGGCCGCGCGTAGGGTCCGTAGAAGGTCAGCACGAGCTGTTGCAGGATGTACAGCAGTCCGATCGTGGCCACGATGGTCGGTTCGGGCGCGTAGCGGATCGGCCGCAGGATGAAGCGGTCGGCGAGCAGGGCAACCAGGGCCACGCTGATCGGCGCCGCCACCAGCGCCGGATAGAAGCTGCCGGTCAGCGACGAGAAGTACCAGGCGAAGACTGCGCCCAGCATGAAGAACTCGCCGTGCGCGACGTTGACGATCCGCATGACGCCAAAGACCAGCGAGAGGCCCATGGCCGTGAGCGCGATCACCAGACCGGAGACACCCCCCTCAAGAAGACCGAGAAAGAGGTGTCCGGTGAAACTCATGACGGGGTGCGGAATCTAGAGCGGCTGCTTGGTGTAGTCGCCTTCCGGCTTGTACATGCCGTCCTCGATCCGGGTGCGGTCGACCACCTTGAGTCTCCTGCTCTGCACTTGCGAGATGAACTGCTGGCCGAACGCCTGGTGTAGGCGGCCCACGAACTTCTTGGCGCCCTGCGGGTGCCGGTTGCCTTCGTTGAACCACTCAAACCGCTCCAGGGTTTCAATGAACGCGCGGTAGTCTTCGGGACCGGGCTTCTCGTAGCCACTCTGCTCCACCACGTCCTTGATCACGAACAGCGTCTCCCACACGCCAAACATGTGCGAGTAGGTCGAGACGTTCTTCGGATCCTGCTGGCTGGCGCCGCTGGCGTTGACGCCAACCCGTGCGCGGTAGAAGGTCTCATAGCGCGTGGGGTAGCCGTCGGCGTAGCGGGGGAGCGCCTCCCAGATGTGCGACCCTTCCAGGAAGTCCAAGCCCGGGCTGGCCATATCGACGCCCTCGAGTGAGTCGATGAAGCCGAAGAGCTTCGGCTTGCGCGCGCCGAAGTACTCGCCCATCTGCAGCACGAACGTGAGGACGCCGGGCCCGACCATGACGTGGTAGACGACATCGGTGTCGCGGGGAATCTGCGGGAAGTACTTGGTGAACGAGGTCTCCGTCGGCGGGATCGGCACGAGCGCTGCCACCTTACCACCGACGTTGGCAATGGTTGTCCCACCGAAGTCCCGGTGGTCGTAGCCAAACGCATAGTCGGGGAAGACCATGGTGATCTTCTTGCCGAGGTTCTTCACGATCCAGGGCACCAATGCGGTCACCTGTGCGTGCACGTCGGTGATCCCGGGCTGGAAGACGTAGCGGTTCATTTTCCCGGAAGGCACGTGATAGCCCTCACTGACGACCAGGTAGGGGATCTTCAGTTCACCGGCGCGCGGCGGCGCCGCGGCGATGACGACGTTGGAAAAGAGCGTCCCGAAGATGAAGTCCACTTTCGCCTGCTGCGCCAGTTTCTCCACGACCTCCACGCCGCGCTTCGGGTCAGTTCCGTCGTCCTCGGCCACAAGCTCGACGGGTCGCCCGGCGATCCCCCCCGTTTCGTTGATGTACTGGACCGCAGCGTTCGCCGTCTTCTCGTACCACGCTCCATAGACGGCGCCGATACCCGTGCGGTGGACTTGAAACCCGATCCGCAACGTCTTCCCCGACGGTGTCGACGCCTGCGCGGCTGCCGTGGGCGCGAGGGTCGGCAGGGTTCCGCTGATACCGGTGAGGACGCCCGCACCAACCAGGGCGCCCGCCGCTTTCATGGCTTCCCGTCTGGTGATCCTCCTCGCTGACATGTGATCCCCCTTGTTGTGGCCTCACGCTGACCCCACGGCGTTCCACGGCGCTGGATGGACTTCCTGCCCCACCCCACCGGGCCTCCCCGAGTGTAGAGATCTTGGACCCTGGTGATCGTGCGGCGAAGGCCGTGGGCCAAGACGCATCTGTTCCACGTTGCCACCGGCATTACCAAGACGAGATGAAGGTGGAGACCGACGATGAGCATTGCCATCGCTGCTCTCCATCTTAGCAACGATGCTACGTTAGAAGGTCTGGGTCATGGCGGCCGGTCGCCAGGGTGTCAGCCAGCGCTCGAGCCACGTCACTAACGCATCCGCAATCAGGGCCACGACAGAGAGGATCACCATCGCGGCAAAGACGCCGTTGGCATTGAACGCCCCCTGCGCGGCGGCGACCAAATACCCAAGACCGTGGGTGGCCCCAATAAATTCTCCCACGACGGCCCCGACGAGAGCAAACCCGAAGCTCGTGTGCAAGCTGCTGGTGATCCAGCCCAGGGCCGCCGGCAGCATGACGTCGAACGACAGCTGGCGAGGCCCGGCGCCAAGAATGCGGGCGTTGTTCGTCAGGTTGGGATCAACTTCCCGCACGCCCTGAAACGCATTGAAGAAGACGACGAAAAATGTCAGCGTGACGCCCAACGCGACCTTGCTGGCCATCCCGAGGCCCAACCAGATCACGAAAATCGACCCCAAAATGACTCGCGGGATGGCATTCCCCATGCGGACATACGGCCCCAGCACCGTCGCGAGTGTCCGATTCCGTGCGAGCGCGAACCCGGCCACGACGCCGATCAGGACACCGATGCCGAACGCTAAGATGGTCTCTTCCAGGGTCACCGCCACGTGCTGCCAGAGGGGCCCCTGCGGGGTGCCCCGCGTTGCCCAACGCCAGATCGTGGCCGCGATTCCCGACGGCTTCCCAAAGAAGAACGGGTCGGCAAGCCCCGTTTGCGCGGATAACTCCCACGCTCCGACGATGGCGCAGAACACCGCGACTTGCAAAAATCGCTCGAGGCGATGGCGGCGGCGCGCGTGGGCCTCTTCGGCGGCTTCAGCGTCCGTCAAGGGCTCATCCGGCGGAACGTCAGGACCGGATGGCCTTGAGGGACCGCTCATATGCGATGACGGCTTCGTCACGAAGATCCTCCCAGATGCGTTCATACAGCTGCGTGAAGCGCGGATCGAAGCGCACTTCCGCTACGTTGCGGGGGCGCGGCAAGGCGATGCGATAGCTCTGTTTCACCGTCGCCGGCGCCGCGGTAAACACAAGCACCCGGTCGGCCAACGCAATGGCCTCCTCCAAATCATGTGTCACGAACACCACCGAGGCGGAACTCCCCGACCACAACTCCAAGAGCTCGTTCTCCATCAACGTCCGGGTTTGAACATCGAGGGACGCGAACGGTTCGTCCATGAGGAGAACCGCGGGTTCGTTGATTAAGGTCTGGGCGAGGGCGACCCGCTTGCGCATGCCTCCACTCAACTGATTCGGATAGCGGTCTTCAAATCCGGCCAAGCCCACGCGGCTGATCCACTCGTGCGCTTGGCGCTGGGCGACGTGACGCGGCACACCTCTGTAGAGGGGCCCGGTGCACACGTTCTGGAGCACGGTTTTCCACGGGAAGATCGCGTCGGTCTGGAACATGTACCCGACGCCGCGCGCTCCGTCGGTGACGACCTCTCCCAGGACGACCACCTGGCCCCGGCTGGGTCGCTCCAGCCCGGCGATCAGATTGAGGGTCGTGGATTTCCCGGATCCCGTGGGTCCGACGATGGCACAAAACTCGCCGCGGGCGACCTCAAAGGTGAGATCGCGCACAGCAACATAGAACCCTTGCGCGCGGGTGCGGAACCTCTTGGTGACATCGGCGAATGTAATCGCTGAGGGGACACGGCCCGGAGACGCGATGTGGTAATCAGCTGGGGCGCCGATACTGGACCCCCGACCTGGACCACGACCACGCCCACCGGGTGCGTCCCGATCTGACCAACGCCCCGCGTCGCCTCCTCGCGTGCCTCACCCCTGCGATGGGTACGCGGCTACTTGCGGGCCAGAGCCGTATTGACGAATGCGTCGGTGTACGTCTTCGAGAGATCGACTTTGCCAGGATCGAGCTCCTTGTTGAACGCTGCCAGGACCTTCAATACGGTGGGAGGCCCATCCGGGGGCATCATGCCCGCCGGGTTGAACATGTTCATGCTTGCGGCCAACGCGGCGAGGTAGAGCGGTTTGTCTCCGACATAGTAATCTTCGGGCATGTGCTCCGTAACGACCGGCGGCTGGTGTGTCTGCAGGTACTGAAGCGTCTTCACAAACGCGCTGACCGTGCGCTGCACGGCGTCCTTGTGACTGGTGACATAGTCGGACCGCATGTACAGGCACGCCGCCGGATACGTGCCGCCCAGGGCGACGCGCGTCCCCGCGGCAGTGCGCATGTCCACCAGCACCGTGGCCATCCCCATCTTGATCAGACGAGAGACCGTGGGTTCAGTGGTCACCGCGGCATCGATCCGATCCTGCTGCATGGCCGCGATCAGGGTGTTCCCGGCTCCCACCGGAATGGGCGTGTACTCTCCCTGGCTGCCCCCACCCTTCGTGACCAGAAACGACGCGAGGAAGTTGGTGGAGGACCCAAGCCCCGTGACGCCGATGCGCTTGCCTTTGAGGCCAGCGAGAGAGGTGATCCCCGAATGATTGGACACAACGAGTGCCTCTCCCGGCACACGGTCGAGAATGATGACGGCCTCGACATACTTACCCTTCGATTGAAGATCGATCGAATGATCGTAGAAGCCGACCACCCCGTCCACCCGCCCCGCCAGCATCTCATCTTCAGCCGAAACGCCAGCACCCTCGTTGTACAGTGTGACGTCGACCCCCGCCTCTTTGAAGTAGCCTAGGCGCTCGGTCAGCATTGCCGGCAGGTAGATGATTTTCTCTAAGCCTCCCACCATGATGCTGACCGTCGGCTGCCCTTGCGCATCTCCACGAATGGGAACACCGACAGTCAGAGCCACACTGCTCAGCAAGAAGACAATACAAAAGAGTAATCTCCTCATCGAGTTCCTCCTCCACTGAACATTGCGGGTGCGGAATCCGTTTCGGCAAGCTAGCAAGGACCTCCTCTCGCTATGCACTCTCAGGGCACCATTCGCCTCGCCGTTAGCGACAGGACGAAGTGGCCGGAGGCCATGAGCGAGCCCACGTAGGCGGGCGAGTCGAAATATTGCCGGGCGGGCGTTTCTGCCTCTATCGAAGATCGTCACGGTCAGGGTCGGGCGACGCCCTCTGCTACCCCTGCAAGACATCAGGCGCGAACGTGCGCATCGGCAGCGGCTAAGATCGATCAGCGGTCTTGAGTCCGAGCGCTTCGCAGGGCATTGTCTTCGGCCTCGTATTCGAAAGATACCGGCCTGTTCTCAGGCGGGTTAACCCGCTGCCAATCCACCGTCTTTTGCAATCCAACCTCGAAGTGGACCCGCTCAGCGTATCCTAGTTCACTCCGAATTCGTTCGCTGGAAAGGGCTAGGTCGTGGCGATAATCGAGATCCCTGACGAGGTGCTTGGGAAGTCGCGCTCGCGTTACCGTTACAATCTCTCCCTGCCATCCCACCACCCGACCTATACTTTCAACCCACTCGGCTTCAGTTAAGGTTCGCAGCGGAG
>VBAI01000040.1 GCA_005882295.1 Candidatus Segetimicrobium genomatis | reverse complement strand
CCGACCCCTGGCGGATTATGCGCTGACGTGGGGGCCGCCGGAGTACTTCTCGGTGCTGCTCCTGGCCTACGCCGCGCTGGTGGGGTTGGGTGGGGCGAACATCTTCAAGAGCGTCATGTCGGTCCTCTTTGGCCTCATCATTGCGGAGATTGGGACGGATACGATCACCGGAACGCTCCGCCTGATGTTTGGTACCTTCGCGCTCCTGGCCGGGATCAAGTTCCTGGTCGTCGTGGTGGGCGCGTTTGGGATCGGTGAACTGCTGCGGGCTGCCGAAGAAAATATCATGACCAAGGGCGCGGTCGCCGCGCGGATCAGTTGGGCGAATGTGTTTGACGCGCTGAAGGAGATGCGGGCGTACTGGAAGACGTTTCTCCGGTCTACGATCAGCGGGTTCTGGATCGGCGTACTTCCGGGCACCGGAGCGACCCCTGCCTCGTTCGTGGGATACGGCCTGGCCAAACGGTTTTCCAAGCACCCCGAAAAGTTCGGCACCGGGATCCTCGAAGGCGTCGTCGCCCCGGAGTCCGCGGCTTCCGCCGCCGAGGTTGGCGCCCTGCTGCCGATGGTCACGGTCGGAGTCCCGGGCTCGCCCACCGCGGCCGTGATTCTCGGGGCCATGCTCATCTGGGGGCTGCAACCCGGGCCGCTGCTGATGGTAGACCACCCCGAGGTCGTCTGGGGATTCATCGCCAGCATGTACATCGCGGTGATCATCTCCGTGACGCTCAACCTCTTTGCGATTCCGATCTGGACCCAGATCCTGCGGATTCCCTTCACCGTGCAGGTTCCCTTGATCTCCCTGCTGTGCTTCATTGGTGGGTACACGGAAAACAACACGCTCTTTACGATGTGGATGGTCATGGCCTTTGGGCTGATCGGCTTCCTCTTTAAGAAGCTCGACTATCCGCTGGCCCCGATGGTCGTAGCCATCGTCCTGGGCGACGATACGGAGGCCGCGCTGCGCCGCAGCCTCATCATGTCACATGGGAGCCTTGGCATCTTTGCCAGCCGTCCGGTTTCCGTGGCGCTGCTGCTGCTGGCGGCGGCCCTCTTCTTGCTCCCCGTGGTCACCGGTGGGATCGGCAAGAGACGCCAGCCACCCGGGCGCCCCGCTGAAGCCATTCCGTGATTCTGTCTGCATCTTATTCCAGCCATTGCCCGCGCGGGTGCACCTGTACCTAATCTGTCATCGCGAACCGGCTGACTACGATGCCGGCTGAGTGGTGGCGGGTCGGCGCAGCCACGCTTCCGCTCGTGGTCCTGCTGGTCGGGTTATTGTGGCTCCACTGGCGCGGCACGCAGGCCGGGATCATTGCGCTGGGCGTTTCGGCCGCCGTTGCCGCAATCGCCTTCGCCGCCTCGCCGGCGGTGCTGGGGATTGCCCTGTGGCGGGCCATCGCCCTCAGCCTGCATGTGCTATACATCATCTGGGCCGCGCTGCTGTTGTACGAGATCGCGGACAAGATCGGCGCCATCCGCAGCATCGGGACCGCGGTCGCCCATCTCACCGAAGATCACGTCCTGCAGTTGCTCATCGTCGGCTTCGCCTTCACATCCTTCCTGCAAGGTGTGGCCGGGTTCGGCGTCCCGGTCGCTGTCACGGCTCCGCTCTTAATCGGCCTGGGGTTTCAACCGCTGGAAGCCGCTGCCGTTCCGCTGGTCGGGCATGCCTGGGCGGTGACCATGGGCGACATGGCATCATCGTTTCAGGCCCTGCGGGCCGTCACGGGGCTGCCGCCGCGACAGCTGGGCATCTGGATCGCCGCGCTGCTCGGCATCGCGTCGGTGGCTACGGGATTCGCCGTCGCCCATGTCCACGCCGGGACCCGCCCGTACCGCCGGGCGTTTGGCGCCATCCTGGTGCTCGGCGTCGCCATGGGCGGAACACAGCTGCTGCTGGCGCTCTCTCAGCACTGGATCATCGCCTCGTTCGGCGCCGGGATGGTGGGGCTGGTGGTGAGCATGGGCCTGGCCCGCCTGGCGCGCCGCAGGGGACCCGGGTATTTTGGGCTGCTGCCGGCGTGGCCGCCTCCGCAGGGACGGCGGGAGCCGCCGCGTCCTGCTCCGCCCGCGGGAGCGGAGATGTCATTCCACCTGGCGTTCCTGCCGTACTACGCGCTGATCGGTGTCGTGGCGGTGGCGACATTCATCCCGCCGCTGAACCGGCTTCTCGATGCCGTCGCGGTCTCGTTCCACTTCGGCACCGCACAGACTGGTCTGGGGTGGACCACGGAGAGCGGGGCCTTCCATATCCCGGTGTTTGGACATCCGGGGGCCTTGTTGCTCTATACCTCCGTGCTGGCGGTGCTCCTGTACCGGGTCGCCGGCCGTACCGTCCCGGATTGGCGCCGGCTGTGGCGCCAGGTAGCGGTCCAGGGGGTGCCCACCACGATGACCATCATCACGCTGGTCGGCGTGGCCACGGTGATGGCCTACAGTGGAATGACGTTCGTCCTGGCGCGCGGGCTCACCGCCGCGGTCGGGCCGCTCTTCCCGCTGCTGTCACCGTTCCTTGGGCTGCTGGGGACGGTGATCACCGGCAGCAATACAAACTCCAACGTGCTCTTCGGCGCACTGCAGCGCGATTCGGCGCGGTTGCTGCAGATGAACCCGGTGCTGATGGCGGCGCTGCAAACCGCCGGCGGGGCGCTGGGCTCGATGGTCGCGCCGGCCAAGGTGGTGCTGGCGACCGCGACGACCGGCCTGGCGGGGCGGGAGGGGCCCGTGATTCGCATCACCGCCCGTTACGCGCTGCTCCTGACCGCCCTGATGGGGTTCATCGGGATGCTGGTGCAACGGTGATGCAGAGTGTCGAAGGAGGACGGCGATGAAGTGGGTGACTCGCGAACACGTCAAAGTCGATCGCGTGGCTTGTCCCTGGTTGATTCGCAAGTTTGTCGACCCCCAGGCGCAATTTCTGTTTGTGCCGCCAGAGCAGGTCCTGGAGGTGGCGCGGCGGGAGGGCGCCATTCCCTATGACGTCACCGGCGCCGAGTTGGGGCATCATCAGGGGAAGTGCAGCTTTGAGGCGATCGTCACCAAATACAAGATTGATGATCCGGCTGTGCGGCTGCTGGCCCAGATCGTGCACGGCGCGGATGTGGCCCAGGATCTGTACCGGCGCCCGGAGGCCCCCGGGTTGAAGGCGATTGCGGAAGGCTTCCGCCAGCTGGGATTGGCCGATGATCACGAGATTCTGGCCCGCGAGTTCGTGGTCTACGATGCGCTGCATGCCTATTGCCGCCAGGTGGCCTCGGCCGGGTAGGAGGGGAACTGCGCCGGCCGGGTTCGAAGAAGACGGGGATGGCGGAGCATGAGTTTGACGTCGTCATCGTGGGCGGCGGCTCGGCTGGCTGTGCGGCGGCCGGACGGTTGTGCGCGACGACCGATCTGCACGTCTGTCTGGTCGAGGCCGGCCCGGACTATGGCCCGGCGAGCGAAGGCTACTGGCCCAGCGAACTGCTCGACGCCCGAGTCCGGCCGGGAACGCACGACTGGGGCTACGGTGAGGAACGTGAGGACGGCACCACGGTCTCCGAGCCGCGAGCCAGGGTGATCGGTGGATGCTCGGCCCACAACCTCTGCGCCGCGTTGTGGGGGATGCCGGCCGACTACGATGCGTGGGCCGCGGCGGGGAACCATGGGTGGACCTACGCCGAGCTCCGTCCGCTGATTGATCAGGTCGAGCAATGCGCGGAGCCCGATGCGACGCACCACGGTCACGGCGGATCGCTGCCCACGCGGATCTATCGCGACGAAGAACTCTCCACCTGGCAGCGGGTATTCTTGCAGGCGGCCGAGGCCGCGGGATTCCCCCGGCTGCCGGACCTGAGCGCGCCGGATCCACCGCAGGCTGTGGCCCCATTCCATGCCAACGTGCTCGATCACACCCGTTGGAACTCGGCATTTGCCTTCCTCGACCCGGTGCGGGAGCTGCCCACCCTCACCGTGTATGACGGCACGACCGCCGACCGCTTGCTGTTTGATCAAGAGAACGCCACGGCCCTGATCTGCAGCGGCGGGGCTGAGGTCGAGCTGGTGGCGAGAATGTTCATCCTGGCTGCGGGCGTGTACGGCTCCCCCGCGATTCTGATGCGATCGGGCATCGGGCCGAGTGGGCATCTCACGGAGCTCGGGATTTTTGCGGCGACAGACTCGCCCGGGGTCGGGGAGAACCTGCACGATCATCCCGGGGTCGCCATGCGCTTCGGGCCCTCCCCTGCGGCCCGGCGGGCGGTGATCGAGGAGTATCGGCGGGGGACGCTGCTGCAGAGCCAAGTGATCCTGCGGGGCACCAGCGGTCAGTGCACCGAGGGGTTCGATCTGCACGTCCTGCCGTACATGCACGAGACGGAAGCCGGCGAGTGGGAGTTCATGATGTACGCGTTCAACATGACCCCGCGGTCGCGCGGCCGGGTGCTGCTGCGCGGGGACGACCCGGAGCTCGCCCCGGTGATCGAGCGGCGGTTGCTCACAGACCCGGAGGATCGCGACATGGCCGTGCTCGCCGATGGCGTCATCATGGCACGGCATCTCGCCACATTCGAACCGCTCACCTCCACGATCGCCGCGGAGGTCGATCCCGGGCTGCGCGTCCTGCGTGAGGACCAACTGTTTGCTTTCATCCGCAGCACCGTCGACACCTACGCGCATCCCGTGGGCACGTGCAAGATGGGGCCGGCGACCGATTCCCAGGCGGTCGTGGACCCGACCGGCCGCGTGCATGGAACCGGTAACGTCTACGTGGCCGATGCCTCGATCATCCCCCAGATCCCTCGTGCGAATACGAACCTCACCTGCATGCTGATCGGCCTGAAAGTCGCCGACGCCGTCGTGCAGGCCATCCGCGATCTGGGCTGACGCCCACTGGCCGCCTTCGCGAGCAGGAGGGGACAGTCCCCTCCTGCCTGATTTGCCGACCACGGGATGCCGTCCCGTCATGCCCGGCGATTAGCAGTAACCGCGAATTCCCTGGCAATTTGCGCGATTGGGGGAGGAAGGAGGGTAAGCCCGTTCCCAAAGGCAATCGACCCTTGATCAGAGGAGGGGCCTGTCCCCTCCTTTTGACTCAACTGGGCTATTGGGATGACGGAGATGGGTGCGTATTCTTAGGCTGGGAGCGGCAGGGTGAAGCGGATGCCGAGACGGCCACGGGGTGTGATTGTTGAATCGTTCGTGCATATCACGTCAAAAGGAAACCGTGGCGCATGCCTCTATCCCAACCGCGCGGACTATCTCTTCTTCCTACAGCGCCTTCGGATGGACGCCATCGCCCATGGCGTCAGCGTCCACGCCTATTGTCTGATGCCCAATCATTTCCATCTGCTCGTCGAGGTCGCTGACCGCCCCGTGTCGACATTCATGCATGGTCTTCTGCAACGGCATGCGCAATACATCAACCGCCTCTACCGCCATCATGGGCATGTGTTCGCTGACCGGTTTTGGTCGAAGCGGTGCGACTATGATTTCTACTTTCTGGCTGTGCTCGGGTACATTCACCTGAACCCCATCCGGGCCGGATTGACACGAAATGTTGCGCAATACCCATGGAGCAGCCATCGAGCCTACATTGGCCGGGAGGAAGCACCCTGGGTGAACACGAGGGCGCTGGAGCTCTTTAGTCCAGACCGTGGCATCGCCATCGGCATGTTCGCGCAGTTCGTGGAACTGCAAGCATTTGGACTGCGTCACCAACGGCGCCTGGTGGGATGAGGAGGCATCCCGCCTGGAAGATGGAATGGGGACATGAGGCAAATAGGCCATGGCTCATATCACTCGCGCGGGCGTGCGGCTGGCGTACGCCGACACCGGTTCTGGACCACCGGTCGTGCTGATCCACGGCTTTCCGTTTTCGCGCCGGATGTGGGAACCGCAAACTCCGCTGGCCGGCGCCGGCAGACTGATCACGGCGGATCTACGAGGGTTCGGCGAGTCGGGCGGGACGCCGGCATCGCTGGATGAACTCGCCGACGACCTGCATGCGCTTGTCGAGCATCTCCGCCTCCCCACGGCAGTCTTCGGCGGTTTTTCGATGGGTGGCTATGTGTTGTTCCGCTACCTGGCCCGCCATGCGGACCACGCGAAGGCCGTGCTGCTCCTGGATACGCGTGCGGAGGCCGATACCCCGGAAGGACGGCAGCGCCGCTACGACAGCATCGCCCGCATCGAGCGCGACGGGCCGGCGGGGTACCTCGACGACTTTGTCAAACTGGTCGTCGCCACGAAGACGCTGGAATCCCGGCCGGATCTGGTGAAAACCGTTCGCGACCTGATGGAGAGCCGGCGGACGCCCTCGCTGGTCGGCGGGCTGCGGGCGATGGCGCAACGGCCCGACAGTACCCCGCTGCTCTCGTCCATCCGCGTGCCGACGCTGATCGTCGTGGGCGAGGATGACAAGGCCACGCCGGTCAGCAGCGCCAGGACGATGCACGAGGCGATTCCCGGGTCGCGCCTGGTCATCATTCCCGAGGCCGGCCACGTCAGCAACCTCGAGCAGCCCGAGCGATTCAATGCTGCGCTGCGGGACTTTCTGCAGGCGCTGCGGTAGGCGCCGCTATGCGGGCAGGCGGCCGATGAGATCCTGGCGGGAAAATGGGCCGGGTTGCGCGATCAACGCGCGGGCCTGATCCACCTGTCCCCACACGTTCCACAACAGGACGCCGCGCACACGCCCGTCGCGCAGGTAGTAGACGACGCCTTCACGGTGCGGCTGCTTCCAATCTTCGATCGTGGTCAGGCGCGAATCCAGGTCGCCGACGGCCTCGTAGCCCAAGTCAAAGAGGTCGGAATAGAAGAACGGGAGATGGTGATACGGCGCCGGCGGCCCGGCCATGTTCCGGCCCGCCGTCTGCCCCATGGTGTTGGCATTATCTTCATGCTCGACGCGGATGCGGGTGCCCAACGCCGGATTGGGAAACTTGGCCACATCGCCGGCAGCGTAAATCTCGGGGGCGCTGGTGCGCAGGAATTCGTCGACGACGATCCCGTCGTCGGTGCGCAGCCCCGCCGCCGACGCCAGCTGATCCTCGGGCTGAATGCCGAGACCGGCGACGACGCCGCCAGCGTCGATGCGCCGCCCGCTCTTTGTGGTCAGCACCGTGTTCCCACTGGTGGTGGTTATCTCTGAGACGAGCTCGCCGGTAATCACCTCCACGCCTTTCTCCCGGTAGAACTGGTTGAGCGCCTGGGCCAGACCCGCGGGGAAGAGACGGCTGCCGATGCCGTCCTCAGGGAACAGCATCACGGCCTGCCCGCCAGTCATGGTCAACGCGGCGGCGATCTCCGAGCCGATAAACCCGCCCCCGATCACGGCAATCCGCCGTCCGGCCCCTGCCAGTTCACGCAGGCGCCGGTAGTCGTCGAGTGTGCGGAAGTAGATAATGCGATCGCCCTCGCGATCGAAGGGAAGGCGGCGCGGCCGGCCGCCGGTGGCCAGCAGCAATTTGTCAAACGTGTAGACAGTGCCGCGATCGTCCACCACCAGTTTGCCGCTCTTGTCGAGCTGGATGGCCCGGCGGCTCAGGTGCAGTTCCACATCGAGGCTGCCGGTGCCCCGCCAGATCTGCTCGAGGGATTGGTCCTTCCACAGTCCCTTCGACAGCGGAGGGCGGTTGTACGGCGGGTGCGGCTCGGCGCCGATCACGCCGATGGGGCCGGAGGAATCGATTTCGCGGATGCCCCGGACGGCGGCATCACCGGTCATGCCGGCGCCAACGATGAGGTACCGGTAGTGCGGCATAGGACCTCCTGATGTGCGACGGTGGTGGATATTCCGCCTCTGTGATGCTAGACCCTCCGTGTCATTCTCGCGCGCCTGAGCGGGCGCCGAGGTTGACAGCCGTGACCGGGTATGGTACAAGAAGCCCAATACCCGGTCGGCCAGGACGCCGGCACTCCAGCCGGCGTCTTGTGTTTTTCGGTGAGCGCGATGAGCAAATGTCACCTGTGCGGCACGCCGGATACCGCCACCGTCCTGATCAAGTGCCAGTGGTTTGGCCGCGGGACCAAGTGGCTGTGTCTGGAGTGCGTGCGCTCGACGGCCGCCCGGCCTGCCGGCCGGCTTTCACCCGCGCGGCGAGGCGACATGCGGCCGGGGAGCCTGGACCTGCCGGTGAGATCAGGTCGAAACCTGACTTGACCGCGATCGTCTGCCTGAAGGAATGCAGGGAGGTAATTCAGTGAGGAAGTGCGCCTAGGGTTCCGTCGCGCCTACCCGGCGCGGGACAGGTCCTAGCGGCGCAGGCCGGCGACGCGCCCGGCCACACCGTCGGGAGAAAAGCCCGAGGGGGAGGTTCCTCATTCGTCCGGAAGGCGTTGGCCTTCCGGCCCTGCGGCGTCAGGGATGAGGAGCCGCCGCCTTGGGCTTTTGCGTATCTTGCGGCGGCTGGTGACGGGCCGGCCGATGAACGACGGACTTGCAACGGAGCGAGACGCCTGCGGCGTGGGGTTCGTGGCGGATGCGCGCGGCCGCCGCAGCCACACCATCCTGCAGCATGCCCTGACCGCGGTCGCCAACCTGAGTCATCGCGGGGCGGTCGCTGCCGACGGGAAGACCGGTGACGGCGCGGGCGTGATGACGCAGCTACCGTACGCGGTGCTGCGCCGGGATCTCGACATCCGTGCACCCGATGATCACCTCGCGGTAGGGATGTGCTTTCTGCCCGCCGCCCTGCGCGACCGCGAACGAGCCATGGCCCTCGTGCAGGAGGTCATCGCGCAGACCGGGCTGCGCCTCGTAGGCTGGCGCGATGTGCCAACGGATCCGGACGCGCTGGGCGATCACGCCCGGGCGACGCAGCCGCACATCGCGCAGGTCGTGGTGGCCCAGCCCGGGACGATGGCCGGCGACGCCTTCGACCGCGCCCTGTACCTGTGTCGCCGCTGGATCGAACGGCGGGCAGGCGAGGCCGGCCTCGCCCTGTACGTCCCGTCGTGCTCGCGGCGCACGGTCGTCTACAAGGCACTGCTCACGTCTCCGTGGTTGTCGCGTTTCTATCGCGATCTCACCGATCCCATCTACGAGACGGCGCTGGCCGTCTTCCATCAGCGGTACAGCACCAACACGTTCCCGAGCTGGAGCCTCGCCCAGCCATTCCGCTTTCTTGCCCACAACGGCGAGATCAACACGCTGGGCGGCAACGTGCACTGGATGCAGGCGCGAGACCCTGAACTCCGCGCCGCCATCTGGGGCGACCGCCTGCGGGTGCTGCAGCCGGTGATCCAGGAGGGCGGTAGCGACAGCGCGATGCTGGACAACGTCGTTGAGCTGCTGACGGTATCCGGCCGCAGCCTCGCCCACGTCCTGGCCATGCTGGTGCCCGCAGCCTGGGAAGCGGAGGACGGGCTCGACGAGGCGGTGCGGGGGTTCTACGAATACCACGCCTGTCTGACCGAACCGTGGGATGGGCCAGCCGCCCTGGCGTTTTCGGATGGGGTTGCGGTCGGCGCGGCGCTGGATCGCAACGGCCTGCGCCCCGCTCGCTTTGTGCGCACAAAAGATGATCTGATCGTGATGGCCTCGGAGGCCGGCGTGCTCGACATCGCTCCCGAGCGCATCCTCGAGAAGGGACGGCTGGGGCCGGGGCAGATGCTGGTGGTGGACACCGCACGGGGCGCCGTGGTGCGGGATCATGAGGTCAAGGCGGCGCTGGCCCAGGTTCTGCCCTATGGGGCGTGGGTCCGCCGGCATCTCGTCCGGCTCGGGCCGGTGCCGCTCAATGGTGCCGGTGGTGACGCCTCGCCGGCGCACCAGCGCGCCTTCGGATACACGCTGGAGGATGTGGAACGCATCCTCCGCCCGATGGTGCAGGAAGGGAAAGACCCGGTCTTCTCCATGGGGGACGACATCCCCCCGGCTGTGCTCTCGGCTCGGCCGCGACTCCTCTACCAGTATTTCAAGCAGCGGTTCGCCCAGGTCACGAATCCACCCATCGATCCCCTCCGGGAACGCACCGTGATGTCCCTGGCCGTGTACCTGGGACCGCGGCCGTCGTTTCTGGAGGACTCGCCGGCGCATGCGCATTTGTTGCAGCTGCCCAGTCCGATCTTGCTGCCCGACGACATGCGCTGGCTGCAGTCCGAGGGGCCATTCCCGGTGCGGGTGCTTCCGGCGCGCTTTCCCGCGGACGCGGGTCCTGGTGGGCTGGCCGCGGCGTTGCGGGAGCTCTTTGACGCAGCGGCCGAGGCAGCGCGCGACGCGGCCGTCATCGCTCTCAGCGACCGGGGCGTTGATGCCCGCTGGGTGCCGATCCCGATGCTGCTGGCCGTGGCGGCTGTGCACCACGAACTGATCCGCCGCGGGCTGCGTATGCGCACCAGCCTCATCGCCGAGACAGGGGAGGCGCGGGATATCCACCAGTTCGCCTGCCTGATCGGGTACGGCGCCAGCGCCATCTGCCCGTATCTGGCGCTGCAGACGCTCGCGGCGGACCCGCACATCGTGGGCAACCCGCACCATCGCTGGGCCGCGTACCGCACCGCGGTCGATGCGGGGCTGCGGAAGATCATGTCCAAGATGGGAATCAGCACGCTCTCGGCGTACTGCGGCGCTCAGCTCTTCGAGGCAGTGGGGCTCGACCGCACACTGGTGACGCAGTACTTCCCCGGCACGCCCTCACGGCTCGATGGGATCGGCCTCGCCGAGCTTGCGGCGGAGGCGCTGGACCGTCACCGCGCGGCACTTTCCACGCCGCACGAAGCGCTGACTGAAGCCGGGCTGGTGCGGTTCCGGCGTGACGGCGAGTACCACGCCTTCAACCCCTACGTGGTGAAGGCCATGCACCGGGCGATCCGTACCGGCGATGCCGTAGCGCGCGAGGCGCTGATCGGGCTGATCGCGTCGCGACCCCCCGCCACCGTGCGTGATCTGATCGAGTTCGTCCCGCAGGCGCCGGTCCCGCTGGAGGAGGTGGAGCCGGTCGAGGCGATCCTGCGGCGGTTCGTCGTCTCCGCCATGTCGCACGGCGCGCTGGGGCGGGAGGCGCACGAGACGCTGGCCACCGCCGCCAACCGGATCGGCGCGCGCTCGAACAGCGGCGAAGGCGGCGAAGATCCGCAGCGCTACCGGGCGTCCTCCAACAGCCGCATCAAGCAGATTGCCTCTGCGCGGTTTGGCGTCACCCCGGAGTACATCCTGTCCGCGGATGAGCTGGAGATCAAGATGGCGCAGGGAAGCAAGCCGGGTGAAGGCGGACAGCTGCCGGGCCACAAGGTCTCTGCGGAGATCGCCCGGATCCGCCGGGCCCAGGCGGGCATCACCTTGATCTCTCCACCCCCGCATCACGACATCTACAGCATCGAGGACCTGGCGCAACTGATCTACGACTTGAAACGCATCCATCCCCGCGCGCGTGTGGCGGTGAAGCTGGTGGCGGAGGCCGGCGTAGGGACGATCGCCGCCGGCGTGGCCAAAGGATTCGCCGATACGATTCAGATCAGCGGGCACGACGGCGGAACCGGCGCGTCGCCGCTCGACTCGATCAAGAATGCCGGCGTGCCGTGGGAGCTGGGCCTGGCCGAGGCGCAGCAGGTACTGGTGGGCAACGACCTGCGGGGGCGCGTGCGGCTCCGCGTTGACGGCGGATTGAAGATCGGTCGCGATATCGTCATCGCCGCGCTGCTGGGCGCGGATGAGTACGGTTTCGGCAGCGCCGCCGTCGTGGCGCTGGGGTGCGTGATGGCCCGGCAGTGTCACCTCAATACGTGCCCGGTGGGCATTGCCACCCAGCAGGAGACGCTGCGCGCGAAGTTCAGCGGCACGCCCGAGATGGTCATCGCCTACTTGAGCGCCGTGGCCGCCCAGGTCCGTGAGATCCTGGCCCAGCTCGGCGCCCGGTCGATCCAGGAAATCGTCGGCCGCGTGGATCTGCTCCGGCCAAAGCCGACTGACCACCCCAAAGCGGCGCGTGTGAATCTCGAGTTCATCCTGCGCGACCCCGATCCGCAGGGGGCACGGTCCCGCCGGAACGTGACCCCACGCAACGACCGGACCGAGGACGCCGACCTCGACGCGCAGATCATTCGCGAGATCACCGCGGCGCGAGCGCAGGGACGGCCGGTCCGGCTGCGTTCTCCCATCCGCAACGCCCACCGCGCGGTCGGGGCCCGGGTGGCGGGCATGATCGCTGAAGCGCACGGGGACGCCGGCCTCCCGGATGGATCTGTCACCCTTGAGTTCGCCGGTGCCGCCGGGCAGAGCTTCGGTGCCTTCTGTGTGCCGGGCATAACCCTGATGCTGGAGGGGGAAGCCAACGATTATGTCGGCAAAGGGATGGCGGGCGGCGTCATCGTGATCCGGCCGCCCCGGGCGTTGATGGGCGTGACCGATCGGAACGTCATCCTCGGCAATACCGTCCTCTATGGCGCCACCGGCGGCCGGCTGTTTGCCGCGGGGCGGGCGGGAGAGCGCTTTGCCGTGCGCAACAGCGGAGCCAGCGCGGTCGTTGAGGGCGTGGGCGACCATGGCTGCGAGTACATGACCGCGGGTACGGTCGTGGTGCTGGGAGACGTGGGGCGGAACTTTGCCGCGGGCATGACCGGGGGAACCGCCTACGTGCTCGATGCGGACCATATCCTTCCCGCCCGGTGCAACCCCGAGCACGTGCGCTGGGAACGGTTGCGCGGTGCAGACGACGAGGCGCAGCTGCAGAAGTTGATTGCCAGCCATGCGCGGCTGACCGGGAGCCGGCACGCACAGACCGTGCTGCGGCTCTGGGAGCAGTACGCGCCGTTGTTCTGGAAAGTGGCGCCGCCTGCGGGGATGGTTGAGCGATCTACCGCTACAGCGCAGCCCGCCGTGGCCCCCCGGGAGTGAGGAAGGCACAATCAACTTGACCGGCATGATATTCTCTGCTATATTCCGGGGAAACATATAGTTGTGTGCAGGGCCACGGCGCCCTCCTTGCGGGGGCGCCGTATCTGTTTTCATACAGGAGGGCACGGCATGAAGGAGCAGATCCGCAATCATCTCGCAGACCAAGGGATGGTCAATCCCTCACAGGTGATTGACCTCTGCCGCCGGCAGGGGGTGCAGATGGTGGATTTCCGGTTCACCGACGTGGTCGGCACCTGGCAGCACTTCTCCGCGCCCGCCGACGAGCTGGATGAAAGCATGTTCATCGAGGGCATCGGGTTCGACGGCAGCAGCATTCGCGGATTTCAAGCCATCGATGAGAGCGACATGCTGCTGGTGCCCGACGCCCGCACCGCGCGGGTCGATCCCGTCCTGCACGTGCCGACCCTCCTGTTGATTTCCGACATCGTGGACCCGGTGACGCGAGAGCGCTACACCCGCGATCCCCGGTACATTGCGCAAAAAGCGGAGGGCTATCTGGCCAAATCGGGAATCGCCACGACTACTTACTGGGGGCCGGAAGCCGAGTTCTTTGTGTTCGATGATGTCCGCTATGACCTGACGCAGCACTCCGCCTTCTACTCGATCGACTCGGCGGAGGGAGCCTGGAATAGCGGGCGGGACGAAAAGCCCAACCTGGGGTTCAAGCCCCGGCACAAAGAGGGGTACTTCCCAGTACCGCCGGCCGACAGCCTGCAGGACTTCCGCTCCGAACTGGTTCTGAAGATGAAGGAAGCGGGGATCGAGGTCGAGGTCCACCACCATGAGGTGGCCTCCGCCGGCCAGTGCGAGATCGATCTGCGCTTCACCACGCTGACCGACATGGGCGACCGGATGATGCTCTACAAGTACCTGGCCAAGATGGTGGCCCGGCAACACTTCAAGACGGTCACGTTCATGCCCAAGCCCATCTTCGGCGACAACGGGTCGGGCATGCACTGTCACCAGAGCCTCTGGAAGGATGAGGTGAACCTGTTCTTCGACCCCAAGGGCTACGCGCAGGTGAGCGATCTGGCGAGGTACTACATCGGAGGTCTGCTCGCCCATTCGCCCGCGCTGATGGCGTTCTGCGCGCCGACCACGAACTCGTACCGGCGGCTGGTCCCCGGGTTCGAGGCCCCGGTCAACCTGGTCTACTCGCAGCGCAACCGCAGCGCCGCCGTGCGCATTCCGGTCTACTCGACGAGCCCGCGGTCGAAGCGGATTGAATACCGGCCGCCGGATCCGTCTGCCAACCCGTACCTGGCGTTTGCGGCCCTGCTGATGGCGGGACTGGACGGGATCCGCCGGAAGATCGATCCCGGCGACCCCATGGACGTGGACCTGTACGAACTGCCGGAGGCGGAGGCCAAGAAGATCAAACAGCTTCCGGGCTCATTGGATGAATCATTGGCCGCGCTTGAGGCGGATCACGCCTTCCTGCTGGAGGGCGGGGTCTTCACGCCGGATCTCATCGAGGCGTGGATCGAGCTGAAGCGGCACAAGGAAGGCGACTTTGTGCGGATGCGGCCGCACCCGGCAGAGTTCTACCTGTACTTCGACGTCTAAAGGAAGCGAGTTGAAAAGTTGAAAGTTGGAGAGTTGGAGAGCGAAAGCGCCTGTAGTCTCCAACTCTTCAACTTTCCAACTCTTCAACTCATGGGATCCACTATCTCCACTTGATGGTGCAGCCGACGGGTTTGGTCGCCGCCGCCGGCGGGCGGAGGCTTTGCCGTTAAGACCCCTTTGGCAACATGGTCGGCTTTGCCAGCGCGATTTCCCTCAGATCGCCTTCGCAGCGCGCCTCCGGGAGTGCCGCCAATAGTTGCGCATCAGTGGCATCCGCGGAGCACGGGGCCGTCCCCCACGCCCATTGTGTGGGCGGGTAACGGTCTTGCGCCTGCACACGTAGGACGATGATCCAATCTTTCCACTCGCCGCCGGTGCCACTCATGTCATCGGTTTCCTCCGGGCTCAGCCGATAATCCCCGCACCCTTGTCATCGCGAGCCCCGCAGGGGCGTGGCGATCTCCCCTGTTGCGAGGGGGCGAAGCCCCCGTGGCAATCTTCGTCAACGGAGATTGCTTCGGCGCTTCGCGCCTCGCAATGACAGCCTAGATCATCTCCACTTGATGGTGCAGCCCACCGGTTTTGTTTCGGCCGGCGTCGGCATCTTTCCGGCCAGCAGCGCCTCGATCGCGTTCCGCAGGTAAGGCTGGCGGACCGCGGCGGGGTCCTCGTAGTTGTCGTCCGGGGCGCCGTGGTAGCGCAGCACGCGCCGCTCGTCAAAGAGGAAGATCTCCGGCGTGCGGGTGGCGCCGTACTGCCTGGCCACCTCCTGCGTCTCGTCAAACAGATAGGGGAACGGATACCGCTTCTCTTGGGCCCGGCGCTGCATGCTGGAGAAGCTGTCGTCGGGGTATTTCGCCGGGTCGTTGGAGTTGATCAG
>VBAI01000086.1 GCA_005882295.1 Candidatus Segetimicrobium genomatis | reverse complement strand
CGCCTTCCAAACGCGCCATTCTGATTTCGAGCTGCTCAGTTGCCATGCGCTTGAGGCAATCATAATCTATTTGAGCTATTCTCTTAGACCTACTTCGCGTCGCTGGCGCGATCCCCAGGTGCCTACCCTCGCTCCTCATATCTGGTGGGCCCTGAGGGACTCGAACCCGCCGACGCGTCGGACGCAGTCGCGTCCTCCTCAGGGGGACACGTCCCCCTGATCGCTCGCGGTGCAATGTTGTGCCGAATTTGGTTAGTACGTTTGCGCTCGCTGCCCCCTAATACCTGAGGGAGTGCCTCCCTCAGACTCCCACGGCGTCGGGGGTTCGCCCACCGACAAACCAGAAGATTGCCGGGACTTCGAGAAGTGCGCTCTCCGCCCCGGCAATCTTCTGGTGGGCCCTGAGGGACTCGAACCCCCGACGCCCGGGTTAAAAGCCCGGCGCTCTACCCGCTGAGCTAAGGGCCCACGGATGCAATTCTAGCCAATCAGGCCTGGAGAAGCAAAGGAACACTTTGCCGCCAACTGTCCGCACTCCTGACCGCGCTGCCGTCCGCGACGCCGGATCCATTCATCCGCCAATTTCCTCCAGTCGCCCGGAGCAGACCGCCGGCGGGTCGTGAAAACCCTTGAAGGAGGGGACAGTCCCCTCCTTCTTTGCAGTCCAGTCGGGCTCCCCTATGCGGTGCGGCGCTGGCGGACGTTTAGCGCCAGCGGGGCGGCGCCGATGCCGAGAAAGGACACGATCAGGTTGGTGCCCGCCAGCGCGTAGATGGTCGCCGACGTCCCGGCGTTCATCTGGCTTTCCTGCCCTACAGGTCAGAGAAGACCTGAAGGAACATGCGCGGGTAATCACGTACGCCTTGAAGGAAAGCAGCACAATACCTCCACTGGAGGTGTCCCGGATGCAAGAGCGGATGCAACGGTACGGTGGCTTCATGGCCGGAATGGTCATCCCGAATATCGGGGCGTTCATCGCCTGGGGCTTGATCACCGCCTTCTTCATTCCTACCGGCTGGACGCCTAACGAAAACCTGGCCAAGCTCGTCGGCCCGATGATCGTGTACCTGTTGCCGATCCTCATTGGCTTCACCGGCGGCACGCTAATCTACGGGCACCGTGGCGGGGTCGTCGGCGCGGTGGCCACCGTCGGCATCGTCGTCGGATCCGACGTTCCGCAGTTCCTCGGCGCCATGATCGTCGGCCCGCTGGGGGGCTGGCTCATCAAGAAGGTCGACGCGGTCCTGCAGCCCCGGACGCCCAGCGGCTTCGAGATGCTGGTGAACAACTTCTCCGCCGGCATCCTCGGCGGGATCGTGGCGCTCCTGGGCCGTGTGGCCATCGGTCCGGTGATTATGGCCGGCAACGGGGTGCTGGCGGCCGGTGTGCGGGCCTTGATTGCGAGCCGGCTCATTCCCCTGGCAGATATCCCGATCGAGGTCGGCAAGGTGCTGTTTCTGAACAACGCTATCAACCACGGCATCCTGGCCCCATTGGGAGTCCAGACGTCGGCGCAGGCGGGGAAGGCGATTCACTTCCTGCTGGAAACCAATCCGGGGCCCGGGCTGGGCCTCCTGCTAGCGTACTGGATGGTGGGCAAGGGAAGCGCCAAGCAGTCCGCGCCGGGCGCGATCATCATCCATTTCTTTGGGGGCATCCACGAGATCTACTTCCCGTACGTGCTGATGCACCCGATCATGATCGTGGCGATGTGGGCCGGGGGAATTGCCGCCGACATCGTGTTTGTGCTCACAGGCGCGGGTCTGGTGGCGACGCCTTCACCGGGCAGCATCTTTGCGGAGTTGGCCATGACCCCGCGGGGCGGCCACTTCGGGGTGCTGGCGGGCATCCTGGTCGGGGCTGTGGTGTCGTTTGTGGTCGGCTCGGCCATCCTCAAGGCAAACCCGGTGCGCGAGCGGGCGTAGGCGGATTGGCGGAGGCGCAGCATGGGGCAGGTCGTCAAGCAGGCGGCGGAGGTCCGGAAGGTTGTCTTTGCATGCGAGGCCGGGATGGGGTCGAGCCTCATTGGCGCGAACCAGTTGAAGCGCAAGCTGAAGGATGCCGGACTCACCGTTGAGGTCGTCCACGCCGCCGTGCACGCGATCCCCAAGGACGCGGATGTCATCATCGCGCACACAGGATTGGCGAAGCGGGCGCAGGAAGTCGCGCCAGCGGCAGTGGTCATCTCGTTCATGAACTTCGTGAATAACCCGGTCTACGATGACCTGGTGAAAAAGCTCAAGGCGGGCGAGTCCATCTCGAGCTGAGACGCGTGCTGCCGCCCAAACCGGTCCTCAGCCTGGAGATGATCCTGCTGGACCAGCAGGCGCCCGGCCGGGATGAGGCCATCGACCTGGTCGGCCAGTTGCTCGTTGGCGGCGGCTATGTGCAACCCGCGTACGTCGCGTCCATGAAGGCACGCGAGCTGACGATGTCCACGTACGTCGGGAACGGCGTGGCGATTCCGCATGGGACCTTCGAAGACAAGACGCTTATCCTTTCCACCGGTGTGGCGGTTGCCCAGTTTCCCCACGGCGTGAACTGGGACGGTTCAAACGTGGCGCACCTGGTCGTCGGGATCGCGGCGATCCGCGAGGAACACATCGGCGTCCTGGCCAATCTGGCCCGGGTGCTGGAAGATGAGGCGGTCTCGAAGACCCTGTGGAACACGGCCAGCCCCGCCGACGTGTATGAGACGCTGGGCCGCCCCTGGCAGGAAGCCCCTGACCCTGCGCCCTCTTCCCGAGGAGAGGGCGAAAAGGATTAATGGCTCGGGCGGTTCAATTCGGCGCCGGGAACATCGGCCGCGGCCTGGTCGGCTACGTGCTGCGGCGCTATGGCTATGACGTCACCTTCGTTGATGTGGTCGACGAGGTCGTCGCGCAGTTGAACGCGCTTGGGCGGTACCCGGTCCGGATTCTTACGCGCGACAGCGAGCGGGTGGAAACCGTTGACGGCGTGCGCGCGCTGCATGCCGCCGATGTCGACGCCGTGACGGGCGCGGTCGCCGGGGCGCAGCTGGTTACGACGGCGGTGGGGCCCGGGGTCCTGCCGGCCGTGGCGGAACCCATCCGGGAGGGCCTGCGCCGCCATCCGGCCGCGGCGGTCAACGTCATCGCCTGTGAGAACATGACGGGCAACTCGACGAGGCTGCGCGCGCTGGTGGAAGGTCAGGCGGGTTGGACAGTGCCTGCCTGGGCGGGGTTTCCTGACTGCGTCGTCGATCGGATTGTGACGGCGTCACCAGGCCGGCCGCCGTTGACAGTGACCGTGGAGGAATCGTTCGAATTTCTCGTGGCACGCGCTGCCTGGGTCGGTGAGGTCCCCCGGATCGAGGGCGTGGCGTTCGTCGAGGATCTGGAACCGTATCGCGTCCGCAAGCTGTGGCTGGTCAACGGACTCCACGCGGCGGTCGCCTACTTGGGAGCCCAGCGCGGGCACAGGGTCATCGACGAGGCAATGCAGGACTCTGGGATCCGGCGGATCGTTGACGGTGTGGCCACCGAAGCCGTTGCCGCGCTGCAGCATCGCCACCCCGGATTTGACCGCCAGGAGCTGATCGAGTATGCGGGCCGGAGCCTGACGCGCTTCAGTGATCCACGGCTGCGTGACCCCATTGCCAGGGTGGCACGCGATCCGCTCCGCAAGCTGGGGGCCGCTGAAAGGCTCTGCGGTCCCGCCCGCGCCGCGATCGATGCGGGGTTGCCGGCGCGCCACCTGGCGACGGTCATCGCCGCCGTCCTGCAGTATCGCGCGCCGGATGATCCGTCTGCCGTGCAGCTCGCGCAGGACGTCAAACGGCAAGGATGGCGCGCTGTCCTCATGCGCACCGCGGAACTGCCTGCCGATCATCCGCTGCTGGATCTCGTCGCGGA